>NZ_JBFUBW010000034.1:0-78605 GCF_056405555.1 Variovorax sp. P1_G12 | reverse complement strand
GTTATCACACATGCCATGTATGATGTCTTACGTACATTATATATTACTTACGATAATCTATTATTATCGAAAGTTAAAATTACTGGATGCGAAAACATGGGATCGACCGAGTCCGAGCGTCCATAGCCCTCCGGAGCAGCCCATGGAAAGCCCCAATTCGAACGTCGGCACCTTCCCGCCGCGCGGTGGCCGCGGGATTCAAGAGGCCCAGGTCTGGGAAGCCGCCGATGCGCTCGTGCATGAAGGCCTGCGCCCGACCATCGAACGCGTGCGCCAGAAGATCGGCAGCGGCTCGCCCAACACCGTGAGCCCCATGCTAGAGCGCTGGTTCGCCACGCTCGGCAAGCGCCTTGATGGCCATGGCGCCAACCTGGCTGACGGCGAGGCGCATCAGCTCCCTCTAGCCGTGGTCCAGGCCGCAAAGCTGTTCTGGGATGCCGCGCGCCGCGAGGCCGACCAGGTGCAGGTCCAGAAGACCGAAGCGGCCAGGCGCGAGCTCGAGCTGCAGCGCGAGGCGCTCGCCCAGAGGGAAGCGGACCTGACCCAGCGCGTGTCATCCTTCGAGCAGGCCCGCGTGGCGCTCGACGAGGCCCTGGCGTCGTCGCGCCAGGCGGTCACAGCCATCGAGGCCCAGATGCACGCCCAGCAGCAGGAATCTGCTCGTCTTCTCAGCGACTCCGAAGCCGAGGTGCGACGCTTGCGGAATGCCATCGACGAGGCCGTGGCCAGCAAAGGAGCCCTGCGCGAGAAAGCAGCAATGGAACTGGGCGCGGCTCAGCGTGACGCGAGGGAAGCCGAGCAGCGGCATGTAGCGCACGAGCGCCGACTCCTTGCCGACGTCGATCGCGAGCGGGTGGCCGCGCGCCAGGCTGCCGCGGATCTCGTCAAAGAGCAGAAGGCCCGGACGGCAGATCACGAGGCAGCACGCACCGCGCAGGCAGCGGCAGAGCAGGTCCTCCAAGCCGAGAAGGCCGCGCACCGCGAGGCGGCGGCCACCTGGTTGAACGAGCAGCAGGAGATGCGCGTAGAGCTTGCGACCCTTCGCGAGCGGGCGGCCGGGGCAGAGCAGCGCGCAGCGGACCTCGGCGAGCGGCTGCGGCGCCAGGAAGAGCAGGCCGAGCGCGAAATTGCGCGGTTGCGCGAAGAGCAGGCGACGACAGTGGCCGAGCTGCGCCAGTTCGAGGCGGGATTGGCGGAGCGACGGGCGGAGGCCGATGGGAAGCCTCAAGCCGGTCGGGCAGCGCGGGGCAAGAAGCCATCCGAGTGAGCACGTTTTAGTCCCAAGGCGCGCCGGTTTCATGCGCCGACGCTCACTATCCACGTCCAGAGCCACTATGAGCCGATCGAAGACCTATCGGATCGACTCGGGGAAATCGCGTCCTGAGCGCCGCTAGGCAAGTGATTGACGCTCTCCCCGCTCCCCTGGACGAACCCAAAGGTCGAGCCGTCTCCCGAATCCTGGTAGCGCTCCGTTCAATCCTACCGTCCCACGATGTGGAGAACCACCTGTGCAGTCGCAATCAGTTTGCCTGCAGACGCATCGTTGATTTCGGCATCGACGAAGATCGTCGATCGGCCGTGCTTACGTACTTGAGCGCTCGCTGTGAAGCGGCCGAGATGGGCCGGTCTCACGAAGCTGGTGTTCAGATTGACCGCTACGACGCCCACGTCGACGGAAACAACGCTCATGGYAGCACACGCCGCGGCAAAATCCAGCATCGCGCAGACCGCACCGCCTTGCACGACTCCGGCTCCCTGCAAAAAATGTGCGCCCGGTTCGAATTCCAGCACCGCGTGGCCCGGTTCAACCAAAAGCAACCCGGCGTTCAACGCGAGCRCCATGGGATCCTGAGGAAAGCGTGCCGGGGCGTGTGAGCAGTTGCTGAAAGTTCGGACGACGGTGGCGTTGTCCATGGCGTCAGGCCTTCAGTATGTGGATAGTGACCGCCCCGCTCTCGAGCATATTCGCGGAACCTCCCAGCATCTGCGCGAGACCCGTCCTTGCCCCTGGCACCTGCCGCTCTCCGGCATCACCGCGTAGTTGCAGCGCGATCTCGCAGACGTTGCGCACACCGGAGGCGCTGAGCGGATGGCCGAGGGAGAGCAGGCCCCCACTGGGATTAACTGGGATTCGCCCGCCGCGCGATGTAGCTCCCGATCGGAGCAATTCCACGCCGCCGCCGCGAGGGCATAAGCCCAGGTCCTCATAGTGGAGGATTTCTTCAGGGGCAAAGGCATCGTGCAGTTCCACCACATCAAGATCCTCTGGGCCTAACTCGGCCATCTCGTAGGCGAGCCGCGCCGCCTTGGTCCCCATCCGCATGCTGGTGAGGTCTTCCTTCTTGTAACTGTAGTCGCCGGACAGCAGCACGGACGCGACGATCTCCACCGGGCGTCGGCCTCTGTTTCCGTGCTTCAAAGCAAACGCTTCCGAACACAACACGATAGCGGCCGCACCATCGCTTGTCGGACAGCACTGCAGAAGCGTGATGGGATCGGCGATCATGCGAGAGGCCAGCACTTCTTGCACCGTCACACGCTTGCGGTACTGCGCGTAAGGGTTTAGCGCAGCAAACTCATGCGACTTCGCCGACACACGCGCGAAGTCTTCGGGCTTGGCGCCATGGGTTTCCATCAGCCTTTTCGCCTGGAGGGCAAACACCACTGGCATCGTCATGCCCAGCATCCCATCTAGGTCATCCTCGGCGGGAGGAATGAGCTTGCCGACCACCGGACTACGCGACAGTGACTCAACGCCGATAGCGATGCCGACTTCACAGAAGCCGGCGGCTATATCCTTCCAGAGCATTCGAACCGCGGTGCCGCCGCCGGCGCAAGCATTTTCCACGTTGGCCATTTCCACATCGGCGATGCCGACCCCGGCAAGAACTGTCTGGCCTGCGATCATGTCGCTGTAAAGACGAGCGGTGTACGCCGCCTGGATATCGCGCGGCTTGATTGCTGCGTCCTTCAATGCAGCTATGGCAGCCGTGCGGCCGAGGGAGGTGGCGCTGCTGTCGGGGAATTTACCGAAATTGGTCGACCCGATGCCCAAAACATGTACCTTGCGCATCACGCAACTCCTTGCAACGGACGGAACCGGTAGCTCAGAACATCCCGCTCGTTCTCGCGCCACAAGGGCACGACCTCCAGCCTCATCGGGGTCCCGACAGGCAATGCAGCATTTCCCGCACTGTCGACAGGGCCGAAGATCATCAACCCATCCGTGGTCTTGACATACCCAACGGTGTATGGGGGCTGAAGGTTGGTCGACCGCATTTGGACAGTCGTTGCGCAAAAGAGCGAGGCAGTTGCGGCGACTTCAGCTTCACCGAGCGCATCCTCGCCGCAAGCCAGGCACAGTGGCACCTTGGGAAAGTGTTTGGTGCCGCAGCTTTGGCATTGGCTCGCAAGTAGCACCGGATGACCGTCCGCGTTAAAACGGAACAAGCCCTCCCGGACTGGAATGGCCTCTCGGATGGTCGTCATGCGCCAGAGACCCCGCCGTCGACTGGAAGATTGATTCCCGTGATGTATCTGGCCTCGTCCGAGGCGAGAAACACGGATGCCCATGCAACGTCCCAAGCTGTGCCCATGTAGCCCATCGGTACAAGCGCATCACGGGCGCGTCGCATCGCATCAGGATCGCCGCCTCCATAGGCGTTCACCATCGCGCTGGCAGTATTGACCATGGGCGTGTCCATGAAGCCCGGCAGGACACAATTCACTCGTACCTGCATGGGCGCGTACTCCGCCGCGACCGACCGTGACAGATGACATAGGCCTGCCTTGCTTGCGTAGTAGCTCGAATAGTGCGTGGTGGCCATGCGTATAGCCGCCACCGAGGCGACGTTCGTGATCACACCCGTGCGCTGTTGCCCCATCAGCGGCAGTACATACCTCATCGCCAGGAAGGCGCCCCTCACATTGATATCCATCACACGAGAGAACTCCTCAGCGCTCTCACCGAGCACCCCCCCGGCTTGGAAAATGCCGACGTTGTTGTGAAGGATCCCGACCGTGGCGAACCGCGCGACGGTTTCCTGCACGCAGGCCCGGATTGCCGCCTCGTCGATGACGTCGCACTGCACTGCAAGCGAGTTGCCGCCTTCCGAGCGGATGACTTCGGCCGTGGCCACTGCTGCACTCAAGTCGCGGTCCGCGCAAACAACGCTGGCGCCCTCCCTGGCATAGGCCACGGCGGCCGCCTTTCCGTTGCCCCAGCCCGGGCCGATCGAGCCTGCGCCCATGACGAGCGCAACCCGGCCCTTCAACCGGCCGTAGCCTTTGAGCGGTGACAGACCGCCGTCGCGAAGTTCTGGTTCCATGTTGTTTTCCTTCAGGTGTGTTCAGGAGACGATGGCGCTAACGACGCAGCGCCACGACAGGAGGACCGCGGTTTCACGAGGCCGTCATGCCCCCGTCTACGGGGAGGTTGATGCCGGTGATATAGCGCGCCTCATCTGACGCCAGGAAGACCGCAGCCCAGGCCACGTCCCATGCCGAGCCCATGAAACCCATGGGCACCATTGCATTGCGTTGCCGGCGCATCGCCTCGGCGTCGCCGTCGCCATAGGTCTTCGCCATGGCGGTGGCATGGTTCACAGTGGGCGTGTCCATAAAACCGGGCAGGATGCAGTTGATCCGCACCAACTGTGGTGCGTACTCTGTGGCCACCGACCGGGACAGGTGACATAACCCGGCCTTACTCGCGTAATAGCTCGCATACTTCGCCTTCACCAAATGCACTGCCATGACGGACGCCACGTTGGTGATGACGCCACCACGGTACTCGACCATGACGGGCAATACGTGCTTCATGGAAAGGAAGGCGCCGCGAAGGTTGATGTCAATGATGCGCGAGAAGTCGGCAGCCGGCTCGTGGAGGACACCACCGGGACTGAAGGTGCCGACGTTGTTGTGAAGGATGCCGATAGGGCCAAACTCCGTTAGCGTGTTGTCGACCGCCGCCATGATGGCGGCCTCATCGGAGACGTTGCAGCGCAGCGCGACGGCCTTGCCGCCTTCCTCCCGGATGATCCTCGCTGTCTCCTCGGCGGCTTCCAGGTTGCGGTCAGCGCACGCTACCACCGCGCCCTCACGGGCGTACGCGACCGCGGCCGCCTTACCGTTCCCCCAGCCAGGCGCGACCGAGCCCGCGCCCATCACAAGGGCAACGCGCTCTCTCAATCTTTGACGGCCGCTCGAGATCGCGAGTTTGGCATCGCGATGATTGTTCATGTGCCTCTCCTCATCCCGGCTTGCGCGGGCGCAGGCCCTCGATGAAGAGATTGAGAATCATGTCGGCCACGTCGCCGACCTTCCACTTACCATCGGGCGAGTACCAGCGCGTCATCCACGTGAAGGCGCCCATCAGCGTGAAGACCGCAAATTCCGGGTCCGTCGGCGCAATGCTTCCATCTGCAATGCCGCCCGCAACGATCTTGACGAGCGCTTTGGTGAAACGGTCGCGTTCTTTCACGATGTGCTCGCGCTGCTCAGAAGTAAGCAAATCGAGGTCGACGATAACGGCACCCCCATTTTCCGGGTCAAAGTAGCCGGTCACCAGCGTGCGAATCGCAGCATCAAGCTTCTTGAGTCCGGAACCCATTTCCGATTCGGCGGCGACGATGGCCAGCGTACCGAACCTTGAAGCGGTCAAGTGGCACTCATATAGCAACTCCTGCTTGTTGCTCACATAGCGGTAAAGCGCCGCCTTGCTCACGCCAAGCACGGCAGCGATGTCCGTCATGCTTGTTTGCTCAAAGCCTCTGCTACGGAATGACCGCGCGGCCTCACGCAGGATTGCGTCGCGCTTACCGCGCCGCTGTTCCTCGGACGACTGGATGCTGCTTCCCCAGCTGGCTTGCGGATGATCTCCCACTGGCGCCTCCTTAGTGACTATAGGGTTACATGCGTGACTATACGCCCACGAGGCAGCGCTGTTTTCGCCATCTTCTCAGTACAAGCCCTAGTATTTCGTCGAATGTGCAGGCGTAGCATCTGCAGCCAGTTACTCATTGGTCACACATGCGACTAATGTACCTAATTGCCCATGTTGAAAGGATTCAGAGTGAATATCGCGACATTTCTCGCAGCTGCCGCTCGAACGGGACCTGAGCGCCCTGCCGTCTCCCAAGGGCGCCGACTGCTGTGGACGTATCGGGAGTTCTACCGGCGAACGGCTTCGCTTGCCGCTGGACTTGTAGCGAGGCATGGCCTGACGCCAGGTGACCGAGTTGCTCTGTTGTTGCCGAACTGCCCCGAGTACCTGGAAGTCCTCCATGCCTGTTGGCACGCGGGGCTTTGCGTCGTGCCGCTGAACGCGCGCCTGCATGCCGATGAAGCTCGGTACACCATCGCTCATAGCGAGGCGCGTGTGTGCTTCAGTAGTAACGGCTGCCTCGAAACCGCTCGGACGGCACTACGCGGCGCCGAAGTTGACTTAATCGAGGTCGCCGGCGCGGAGTACGAGGCGCTACTGTCCCACTCCCCCGTTCCTATCCATCAAGTCAACGAGAACGAAACGTGCTGGATCTTCTACACCAGTGGCACGACCGGCCGGCCGAAGGGGGCAATGCTTTCGCATCGCTGCGTCACGGAAATGATTTGGCGGCACTACGCGGACTTGGACGCGCTCGATCCAAGCGACTGCGTCATCCACACCGCGGCCCTTTCGCACGGCTGCGGCCTGTTTTCGCTGCCGTACACCGCACGGGGGGCGCATCACCTCCTGCCGGAGAGCAAGAGCTTCAGCGAGGTCGCGATCTTTGACCTCGTAGCTCGTCACCGGAACGTGAGCTTCTTCGCGGCGCCGACCATGCTGCGGCGACTTATGAATCATCCGGGGCTCGCGGCGGTGCCCCGCGACCACATTCGCTCCATCTTCATGGGATCGGCACCGAGTGCGCCGGAAGACATTGCCCGCGCCCTCGAAATTTTCGGGCCTCGCCTACATCATGTGTACGGTCAGGGGGAGATGCCAGTGACCATAGCTTGTGTTGGTAAGAAACATTTTGCAGACCCGCAGCGAAACAAGGATCGCCTGCTCAGCAGCGTGGGGCCTGCCCGCACCGGAGTCGAGCTTGCAATCGCCGACCCGGAAACGGGCGCGCGCCTGGGCCCTGGCGAGGTCGGAGAGGTGATAGCGCGAAGCCCAGTGGTGATGCAAGGCTACTGGAGGGATGCCGAGGCAACAACCGCTGCGATACGGAATGGATGGCTCCATACGGGCGACCTGGGTTCGCTGGACAGTGAGGGATGGCTGACTTTAAATGGCCGGTCAAAGGACATGATCATTTCGGGCGGCTACAACGTGTACGCCAGCGAAGTGGAACTTGTGCTGTCCCAGCACCCAGCCGTCGCCCAGGCAGCTGTGATCGGCGCCCCCCACGCCGACTGGGGCGAGGAAGTCGTCGCATTCGTGGCGCGCGAACCGAACGTGACTGAAGCAAGCACCGATAGCCTGGACGCATGGTGCCAGGAGCGCATCGCGCGCTTCAAGCGGCCTCGCCGATACGCCTTTGTTGATGCTCTGCCTGTCAATTCGACAGGGAAGATCGTCAAGGCACCGCTACGCAGTGCGTTGGCCCAGACCCACTTTGAAACTCCTGCAGGCAACAAAACCGTCGGCAGCTGACCGCTACACAGGAGACATTCCCATGCTCGTTCCTAAAATCATTCGCCGCATGCTGGTCGCCGGCATCGCCTCGCTCGCTACCAGCTTGCTTCACGTCCACGCCCTGGCTGCCGAACCGATTCGAATCGGCGTGGTGCTATCGGTGTCAGGCGTGGCCTCCTTCGTAGGAGAGCCGGAGCTCAAGACGCTTCAAATCTACACCAATCAGCTCAACAATTCTGGCGGACTTCTGGGCCGCAAGCTCGAACTCGTCGTTTATGACGACGTCGGCGATGCAACCAAGGCAAGGACGTTTGCAACTCGGCTGGCAGAGCAGGACAAGGTAACGGCCCTCATCGGCGGATCCACTACCGGCACAACCATGGCGATGATTCCGGTCGTCGAATCTGCCCGTATCCCCTTCATCTCGCTTGCAGGCAGTGTCAACGTCATCGACCCCGTGCGCAAGTACGTGTTCAAGACGCCGCACACCGACCGGATGATGTGTGAGAAGATTTTTCTGGACATGAAGAAGAACGGCTATACGCGCATCGCCTTGCTGGCGGGAACGGACGGCTTTGGATTGTCGATGCGCGAGCAGTGCATGAAGGTGGTGGGCAACTTCGGCCTGCAGGTCGCTCTCGAAATGACCTATGGTGCGCAGGACACCGATATGACGCCGCAGCTGACGAAGCTAAAGAACACAACCGGTATCCAAGCGGTGTTGAACACCGGCGGGGGTGGCCAGGGTCCGGCCATCATGACGCGCAACTATGGGCAACTCGGAATTGCGATCCCCCTGTATCACAGCGGCGCGGTCGCCTCCAAGAGCTTCATCGATCTGGCGGGAAAGGCTACAGAAGGCAATCGTCTGCCCTCTGCCGCGCTCATCATCGGCGACAAGCTGCCCCAAAGCGAACCGCAGCGTGCCGTGGTGTTGGGGTATGCCGAAGTCTTTCAGAAGGCGACTGGACAGCCGGTTTCCTCTTTTGGCGGATCCGCCTATGACGCATTCATGATGCTGACCGGTGCGATCAAGCGCGCCAACAGCGACGACCCTGGGAAAGTGCGCGACGCGATCGAGCAGACCAAGGGTTTTGTTGGAACTGCCGGTGTCGTGAACATGTCGCCAACGGACCACATGGGGTTCGGTGCCGAAGCGTTTCGTCTGGTTGAGATCCGTAGCGGTGACTGGGCTCTGGTGGAGTAACTACGACGTGTCAGAACTACTCCAACTCGTCCTGTCGGGACTCACGATCGGTGCCGTCTATGGCATCGTCGCAATCGGTTTTACGCTGATCTACGCCGCTTCGGATGTGGTGAATTTCGCCCAGGGCGAATTCGTCATGCTCGGCGGGCTCGTAACAATCTTGCTGCTCTCACATGGAGTCCCGATGTTCGCCGCTGCGCTGATTGCCGTAAGCGTGGCCGTGCTCGTCGGCGTCTTACTCCAGAAAGCGGTCATCCAACGTCTGCGACAAGCGTCCCCGGTTACGCTCATCATCGTAACGCTGGGTGCTTCTAGTGTCATCAAGGGAGTTGCTGGCCTGATCTTCGACCGCCAGTATCACTCGCTGCCCGCCTTCACCGGGTCAGAGCCCCTGCGTTTCGGCGGCGCCACCCTGCTTCCCCAGAGTCTGTGGGTCCTGGGCCTGTGCCTGCTAATGTTCCTGGCCTTGTGGATCTACCTGGAGAAAACCATATCCGGCAAGGCTCTGCGCGCCTGCGCGGCGAACCGATCTGCTGCTCAACTCGTGGGCGTCAACGTCCCGCGCATGTTCCTGGTGGCATTCGCGCTGTCAGCCGCACTTGGTGCGGTCGCTGGACTAGTCATTGCGCCGATCACGCTGTCGCGCTATGACATTGGTGCGGTGTTCGCCCTTAAAGGATTCTCCGCGGCAATCTTCGGCGGCTTGGGAAATCCCTTGGGTGCCGTCGTCGGCGGCCTAGCGCTTGGCGTACTGGAAGCGCTCGCCGCCGGCTACGTGACATCTGTGTACAAGGATGGCGTCGCGTTCGTGGCGCTCATTCTCGTCCTCCTGTTCATGCCAAACGGCATTTTTGGCGGCAAAGCCGTGGATCGCGTATGAGTTCGCTCGTTAAATCCGGCGGACCGGCGGTGTTCGCACCCTCCTCTCGCCCCGGGCTCGCGGGCTGCGCCATTCTCGCCCTCGTGATCGTTTTGACACCAGCGTTTGTGTCCTCCGACTATGTGCTCCGGGTAGTGGCTCTCGTTTGGATCATGAGCCTGGCCGCGGTTGGGCTTCATGTCACGATGGGCTTGGCAGGGCAGATCAGCCTTGGGCAGGCAGGATTCTTCGCCATTGGTGCCTATGCGTCTGCAGTGCTGCCGGTCCGCTTCGGCATCCCTCCGATCCTGACACCCTTCGTGGGCTGCACGATCAGCGCATTGGTGGCCTACTTGGTAGGCCGGCCAATCCTTCGCCTTAAGGGGCACTACTTGGCGATTGCGACACTCGGATTCTCGCTGCTGGTTTCCCTGGCCGCGACCAACGAGGTGCAGTTCACGGGCGGTCCAGATGGTGTCGCTGTGCCGCGGATCACATTCGGCAGCACGGTGCTTGACCGCCCCGAGACTTGGTACTGGATCAGCGGGGGACTTCTATGGTGCGGAACAGCACTTGTCGTGCTATTGCGCCAGTCGCCTTCTGGACGGGCTATGCGCGCGATTCTCGACAGCGAAGTCGCCGCTGCAAGCGCAGGCGTAGACGTCGCCGCGAGGAAGCTGGAGGCATTCGTGACTGCGGCTGTTTTCGGTTCCGTGGCCGGCAGCACACTCGCATTGATGAACGGATTCATTACGCCGGAAGCCGCAGGATTCCTCACGTCGGTGGAACTCGTGGCCATGGTGGTCATTGGGGGCTCTGCGTCAGCCTTCGGAGCCATCGTGGGCGCTGCGCTACTGACGATCCTGCCGCAGGTGCTCGCCAGCTTTCACGACTACCAGGACCTAGGCCTCGGCCTTCTCATTATGCTGAGCATGATCTACTTGCCAGACGGCATCGCACCGACGCTCAGCAGACTGGCAGAGCGCGTGATAAGGCGGTGGAGATGAATTCGCCTATCCTTTCGGTGGAAAACGTCAGCATCTCCTTCGGTGGTATCAAGGCAGTTGACGATGTAAATTTCGAAGTGAAGCCAAGCGAAGTGCTTTCCATTATCGGCCCAAACGGCGCTGGCAAGACTACGCTCTTCAATGTCGTTTCCGGACTGTATCAAGCGCACTCCGGCAGCATCAAGCTCAACGGCGAAGAGGTCTCTGGCCTCGCGCCGCACCTGCTTGCCCGGCGAGGATTGGCCCGGACTTTCCAAAATCTGCAGATATTTCATCACCTCACGTCTTTGGAGAACGTGATGGTCGGAGGATCCCGCTGGGAGCGATCCAGCCTTCTGGGGGACATGTTGGGATCCCTGCGCGTCGCCCGGCAGGATGAACAGGCGGCGCGCACGGCACAAGGGATCCTCGCACGTTTTGGCCTCGCAGGCCTCTCTGGGACCGTCGCGTCCGAGCTTCCCTACGGCTCGCTAAAGCGCTTGGAGATCGCGCGCGCACTGGCAGCCCGGCCTTCGGTGTTGCTGCTCGACGAACCAGCCGCCGGCTGCAACGAAGCAGAGACGCAAGAACTAGGTGAGCTAATCTCCGAGATAGCGGCAGCCGGAGTCGCAATCGTGCTGATTGAACATGACATGCGCATGGTTATGGGTATTTCCCACCGAATATTGGTACTGAATCAAGGCGGCGAACTTGCACGCGGGTCGCCGCACGAGATCCGTCACGACCCCCGCGTCATCGAAGCCTATCTCGGCCAGCAGGCGGCCCAGGAGATTGCACGTGCTTGAAGTCAAGAACCTTTTTTCGTCGTACGGGAGAGTTCAGGTTCTGCATGGGGTCAGCCTTCAGGTTGAGCAGGGTGAGATAGTTGCCTTGCTTGGCGCAAACGGTGCAGGTAAGAGCACGCTCCTGAGGGCCATCTCTCGGTTGCAACCGATCACGGAGGGCCACATCCTCTTCCGGGGAGAGGAGATCGAGCGTGAATCACCCCACCGTCTCGTTGCACTGGGGATCGCGCACGCGCCTGAAGGTCGGCAGATTTTCAAACCTCTTTCCGTTGAGGACAACCTCCGCCTAGGCGCCTACCATAGGCGCGACTCCCGCATCGCCTTCGACGTGGACAGGATGTACGACCTCTTCCCGGTTCTGGGCGAGATGCGCAACCGGGTCGCTTCCCAGCTTTCGGGCGGCCAACAGCAAATGTTAGCAATTGCCCGCGCCCTCATGGGTTCACCACGCATCCTGCTTCTGGATGAGCCCTCACTAGGCTTGGCGCCGATGGTGATCGACCAGATTTTTCAGGTGCTCGGGCAGCTACGGCGCGAAGGCATGACCATACTTGTCGTCGAACAGAATGCCGCCGCCTCGCTCGCAATCGCGGACCGTGGCTATGTGCTGCAACTGGGGCGTCTCGCCCATTCTGGGAAGGCGTCGAGCCTCTTACGAGACCCGGGGGTGCGCAACGCGTATCTGGGGAAGGAGTCCGCTCCGAACTGAGATACCGGAACCCACCGTTTGGAGGGCGGTGACGAAGCCGCTTGTTCAATGGTAAGCCGTCAATCAACCGCGCCCTTGCGCGTGGTGTCGGAACCGATGTGCGCAGGGCTGTCTACAGAACGCCGAGCTCGATGTTCCAGCTCCGGTGTTTGGTCGACTGCTTGCCCGCCGGGTGTACGGACCAGGAGCAAATCGCGATCCATGGCATGGCGTCGCGCGGCCAAATCAGACGTCGAACTTCACGCCTTGCGCCAACGGCAAATCTCGCGAGTAATTGACCGTATTCGTGGCCCGCCGCATGTAGTTCCTCCAGGAATCGGAGCCAGACTCGCGTCCGCCCCCGGTTTCCTTTTCGCCTCCGAACGCACCGCCGATCTCAGCGCCGGAGGTGCCAATGTTCACGTTGGCGATGCCACAGTCAGAACCACGTGCCGACAGAAAGAGCTCGGTCTCGCGAATGTCGTTGCTGAAGATGGCGGACGACAATCCTTGAGGTACATCGTTCTGGATGCTGAGTGCGTCCTCGAAATCGCTGTAGCTCATGACGTACATGATCGGGGCGAACGTTTCCTGCTGAACCGTGGCCGTCTGCTTGGGCATTTCGACAATAGCAGGACGGACGTAGTAGGCCAACTGGAACTGCTCTTGGAGCAAGCGGTCGCCCCCGGTGACCTGGCCGCCTTCCTCGCGAGCAGATCCGAGCGCCTTCTGCATGCTATCGAAACTCTTGGCGTCGATGAGCGGACCCACAAGCATTCCTTCCTCCAACGGATTGCCAACGGGCAACGCGGAGTAGGCCTTCTTGAGACGAGCCACCAAAGCTTGCTTGACGGTCTCGTGCACGATGATGCGGCGCGTTGTCGTGCAGCGTTGGCCGCAGGTTCCCGCTGCGGCGAACACGATGCCCCGCACGGCTAGATCGAGGTCTGCGCTGGGTGTCACGATGACCGCATTGTTGCCACCAAGCTCCAGAAGGGAACGTCCGAAACGCGCTGCAACGCGTGGCCCAATCGCCTTCCCCATTCGAGTGCTCCCCGTCGCAGATACCAAGGCGACGCGTTCGTCGTCAACCAGTGCTTCGCCCGCCTCAAGCCCACCGATGATCACTTGCGACAAGCTCGCCGGTGCGGGGCCGAAACGCTTCATCGCCTTCTCGAATATGGCTTGGCACGCCAGGGCCGTGAGCGGCGTTTTTTCCGACGGCTTCCAGACGACCGCGTTGCCGCAGACGATGGCCAATGCCGTGTTCCAAGACCACACGGCTGCCGGAAAATTGAAAGCGCTGATGACACCAACCACACCGAGGGGATGCCACGTCTCCATCATCCGGTGCCCGGGACGTTCCGACGCAATCGTCAAGCCATACAACTGGCGCGAGAGGCCGACCGCGAAATCACAGATGTCGATCATCTCCTGCACCTCGCCCCGGCCTTCCGAGAGGATCTTGCCTGTCTCGACCGAGACGAGCTTGCCGAGCGATTCCTTTTCTGCTCGAAGTTCTTCACCTAGGAGGCGAACCAGTTCCCCGCGACGCGGAGCTGGCACGTCCCTCCAGGCCTTGAAGGCCTCCGTGGCCAGCCGTACGGCCTCAGAAACCTCGGTGGCCGTGCTCCCCTTCAGGCGCGCGATCTCTCCGCCGTCGATTGGGGACGAAACCCGAATTTCGCCGGTGGAATCATTTCGGTCAATCCCGAAGTGATCAAGAAGTGCAGCAGTGATGGATTGGGTCATTGTCAGGCCTAGAGGTTGAGGAGTGAAGATTGAAAAGCGCGGGCGAGTCGTGCAACGCCTTCGCGGATTTCTCCGACGTCCGGCGCAGCGAAAGAAAGACGCATTGCGACGCGCATCGGTGCAGAAGGGAAAAAGGCCGCGCCTGGCACGAAGAGCACGTTGTTGGCAACGGCAGCACTGAAGAGCCGGTGGGGGTCGACGTGTGCGGCACACTCCAACCACAGGAACATGCCCCCAGGAGCGCGCTGGAACGATACGTCTTTACCCAAGGACGCTTCCAGTTCATCAGCCATCACCGTGGCGCGTACCCGGTATTCCAGCCGCGCCTTTTCGACGCATGGTGCGTAACGACCGGATCGAAGATATGCCGCCGCGATCAGCTGAGAGATCGGCGAGGTGCAGAGGTCCACGGTCTGCTTTGCGATAGCGCACCGCCTGACTATGTCTTGCGAAGCTACCATCCAGCCGACACGAAGCGCCGGCGCGACAGTCTTGGACAGACTCGACAGATAGACGACGGGATTCTCCGCGGCCGCTTGGCACTTCGCTGCCAGCTCGTGAATCGTAGGCGGCACTTCGGACGTAAAGCTAAGCTCGCCGTACGGGTCATCTTCGACGATAAGGAACGCGTGCTGGCGGGCAAGCTCGATCAGCTTGATACGCCGTTCGTGGGAGAGAAGGCTTCCTCGGGGGTTCGAAAACGTGGGCACCGTGTAGAGCATCTTGGGCTTCTCCTCCACCGTCAGTCGCTTCAATAGCGACTCGAGGTGATCGGTCTGCAGCCCGTTGTCGTCCATCGGAACTTCAAGGAGGTTTGCACCCGCAAGACGCAGCGCCTGAATCGCGGCTGGATAGGCTGGCGCCTCGAGGAGAACCGTGTCCCCCGGCTCGACAAAGACTCGCACCAGGAGATCAAAGGCCTGCTGCGAGCCGCTGGTCACGAGAAGCTGTTCAAGCGAGGAGTTCACCCCGCGCTGCTGCGACATGTCCAGAAGCTCCTTCCTCAATGTCAACATGCCTTCGGTTGGGCCATACTGCAACGCAGCAGCCGGCGCCGAAAAGACTTCTTGCGCTGCCGCCTGGAGCCCTTCGCTGTCGAACAGGGAAGGCGACGGATACCCTCCCGCAAACGAAATCATGTTTGGCTTACTCAGGTAGGGAAAAAGCTCTCGGATCGGAGAGCCCGCCGGCGCACGGAACGCGGGCACAAACAGATCGTTGATCACAGCGTAGCCTCCTTCACTTTGTTCGAAGAAGCTGCGACTTCGGCGGGCCCAAACTGTACGGAGCCCGAGATGCGTTCAGGGTCCAGCAATCGCTGGATCTCACCGGAGATCCGTAAAGCGGAAGGCGCCGTGAATCGATGGTAGTAATGAAGGTTGTGTGGCCCAACGCCGTGCTCGGCACTGAAGCTTCCATCGAAATCGATCACGACGAGCTCATAGAGCCGGTCTCGCACTTCAGCTACCACAGCCTCGTCGTAGAGCAAGACACTGTCCCGTGGCCAGACAAGGTTGAAGTGAAGGCCGCCATCTCCCACATGTCCGAAGTCGACGACCTTCAGAACCGGAAACTGCCGCTCAACGAGATCGCGGGCGGCGCGTCGGAAGCGCAGGAGGTCCGCGCGTCGAACGGAGACGTCGAAGCCGATCACCCTACCGAGTGCTCGCGCTCCGTCGCTCAGGCTGTGGCGCAGTTGCCAGATTTCATGACCCTTGCCGATGACTGCATCCACAATTTCGTGGCCGATTCTTTCTTCCAGGAAGCTCATGAGAAGGCTCTCGAGGTCGAGCGCCGATGACACGGGCGCGCTGGAGGTGAGTTCGACAAGAATCGAGAAATCAGGCGGCGGGCCCTTGCCGAATGGACTGCGCAGTGAGGGCACGTGGTTCAAGGCAGCCTGGATGGCCGCGCCAGACATGCCCTCGAAGGCGCTCAGAAAATCACCGAGGTCTGACTCGAAGGCCTTGAGCAACGTATTCACTGCTCCGTCCGACGACGGGACCAGGAGCGCCGTCGCGGCCTGCCGTGGCAGCGCTGCAACCTGCAACGTTGCCGCGGTGATCACGCCCGCTGCACCGGATGTACCGACAAAAAGCTGCATGAGGTCAAAGCCGGTGTTGTTCTTCCGCAGGGGCTTGCCGAATCGTGCGATCTCGCCTGGCGGATCGAACAGAACCGCTTCAACGCTCAACAGGTTGTGTCGAACATCGCCGTGGCGGAGCAGCCGAGCACCGCCCGTGTTGCTCGAAATCATCCCGCCGATGCTCGGATCCGCTGACAGGTCGATCGGGAAATGCAGACCGTAGGGCTCCAGCACCTGGTTCAGCTCATGCAAAAGCACGCCGGCGTCCACTTCGACCGTTCGATCGATGACGTCCACTTCGCACCGACGGCGCAGGCGGCTCAACGACAGAATGATCTGGCCGCCGGAGGGATCGGGTGAACTCGCGCCGACCAGGCCGGTGTTGGCACCTTGTGCGATCAACTTGACGCCTTTCGCCGCGCACAGTGCCACCACCTGCGAGACTTGGTCTGCTGTCGCCGGTCGGACGACACAAAGAGCCTTACCTGCCCCATAACGCGCCCCTTGCGCGTATGGCAAGACATCGTCGTTCAAGAGGAGGCCCTCGGATCCGACGATTGCGCGAAGCAAATCAACAATGCTGCCGGGGTTCATTTCGTCAGTCATGGCGTGCCCGTTGCGTTCTGCGTGCGCTGATCAGATGAACAGCTTGTGCACCGGTCTCGTAACTCAATGAGCGGACTCCGCGCCATGGCACGGCAGCGAGCGGCGTCATGGGCAGCGGTAGCTCATCCCGCGCAACCTCGCCCAGGATGACTCTCGCAAGCTCCCGGCCGAAGACGGTTCCGGGTGCAATGCCACGGCCATTGAACCCGCTGAATGAGAGGACGTTGTGGTCCAGTTCATGAAACCTCGGCAGAGCGTTGCTCGTCATGCCGATGGTCCCGTACCAGGCATGTTCGAACTGAACGTCCTTGAGCCGAGGGAAGATCTTCGCGACGGCCCGCCGGGCCCAGTCTTGATGGATGCTCTTTCCTGTTCCGCGCAGGGCGCCCACGCTGCCAAAGACCAGACGGCCGGCGGCATCGAAGCGGAACGACGACAGGACTTGGCAGGTGTCCCATGCGCCTTGCCGGTCGGGAAGGATCGCTGCAGCGACGTCGCGAGCCAGCGGAACGGTCGCGACATTGAAGTATGGCAGTTGAACCTGCTCAGCCTGAATGCCGGACCACAGACCCGCAGCGCCGGTGTAGGCATCGGTCGCGACAATGACCCATTTCGCGGAAACTGTTTTTCCGCCGCTTGTGGTCAACTGCCAGCGGTCGCCCGCGCGTGTTGCAGACACCACGCGCGTCTGCGTATAAATCCGCGCACCGGCCCTGAGGGCAGCGGAGGCGAGGCCGCGCACGTACGCCAGCGGCTGGATCGTGCCGGCCCGGCGGTCGAGCAGCGATGCGGAGTAGGCCTTCGAGCCAATGAGTTCAGCGGTTTTCCGGGCATCCAGCACCTCTACCGGTGCACCAAGGGCTGCCCACTGTCGGCCGCGTTCAGCGACCTCCGTTGCGCCTGTCTTCCCGACCGCGCAGTGGAGCGTTCCTGCATGCACCGCCTCGCATTCGATGCCGTGGCGAGCTACCAGATCAAAAACGACTGAGGGCCCATGACCCAGCACGTTCAGGAGCCGCGTGCCATACGGCTCTTCGAGCTGTTCCTTGAGCACGGAAGGCATGACCCACATGCCAGCGTTGACGAGGCCGACGTTCCTCCCCGATGCGCCGAAGCCGATCTCCGCGGCCTCCAGCACAACCGGAGTGGCGCCTCCCTCAGCGAGATGCAGTGCCGATGAACATCCCGTGAAACCACCACCGATGATTGCGACGTCCGCAGTGACGTCCTCCGAAAGCGGCCGGGTCACGGGTCCGGCGGGTGCGGATGCACCCCACAGGCCATGCGAAAGAGGATCTTGGGTCATTGCGCACCGCCATTCGAATTGATTTGACGGATGAGCAGATCGAGCGAGGCCTTCTGCTCGGCTTCATAGAGTTCAAACTCATCCAGGACAGTGGTGCCCAGGGCGCGCTCGAAGAGCGCCCGAGAGGGTCCTGTGTCGTAGGCTTCGGCCTGGTCATCTCCCAAGTTCGACTGGAAAATCCCCGCGGCGCTCACTGGCAGGAAGTCCTCGTAGATGATTGGCAAGGCCGCGACGACACCTGAGGCGATGAGTGAATCCAGATCGAGCTCTGCTCCAACGCCCTGTGGAAGGGCACCACGAACCTCATAACGAAAGAACGCCAGGCCCTCGCGCCGCAGGGCTTCGTAGTCGTCCGGAAATTCCTTGAAGGCCGATTCGAAACGATCGCGCTCGGACGCCGCCTCACTGCTACCCGCATCATTGCGTGCTTTGTCCAGCAGACGGTCGTAGAGCGCCCGCCCCGATCGGGTGAGCGCGACACCCCGCTGCTCAATTTCGCCAAAACGCGCCGTGTGCGCACCGGCCGAGTTGTCGTCGACAAAGGTCACTGCTTCCTCCAACGCGGTGAAGCTGGTTTGCCGCAGAAGGATGGGCGCCTTGCGCCGCGGAGGACCCTCGATGACCGCTTTCGCCGAAATGCCACGCCGGGGCATCTCTCTTTGCGCGGCGTCGATGTCGAGCGTTCGCGGCGTCAGATGGTTGATGTGCGGCCCTTTGAAGCACACGACGTCGGCAATCAGACGATGGGCTTTGCGCAGTCGATCGTAGGCAGCGCGGGACACAGTGGAAGCACTGTGCCACCGAAACGTCTCGAGCATCGCGGAGACAAACTCATCGGCATCCTGTTCGGAAAGCCCACCCTCTTGTTCAAACTGTGAGGTGAGCGTCAGGGCTCGGGGCGTGAAGATGTTCCGGCGACGAAGCAGCCCGGACGCTTCTTCACGAAGCTCAGCGTCGGCAATCAATTCGAGCCGCAGCAACGACGTGAACACTCGGAAGGGGTTCGAAGCCAGGGACTCTTCCGTAATGGGGCGAAAAGCCGTCGAGTGCACGGGAACGCCGGCGGCCGACAGGTCGTAGTAGGAAACCGGAACCATCCCCATGACGGCAAACATCCGCCGAATCGTGTGCARTTCCCGCGCGGTGCCCAGGCGGATCGCCCCGTGTCGCTCCACGCTCAGTCGGGCGCATTCACCCTCCCCTGCGGATTTCCGTAGATCCTTCGAGGCTGAATTGATCTCCGCAACCAGGTCCAGCAACACGCCGTACAGCGGAACTTCCTCGCGGTACATCCTCGACATGGCGCTAGAAAAACGCCCGCGAATCTCGTCGGCGCTGACGAATTTCGAGGCGGCAGTACCTACGGACAATGGCATTTCTTTTGTTTCAGTCATTCTGTGGATGCATCAACAGGTTTGCGATGTTTGAATTTTCGGTTCGCCTTCCCTAGCAAGCAAACGATAATCCGGTCCAACATCATTCCTTGGCAGAATGCCTGATGGTCACTCTCTCGCGTCGTTTCCTCCCCGCCATGTCGGTACTCGCATCGTTCGAGGCGGCGGCTCGACTTCAGAGCTTCACGGCGGCTGCAACCGAACTGCATCTCACCCAAAGTGCGGTAAGCAGGCAAATTCGWGGGTTGGAGGACCTGCTGGGATCGGAGTTGTTCCTGCGCGAGCGCCAATCTGTGAAGCTCACGCCCGCCGGAGAAACTTACGCGCGGGAGATCCGGCGAAACCTTGAACAGATCGCGGCGGCCACCATGGGCATCAAGGCCAATCCGCAGGGTGGAACGCTCAACCTGGCGATCCTTCCAACCTTCGGAACACGCTGGTTGGCGCCCCGCTTGCCCAGATTCTTGGCAGATCATCCGGGCATCACCATCAATCTGAGCACGCGATTGGTGCCGTTCGACTTCGAGGTAGATTCGCAAGATGCCGCCATTCACTTCGGTCCACCGGAATGGGCCGGCGCGAGGCTCGATTTGCTGATGAAGGAATGCGTCGTCCCGGCCTGCAGTCCCGAACTGCAGGAACGCCTGGGGCTGAACAGGCCCGTGGATCTGTTGCAAGCGCCGTTGATTCATCTTGTGAGCCGTCCGGATGCGTGGGAACGGTGGCTGCGCGCCTCGGACGTGGACTTTGATTTCGTTCACGGCATGCTGGTGGACCAGTTCGCGGTCGCGGCGCAGGCAGCGATTGCGGGTCTCGGTGTTGCTCTCCTGCCCACGTTCCTGATCAAGGAAGAACTGGCCCGCAAAGATCTGGTGGTGGCCGCCGGCTCGCCGCAGGAGAGTGAGGACAGTTACTACTTGGCTTGGTCGGCCAGCCGCGAAACCTATCCACCGTTGCAGGCTTTTCGCGCATGGATCCGAGGAGAGGCGCAGCCAGGCGCCTAGCCCGCTGGGGGGTGGACTAGACGCCCTGTGCGTACCCATCGCGTTGTGGGTCGGCGCCACCCTGGAGGATGCCGCCGAATCGGGTGATTCCGTGCACGCCCGCAAATGCATAGGACAGGTGCGTTCTGCGAACCCGGTAGCCCATTTCTTCCAGGTGGCGTTGCGTCTCGAGGGGAATTCGGTTGGAAATGTCGATCGCGTTGCTCGTTGACACCATCCGGGGAGCGCTGATAGCTTCCTGGATGCCCATTCCCCAGTCGAGCGTGTTCAACAGCACCTGAGTGACGGCAGGACCGATCCAAGATGCTCCTGGCGCTCCCACCGAAATCACCGGTTTGCCCGCGTCGAACACGATCGTCGGCGACATCGTCGAGTAGCGACGCTTGCCCGGCTTCATGGAGTTACGGCGCCCGGGAATCGGGTCATAGGTGCTCATACCGCCGTTCAGCATGAAACCCGTGTCCTTGACGATGAAGCCCGATGGATTGCCCAGCGTATGGGTAAAGGACACCACCATGCCCTCTTCATCGATAACGGAGATGTGGGTGGTGTGTTTCGATTCACCGACGGTCCGACGCACGATATCGGCCTTCTTCCCTTGACGAATGACCTCAGCGCACTGTCGAGCGTAGGCTTCCGTCAGCAGCTCCTCCACTGGCTTTTCCATGAAGTCAGGATCGCCGACAAACTCCTCGCGGTCACGCAAGGCGATCTTCATAGATTCGCTGAGGACGCGGATGTATTCGGGCGAATTGTGGCCCATGGAAGTCAGATCGAAATTTTCCAGCGTCTTGAGCATCTGCGCCACCAACGCGCCGCCGAAGGGTGGTCGAGGTACTGCCACTTCCCAGCCTCGGTAGCTCGTCTTCAGCGGCTCTGCTTGCACGACGCGAACGCCTTCCAAATCGGCCATCGACAGGATCCCGCCCTGCAAGCGCACGTCATCGATCATGCGGCGCGCAATCTCTCCGGTGTAGAAGCTCTCCGCCCCTTCAGAAGCGATCGTCCGGAGCGTCCGAGCGAGGTCGGGGTTCAGAACCGTTGAGCCAGGCTTCTTGTAGCTGCCGTCTTCATTGAGGTAGATGCGACGGCCGTCGACGGTCAATGCAAGCTTCTCGCCATAGTTCATGCGCCCATACTTGCGTTCATCCTGCGTAAACACCGTGTAGACGTGAGGGCGAACGATCCAGCCGTTCTCGGCTCGCGAGATCGCGTCGGAGAACAGTGCGTCCCACGGTCTCCTTCCGAATGCCGCGTGGGCCTCGGACATCAGCTTGAGGACGGGCGGAGCTGATACGGACATGGCACCGGCTTCGTTGACGAACCCCTTGACGACGTACCCGAACCCGTCCGTAGTGTCGCCGAGATACTCCTCCGCCCACTGATCCTCCCGCGTCTCGATTGGGCAAGAGCTGAGCCCTTCAAACACCATATGTCGCTGCGTGGCCGGCTCGAAGATGTGCAGCACCCCGAAACCACCGATGCCGCACATCAAAGGGTCGACCACCCCCTGCGTAAAAGCGCAGGCCAGTGCGGCATCAAGCGCGTTCCCCCCGGCGCGAAGCACGCTCGCCCCTGCCTCGACGGCTTCCGGCTGAGGTGCAACGATCATCGACTTGGCTCGGGGAAGCCTGTTCACTGGAATTCGGTCAGTCATCACAATCGGCTTCGCAAGGATCAGTCGTTGGAGATGCCAAGCTTGCGGATGAGCGGACCGAAGCTCTCCGACTCATGCGAGGCCTTCTGCATCACGGTCTCAGGCTTAGAAGGCAGGGGCTCCAGCGACATGCTGACCAGCTTGGCGTTGATCTCAGGGTTGAGCAGGAACTTCTGGGTCTCTGCGTTCAACCGGTCGACGATTGGCTTCGGTGTCCCTGCCGGCGCAACCAACGCGTACCAACCCGGGGCCGGAAAGTCCTTCACACCCAGCTCCGCAACCGTGGGCACGTCGGGCAGCGCAGGCTGCCTCTTCTCGCCAATGACCGCGAGAGGTACCACCTTGCCGTTCTTGGCTTGCGGCGCACTGGTGGCGAAGACGTCCGACATCAACTGGGTCTGCCCGGCCAGAACGCTCTGCAGTCCGGGCGCCGAGCCGTTGAACGGAACGTGCGTGATCTGAATATTCAAACGTTGGAAAAGCAGTTCGCTCACCAAATGGGTCACATTGCCTTTGCCCGCAGAAGCGAAGTTCAAGGAGTCGGGCTTGGCCTTGGCGACCCGCACTACATCATCCAAGGTCTTGATCCCTGTTTCGGGATGGGCCACCAACAGGAACGGCGTGTTCACGAGAAGCGCGACACCGGTGAAGTCCTTTTGGGGGTTGTACGACAGAGATTTGTACGTGATCGGGTTCAGCGCAAGCTGCGACACGCCTGCGAGCAAGAGCGTGTAGCCGTCAGCGGGCTGTCGTGCTACCAATGTTGACGCAAGGATGCCGTTCGCGCCAGGGCGGTTCTCGACGATCACCGGTTGCCCGATCGACTTCGAAAGGAAATCGGAATACAGGCGGGCGATAGTGTCCGACGCACCGCCGGGTGCTTGTGGAACGACCAGCTTGATTGGCTTGCTAGGGAAGATGGCCTGAGCGAAGCTTGGCGCCGACAAGCAAGCCAAGGTAGACAGGGCCATGGCCCTCACGCAATTTGACAACTTCATGAAATCCCACCTTGAGCTTGAGTGAATGCTTCAAGTTTCAGGGCGATGACACATCAACGCAAATGAATAAATTCGCTTAAACCATAAGCAAAATTGCATGCTTGCCCGCATGCGCCTAGGGAAACATGAGCTGGTGGTTATGGATGGCCACCGATTTATTCATTTGTGGCATGCGCATATGTCAAACAGAATCATTGGATGCCGCCGATGCACATCAACGCCTTTGAAGACCTCGAGCAGGTCTACGCACATGCTGCCGGTCACAAGCTCCTGACGGTGCTCACCATCGATGTGCCTCGGTCGCTCAACCGGCGTGTTCATTCAAGCAATCCTGTCGCGTATCCAAGAGGTGGAACGAAGCCTCTCCGAACAGACAGCGAGTTCTATCGCACGATCGTGGTTGAAGGAACGCCGAGGCTATGCGCTACACCGCAAGCCTGCCGAGACGCTTTTCCCGACTTCGCGATTTTCGAGGCTCTAGGCTGCGGCAGTGCCGTGAACGTCCCCATCAGAGCCAGCGGAATCACCATCGGCTCGATAAACGTTCTGCATGAAGCTGGGTGGTACCACCAGGACATGTTCCCGCTTCTCTTGGAACTGGCGGCACTCGCGGTGCCGCTGTTGAAGCAGCCTTCCGAATTCGAGGAGTAGTCCGATGACCCTTTTTACCCGCTGTCTTGTCCTTTCGATCTGCAGCCTGTTCGCAGCCGGAGCGGCAACGGGAGCAGCGGCCGCCGAGTACCCGACGCGTCCGATCACCATCGTCTTCCCCTACGCCGTCGGCAGTGCCTCGGACACACTTGCTCGGCAGGTCGGTGAGATTCTCACCAAGGCGCTGGGACAACCCGTGGTGGTCGATCCAAGGCCAGGAGCTGGCGGATCCACTGCTCTCGAGTACGCGTCCAAGGCTGCACCGGACGGATATACCCTCGTTCTGACCGGCACGGGGACGATGGCGGTGAACCCGCACATATACAACCTCCGGTACCGACCCGTTGACTCGCTGAAGTCGATCACCATCCTGACCGAGATCCCCTTCATCGTCGTCACCAATCGTGACCTGCCGGTAAAAGACCTCAAGGACTTCATCAACTACGCAAAGGCACGTCCTGGCCAGGTATCCTTCGGAAATGCAGGGATCGGAACGCAGGCACATCTCACGCAGATGATGTTTCTCAAGGCGGCCGGTATCACTGCAAATGTAGTCGCCTACAAAGGTGGTCCTCCTGCCACGACGGATCTCTTGGGTGGCCACATCAACGCGATGATCGACAACGCGGCGTCGCAGACGGAGAACGTCAGGGCGCAACGGGTCCGGCCGTTGTTCGTGACGACGCAAGTTCGCAGTCCCTCGATGCCGAACGTGCCGACCGCCGATGAAGCGGGTCTCCCGGGTTTCGTGACCTCAGGCTGGTTCGCCCTCGCCGCGCCGAAGGGCACGCCCACCGAAATTGTGGACCGGCTCCAAGCGGCCGTTGCCAAGGGATTCGCTCAGCCTGACATTCGGAAGAGGCTGCTCGAGGCGGGCTGGATCCCGGTGGCCAATCTCCCTGCCGAGGCAGACGCCCGTGCCAGGGCCGATCTGATCCGTTTTGAACGCGTCGCGGCGGATTTGCAGCTCAAACCCAACTGAACGATCAGGAAACCCATGAAAACATCGACGAGCCCACGCGGCATGGTGGTCTGCCCCCAACCTGAAGCGGCGGAGACTGGCGTCGAGATCTTGCGTGCGGGCGGCAACGCAGTGGACGCGGCTGTGGCCTGCGCTCTTGCCCAGACAGTGGTCGATCCGCTCATGTGCGGCATCGCAGGCTTCGGGACAGCTGCGGTGTACATGAAACAGCCTGCGGCGCATGAATACTTCGACTTTCACGCCCCTGCCGCGATGAGTGCAAGGTCCGACATGTGGGAGCATCTGCTCGAAGGTGAAGCCCGCGATGGTTTTGGCTTCAGCATCGCGGGGCGCTTAAACGACATTGGGTATCAATCAGTCGCTGTGCCTGGAACCCTCGCAGGGCTGCAGCGCATGCACGAGCGTCACGGGACGCTGCCGTGGAAAGAGGTCGTTGGACCGGCCATCACATGGGCTCGCGATGGCTTCTTCGTCAGACCCGCGATGCATGCGTTTTGGGTGGACGAACCGCTGCAAGGACGTGCTAGCAACCGGGAGCGCCTGGCCTTTAGCGCGGATGGTCGGGCGCTCTACTGCACACCAGAGGGCCAGCCAAAATCGATCGGCGCGCCTCTTCGCAATCCGGATCTTGCGAACACGCTTGAAACGATCGCCCGTGAGGGGATTGCTGCCTTCTATCAGGGGGAGATCGCAAGGGCGATAACGCAGGACATGGCTGCCAACGGCGGGCTCATCTCCATGGCGGATCTGGCCGCCTATCAACCTCGGCACAACGTGCCGCTGGTGGGATCGTATCGAGGGCGAAGGATCACCACGAACCAGCCGCCTGGCGGTGGCGCCATGCTGCTACAGATGCTCAACATCCTCGAACGATTCGATCTGGCCGCACTGGGGCACAACAGCCCCGAGTTCATACGCGTGGTCTGCGAGACGATGAAGCGTGCCACCATCGAGAAGGACCGGTCGATCGGTGATCCGCTTTTTGTGGATGTTCCACTTGATCGGATACTGTCCAAAGAACTGGCCGCCGAAGCTGCCGCGTCCATCGCCGCGGGAGAGAAGGCAACTGTGCCTCGGCTGAGCAGTGCAGTTCCTGTCCCCCGCGACACCACACACATTTCAGCAGTGGATGCAGACGGCAACTGCGTCGCCCTAACCCATTCGCTGGGGATGCCCTCGGGCGTCATCACACCTGGACTTGGCTTCATGTACAACGGTTGCATGGGCGTCTTCGACCCACGCCCCGGGCGCGCCGGCAGCATCGAGGCCGGAAAGTCAAGGTTCTCATCGGCCTGCCCATCCATCGTATTCAAGGACGCCGAGCCAGAGATCGTTTTGGGGGCTCCGGGTGGAACCCAGATCGCGATGGGCGTGCTGCAAACGCTGATAAATGCGATCGATTTCGACATGACGATCCAAGCGGCCGTGTCTGCTCCAAGGTTCTCCTCGACGAGCAATGCCATCGATGTGTCGAACCGAATTCCGCGATCTGTGACCCGTGCGCTGGAGGCGCTGGGCTACCAGGTAGTTAGGAACGCGTTCGGGTACACGATTGCCTGGGTGCACGCCATCAAGAACGTGAACGGTCGCCTCGAAGGCGGCGCCGATCCGGGCCGTGACGGGGTTGCCTACGAGGCTTAGTGGCGACGAGCGCTGTCGTCCAGAACGCGGTTCGAGCGGTCGGGGGACGGGCCATCCATTAACATTCGCTCATGGGACCGGATCTGAGCGAAATTCCGTGGGCACGCCGACTCAAGCTTCGCCACTTGGAGATGTTCTTAGTGCTCGACAGCACTRGGGGAATCACGTCGGCTGCTGAACAGATGCATATGACGCAACCGGCGGTGTCGCACTGGTTGGCGGAGATGGAGAGCGTCATCGGATGTCCTCTCTTTGTTCGCGGGCGCAAGCTCAAGCTGACCGCCGCCGGCGAGATCTTGCGCCGCCATGCCGAGCGAATGCTGGGTGACGTGCAGCGGGTCGACAACGAACTGGCAGCCGTTCGCACCGGCCTGGTGGGTCGACTTCAGATCGGGTGCATTCATTCGGCCGCACTGATGATGCTTCCTCGAGCCATTTCGGAGATGCAACTTCAGCATCCCAACATCATCGTGTACCTCGAAGAAAACACAATGCCGACATTGCTCGAACGCTTGAGCAAGCGAGAACTCGACTTGGTCGTCGGCACAGTGGACGTCCGTGGCCATCGATATGGCTTCGCGACCGAGGTGCTGATGGAAGATGTCGTTCGCATCGTCTGCCGAGATGGCCATCCGTTTGCTCGGAAGCGCAAGCCGACATGGAGCGAGGCCGCTACTTTTCCTTGGGTTCTGCCGCCCTCCGGCAGCCTGACGCGGCTGCGATTCGAGGAGGCCTTTGCCGAGCACAAAGTCGGATTACCGATCCCGCGTGTCGAAACCGCTTCGGTGGCATCTATCCAGGCCCACCTGCAAGCGTCGGAATGCCTAGCACCTCTTTCAGGCCTCGTCGCGGATTTTTATCGGTCCCTGAAGTTGTTGTCCGTGGTCCCTCTCACCCCGGCTGTCAACTTCGGTCAGCTCGGATTGATCTGGTCGGACGACAACCCGAACCCCCTGCTGGCCGAGTTGGTGAATTCCTTGAAACGAACTGTCAACAAGCTTGTGCCGTCGCCGACTGCGCGAGGGCCCAATTGAGCTTCGACACCCAAGCTACCGACCTCGCGGCAGATCGGCGTGGCAGTTCATCAACTCCCCCTCGACAGGGGATCCGCGCTCCGACGCCGAACGCATTCGCAGTTTTGCTGTTTCCTCAAGATCTTTCGAAGTCGCCATCACGGCAGCCGGCGCCTCGTGCCAGACATTGGAATAAGCTATGGACGTGTCCCGGCTATCGGCATGAGCAATCGCCCGGGAGACTCCTGAAAAAAAGTGCTAGTGCCGCCAATCAACTCTATGGGTCGGTCCTCGGGCCAGACGCACCTGCGGGTACACCGTGCCTTTGCACGGCACGTGCTTCATGAAGGTCGGCTTCAACGACCGGCCACCCCAGGCATCCAAATCATAGAGCGTGCGGCGGTCGAACTCACCGTCTCCGCCGAGACTGGTGCACCAACGCATCTTGCTGATGTCTTCCAACGGTATCGAACGCTGGTAGCCGCATCGGCGATGCCGTGCTGGCGGAAAATCTCCATCGTCCGCTGGTTCAGATAACGCGCCTTTGGCATGGGAGACTGTTGTGTATGTCGCTCGATCAGCAGCGAATCCACGCCCAAGTTCGACAGAAACAGCGCTGTGGACAGGCCACATCCTCCGCCTCCCATGATCAGGACCGGAACGCTCAGCGATTCCCTCTTTGTCTCCTTCATTGTTATGGCCGCCCTTTCCGCCACTCGATCGCAGGAGTTCAGATGCCTTCGCGGGCCAAGGCGAGCGCTTCGCGCAGCAGGGCGATGTCTCCGATGTGGTTCGACAGTAACAGAATCAGTTTGGCATTGAGCGTGGCGCTCTGCTCATCGCTCAGCTCCCGATGGGGACAACCCCTACGGTCTCTCGTCCGCCGTGTTCGGGCGCGACATCGCGCGCGCCTGGGATGTGGCCAATCGCATCGACTCCGGCATCTGCCACGTGAATGGCCCCACGGTGCACGACGAGGCGCAGATGCCCTTCGGCGGCGTGAAGGACTCGGGTTACGGCCGCTTCGGCGGTCGCGCCGGCATTGATGCCTTCACCGAATTGAGATGGCTCACGGTGCAGACCACCGAGCGTCACTACCCGTTTTGAACGCAAGCCGAAAGGACATCCCTATGAAGCTCCTGCTGAAAATCACAGCTCTTTCGTTCAGTCTTGGCCTGTACGCAGCCGCGCAAGCCGACGATTGGCCGAAGCAACCGATCCGGGTCATCGTCAACTTTGCGCCAGGCGGTGCCGCGGACCAGCTCGCACGCGTGGTCGGCGTGCCGCTTCAACAAGCGCTGGGCCAGCCTGTCGTGATCGAAAACAAGGGTGGCGCGAACGGCAATTTGGGTGGCGAGTTCGTTGCCAAGGCCTCCGCTGACGGCTACACGCTGCTCATGAGTTCAGGCGGCATGGTGTCGATCAATCCGCACATCTACCAGAAGATGACCTTCGATCCGGCAAAGGACCTCGTCCCTGTTGCATCGGTCGCGCTCGTCCCCTTCTATCTGGTCATCCGAGCTGACAGCCCAATCAAGGACTTCAAGGGCCTCATCGCGGACCTGAAGGCGAATCCAGGCAAGCGCGCGTTCGGCTCGCCCGGCAATGGAAGTTCGCCCCACCTCGCCGCAGAGATGATGACGATACAGACAGGCACGTCGGCGATCCACGTGCCTTATAAAGGCGCGGCGCCCGCTTTGGCTGATTTGCTCGGGGGCCAGATCGACTTCCTGTTCGACCCGGGGATTGCAATCCAGCATGTTAAGACGGGCAAGCTGCGCATGCTTGCGGTGGGCAGCCTCAAGCGGGCTCCGTTGGTACCGGACGTGCCGACGCTTGATGAACTCGGACTCAAAGGCTTCGATGCCGATGCAGTCTTCGGGCTCTACGCGCCTGCCGGGACCCCCCAATCCGTCATCAAGAAGGTCAACGCAGAAGTCAATCGTGCGCTCAAAACGCCTGAAGTGCGAGCACGCATCGAAGCCTTGGGCAATGTCCCGGAGCCACTCACACCAGCAGAATTCGGTGACAAGGGCGCATTGGACTCCAAGAGGTTCGGAGCCCTGATCAAGGAACGCGGAATTCGCGCCGATTGATGCAAAGCCCGGCCCAGTAGACGGCACCGCGCGAAATCCTCTCATTCCCGTCTGTCGGCGGCGTCGAGCTACATCTGGCGCCGCCCACCTGGTCCCGTATCTCATAGGAAAACCCAATGATCGCCCCCCTTCAGCTTGGAACAGCCAGGCGTCCTGTCACTGAGACCGATGTGTTGGTCGCGGGAGGCGGCCCGTGCGGCCTGATGCTCGCGAACGAACTCGGCCGGCGCGGCATCCGTTGCCTCGTGGTCGACGCCAAGCCAGGCACCGCTTTCAATCCGCAAGCCAACGCGACGCAAGCCCGCACGATGGAACATTTCAGGCGGCTAGGCTTCGCTGACGAGATCCGTGCGCTCGGCTTGCCAGCTGACCATCCAACGGACATCGTCTATCTGACCCGTTACGCTCGCCAAGAGCTGGCGCGCATCAGCCTTCCTACCGCCGCGGAAGCCGCCGTTAACGTCAAGAGCATGACGGGCTCGTGGAGTGCAGCCGAACTGCCTCATCGCGTCTCCCAGAAGTTTGTCGAGGAAGCGCTGCGGCGCCACGCTCAGAAGTGGCCGTCCACGGACGTGAGATATGGGTGGAAGTTGGAGGCTTTCCGCGACCTGGGTGAGGCGGTCAACGCCACGATCCGGCCGACCGACGAAAGCCCAGCGCACGAGGTCCAGGCGAAGTTTCTCATCGGCGCAGACGGGGCTCGCAGCTTTGTGCGCCAGCAACTTGGCATCGAATGGGGCGGAGAGACAGGCATCCAGCGCGAGTTCATGGGCGGCAAGATGTTTGCGATTTACCTTCGCGCTCCGCAGTTTCTCTCGGTACTGCGTCATCCCAAGGCCTGGATGTACGTAGCGGTCAATCCGCAGCGTCGTGCTTTTATGGCTTCGGTCGATGGCGTGGCCGAATATGCCTTTCATGCGGCCCTGCGCCCGGGCGAAGATGCCGACTCCTGGTCCGAAGCCGATGCGCGCCGCATTTTCGCTGAAGCCGTGGGCACCGAAGTCCCCATCGAGATTCTGTCCATGGGCACTTGGCTCGCAGGCCATGCGCTGGTGGCACAGCGCTTTCAACAAGGCCGGGTGTTCATCGCGGGCGATGCCGCGCACCTTTTCACGCCGACCGGCGGCTTGGGCTACAACACCGCTGTCGAAGACGCAGTGAACCTCGCCTGGAAGCTCGCCAGTGTGGTTCGGGGCCACTCGACGGCGTCGCTGCTGGAGAGCTACGAGGCAGAACGCAAGCCGCTGGCCGAGCGCAACACCGCCTATGCGAGGCGTTTCGCCGACTCGGTTGGGCTGTTTACGGCGAAGCCCGAACTCGAGGAGGACTCCGAAAGGGGCGCGACAGAGAGACAGCAGGCGAGCCGCCACTTCAACGAACATGCGCGCCTCGAATTCAACATCCCCGGCGTGACGTTCGGCGGGCGCTACGACGACTCGCCCATCATCATCCGCGACGGCGCGGCCCTGCCGCCTGACGAGCCCAACAGCTACACACCCACCGCCAGCCCAGGGGGCCGCCCGCCGCATGCATGGCTCGAGGACGGACGCTCTTTGTTCGACTTGCTCCATTCCGAATGGACGCTCTTGGCGCTCGGGCCACACCCGCCTTCCACAGAGGAATTTGAATCTGCGGCCGATGCCTTGGCAGTCGACCTGCGCGTAGTGCGCCTACCGCAGCCTTCCCTCTTGTCGCTCTACGAAGCACCGCTCGCGCTCATCCGTCCTGATCAGATCGTCGCGTGGCGCGGCACCAGCGCGGACGGCGCTCACGCGGTGCTCGCTCAACTGACCGGCCAATAAGACGGCCGCCTAGATGCTGCCAATCCGATCCATAAGTAGAGACACACATATGAAGCTTATCCCTGCCCTCCTTTTCCGAGTTTCGGCCATCGTCGTGACGTGCGCCATGGTGTCTCACGCGAGCGCCGAGGAGTGGCCGACCCGGCCCGTTCGCCTCGTCGCAGCGTTCCCGCCCGGCACCCCAGGCGATGTCATCGCCCGGCTGATTCAGCCCGCGCTTCAGGCCGCTTGGAAACAGCCTGTGATCGTCGATAACAAGCCAGGCGCTGGTGGCAATCTCGCCGCGGCGGAAGTCGCGCAGGCCAAGGACGGGCATACCTTGCTGGTCGGACCGGACACGGTACTCACGATCAACCCGCACCTCTACAAGCGAATGAGCTTCGATCTACGGGGCTCGCTCAAGCCTGTCACCTACTTCGCGAGCTTCAACCAGGTGCTGGTCTGCAATCCGGCCGCGGGCATTTCTTCCCTCAAGCAATTCTCGCAGTTGCCGGCCTCCCGGACCTATGCGTCCGGCGGTGCAGGATCGCCGAGCCACATGACGATGGAAATGCTGCAGACCACCATTGGCACCAAACTGACTCACGTGCCGTACAAGGGGCCAGGACCGGCCGCGTTGGACGTGATGTCAGGCACCGTCGACTGCGGCTTCATCGTCGGGTCCGTGGTGTTGCCGCATATCCAGAGCGGCAAGCTGCGCGCAATTGCGGTCTCCGGGATGGAACGGTCGGGCTTGCTCCCCAACGTGCCGACAGTGGCGGAAAGTGGCCATCCTGGCTTTGACGCGACCTTCCATGAGACTCTCATGGCACCTGCGGGCCTGCCGCCGCCGGTCGTCGACAAGATTCAGCGCGACGTACGGGCCGCGCTAGACACGAACGCAATGAAATCTCGACTCGCGGAGATGGATCTGCGTGTTGAAGCCAGTTCTACTGCCGAAGCACAGCGGCTCAGCCGCGAAGACTTTGCCAAGTGGGGGACGGTGGCACAGCGAGCCGGGGTGCTGCTGGATTGAAGGGCGCCAAACGTGTGAAAACTGTGTGGGCCCCGGTCCCCGGCGGTCCTGCCGTGGGCCACTGAGCGTGGGGCTGACCCGTTGGTGCCGATCATCCGCCGGCGAACGAACCCTTTGAGGCGATGAAGTCGATGAAGGTGCGGACCTTGGGGGACAGGAATTTTCGACTTGAATATACGGCGTGCAGCGTCAAGGTGAAATTCAATGCGCCTGGAAGGACGATCTGCAGCCTTCCGGCAGTGACATCCGCTTGGACCATCCAAGTCGGCAGGAAGACGAGCCCCATGCCTTCGAGGGCAGCAAGATGGAGGAGCGTTTCGTTCTCGCTCTGCATCACGGTACGAAACGTCACCGTCTGGCGATCATCCGGGCCGCCCAGCACGACGCCCTCGTTGCCCCCCATCCCGCTGTAGCGAAGCAGGGCGTGCCCATTGAGGTCTGACAATGCCCTGGGGCAGCCGGCCCTGCGCAGATAGTCAGGTGAGGCCATCAGGCAGAACTCGATCCGCGAGAGCGGACGCGCGACCAGGCCCGGGTCGAGGCGTTCGGGCGCCGTCGCGCGCAGGGCGAGGTCGAGGCCTTCTTCCACGAGGTTGACGATCCGTCCGCTCAGGTCCATGTCCAGGCACACATCCGGGTAGCGTCGCCCGTATTCGGCCAACAGGCTCGTGAAGCAGGGACTGGCCGTCCACACCGGGGCGCTCAGCCGGAGTGTTCCGCGTGGCATCTGGGTGACATTGCCGATCGCCGCCTCCGCCTCGTCCAGACCGTTGAGCAGTTGCAGGGCCTGAGCGCAGTAGAGCGCACCGACCTCGGTCAGGCTCACACGGCGGCTCGTCCGATTGAGCAGGCGATTCCCGAGGCGACTCTCCAGGTTCATCACATGCTTGCTGGCCATCGCAGGTGAGAGGTTCAGGCGCTTGGCCGCAGCGGAAAAGCTTCGAAGTTCCGCCACGACGCAGAACACCCGCAGGCTGGTCAAGGTGTCCATACATCATCAACATAGAGGAAATGATCCATCCACTGATTATGGGTTGATCAACCAGTTGAGGACCACGATCCTTGCGGCATCAGAAATTCCAATGCTAGCCGGCCCGGTCGTAGATCGCGCGAGCGGTTTGAGCAACGCAAGATGTCCGATCCGAGACTCCCGACCTATTTCATCAGCCACGGGGGCGGCCCCTGGCCGTCCATGACCGACGGATTCCGCCACCGCTTCGACCAGCTCGAACGATCCCTGGTGGCCATGCGCGCGGAGCTCCGCGACGCCCCCAAGGCCGTGTTGGTGATCTCCGGTCATTGGGAAGAACCAGGTTTCGAGGTTTCTTCGAATCCGCATCCCGGGATGGTGTATGACTACCACGGCTTTCCCGAGTACCTGTATCGGATCAAGTACGGCGCGCCAGGTTCTCCGACGCTTGCTCAACGCGTGGCCGAGCTACTGGGCGCCAACGGCCTCGACGCGAGGTCCGATCCAACGCGCGGCTTCGACCACGGCACGTTCAGCATCCTGAAGCCGCTGTATCCCGATGAGGACGTGCCCGTCGTCCAGTTGTCCTTGGACGCCGGCCTCGATCCCGCGTTGCACCTCGCCGCCGGGAGAGCCCTGTCGCCGTTGCGCGACGAGGGCGTGCTCATTGTCGGGAGCGGCCTCAGCTTCCACAACCTGCGACTCATGCGTGACACGAGCGCGTACGAGCCCTCCCGACAATTCGATGCGTGGTTGCAGCAGACGCTCATCCAAGCCTAATTGGATGACCGGGCAGCACGGCTGAGGCGGTGGGAAACCGCTCCCTCAGCTCGTATCGCCCACCCGCGGGAAGACCATCTGCTTCCGCTGATGGTCACTGTGGGCGCGGCCTGGGACGAGCCAGGAGCCACCACTTATCACCAGACGGATTTCGCGGGCGGCCTGACCGTATCGAGCTTTCGATTCGGCTTTCCGCCAGCATCCGCCGATCGCACCATCGCCCCGAAACCTTCGCAGGGGCGACATTCAACTTCCGGAGATATGCAATGAAGGCTGCACTTTTGAAATCCTACGGCGGCGTCGATCAATTCTCGATCGAAGAAGTGCCAACGCCCAAGCCCGGGCCAGGCGAGGTACTCGTCAAGATCGAAGCGTCGGCTGTCAATCCATTCGACCTCATCCTGCGGCAGGGCTTCATGGCCCAATACATCCCGCTCCCGTTGCCTGCCATTCTGGGCGGTGACGCCGCCGGCACAATTGCGGAATTGGGCGCGGGCGTCACCGGATGGCTGATCGGAGACCGTATCGTCGCGGACTTCGCGGCAAACGGCAGGGGTGCGCATGCCGAGTATGGGGTGGTCCCCGCCAGTTCGATCGCAAAGCTGCCCGCAGGCCTTAGTTTTGAGCAGGGAGCGGCGCTCGTGAAGGCAGGGCTCACGGGACGGCAGACCGTCGATTCACTCGGTGTCAAGGCCGGCGATCGCGTGCTGATTTCCGGCGCCCTGGGCGCCGTCGGACGTGCCGCTATCCAATACCTACGGCAGCTCGGCGCTACGCCGGTGGCAGGCGTTCGACCCGAACGGCTCGCCGAGGCACGTGAACTTGCGGGCGAGGCGCTCGACATCACCGTGCCGCCTGCAATGCCCACGTTCGACTTCGCCATCAGCGCCACGGCACCCGTGGCAGGCAACCTCATCGCGCTGGTCCGCGACGGCGGACAAGTCGCCAGCATCGTCCCGGTGCCCGAGGGTGCCAACGCGAACGATCGCGTGAACATTCACGAGCTTTATCACCAGACCGACGCAGCCACGCTCGACGCGGTACTGGATGCCGCCGCGCGTGGCCTGCTGGTCATCCCTATCGCACGGACCTTTACCTTGGAGCAGATCCGCGAAGCTCAGAACCAGGTTGCAGCCGGCGCGCAAGGAAAAGTTGTGCTGAGGCACTGAGCAGCCAATCTCGAAAGCAATTGCGATTCAGCGCTGTTTCCTGCCTGAGTTCGCGCATGGTAGTTGTAGTGAGGACAACTAGGGATGGTCTGCAAAACAGGCCCGAGCCTTGCATGATCTGCTCATGATTGCGAAACGCGTGACTCCCCCGAATCAGCTGGGCCTCGGCCTGAACCTGTCGACGAAGAAGACGCGCAAGCGCGAGTTCCTCGATGAGATGGATCGGGTGGTGCCGTGGAGCGCGCTCGTGCAGATTATCGAACCGCACAGCCCTCGGGCCAAGACTGGCCGCCCGCCATTTGCGATCGAGACGATGCTGCGCATCCATTACCTTCAACAATGGTTTGGCCTGAGCGACCCGGCGATGGAAGAGGCGCTGCACGACGTGCCGCTGTACCGAGAGTTCGCCGGGCTGGATGACGGCGTGAGCCGCTTGCCCGATGAGTCCACCATCCTGCGGTTTCGCCATCTGCTGGAGGCTCACGACCTGGCCGTCGACATGCTGCGGGTGGTCAACGACATCCTGCAGGCCAAGGGCCTGTTGCTGCGCACCGGCACTGCGGTGGACGCCACGCTGATCGCAGCACCCAGTTCGACCAAGAACGCCGAAGGCGAGCGCGACCCGGAGATGCATCAGGCCAAGAAGGGTAATCAGTGGTACTTCGGGATGAGATGTGGTCGACCACATCTCATCCCTAATGTGGCGCTGGTCCATATGTGGCGCCCGGCGGCATCCTGCTCTGGAGGTCGGTCGCTGAGCACCACATAACTTTCAGCGTCGGCGTAGTGTCGGGCCCCCTCAGTTCACAAGGGGATCCGATCATGTTCGAGACTCTGTTTCGGTATTCGCGCGTTCTGGCCCGGCATCTCGATGGACCGGCAGCCGAGGAGCGAGACTGCTTTGTTGCGCACTTCGCCGCGTCTGGTGCGACGAGCAACTCGGTTGCCAACCTGGCGAGCGAGCTTCTGGTCGTCGCGCAGCGCCTGGACGTCAGCGGTACGAGGAGCGTGGCGCCCGAGGAGGTCGCCTCGGTTGCCGATCGTTGGGTCCGGCATCATCGACGACGCGGCCGCAGCATCTCACCCGATCGGCGCCAGAGATTCGTGCAGGTAGCCACCGACTGGCTACGATTCATGGGGCGTCTGCAGGTGCCGCCTTCGAAGCCGGGGGCCGGCACCGAGCTCGTGGACGAGTTCGCGCTGCACATGCAGAGGGAGCGTGGCCTGTCGCCGAAGACTGTCAACAACCGCTGCTGGCATGTTCGGGCATTTCTGACGTGGCTCGACGACCAACACAGCGGCGCTGACGTGGCTACCTTGGAACATGTAGATGCGTTCCTCTCGATGCGGGGTGCACAGGGGTGGTGCCGAGCGTCCATCGCCACAGCAGCCATCGCATTGCGATCCTTCTACACGCACATGGCCGCGACGGGTCGTTGCGCAGAGAGCTTCGCCGCCGGGATCGAGGGACCACGCCTGTTCAGGCAGGAGACACTGCCTGCCGGCCCGGGCTGGGACGACGTTCAGCGGCTCATCGCGAGCACCGACACGGATCGGCCCCGGGATATTCGCGACAGAGCTGTTCTGATGCTCCTTGGGATCTATGGCCTGCGCAGCAGTGAGGTCGTCGCGCTAACTCTGGATGACATCGACTGGGAACGCGACATCCTTCACGTCGCACGTCCCAAGCAGCGTTGCAGGCACGATTACCCGCTGGTGACCGCGGTCGGCAATGCGATCCTTCGCTATGTGCGCGAGGTGCGACCACGTTGCGCATCGCGCAAGCTGTTCTTGACGCTCAGGGCTCCGTTGGGACCGCTAGCGCCACATAGCCTGCGCTACGCGGTGGCGCCACGCATTCAGGCGCTGGAGATCCGCTGTCCCCGACAGGGACCTCATGCCTTGCGCCATGCCTGTGCAACGCATCTTGTGGCCGAAGGCCTGTCTCTCAAGCAGATTGGCGATCATCTGGGCCACCGCAGTTCTTCCGCCACGCGCACCTACGCCAAGGTGGATCTTGTTGGCCTGCGCCTGGTTGCCGAGTTCAGTCTTGGGGGACTGCTATGAAGATCGAGCAAGCCGTCGCGGCCTACGTGGGCTACAAGCAATCTCTGGGAATGCGCTTCGTGACCCAGGCGCGCATGCTGAAGGCATTCAGCAAGAGTATGGGAGGCATCGACGTCGACCGGATCGGGCCGAAGTCGGTGCGCGCCTTCCTTGATGGCAACGGGCCGATGACGCGGTCCTGGCATTGCAAGTTCGGAACCCTTACCGGCTTCTACCGCTTCTGCCTTGCCCGCGGCTACGTCTCCAGCGTGCCGCTGCCCACCGCCGAACCGAGGTGCCCCCAGACCTTTACACCCTACATCTACTCGGAGGATGAGATCAAGCGGCTCCTGCAGGCAGCCGCTTGCCGTGCTTCCCGCAGAATCGATGCGCTCACCAGCCGAACCCTGCTCTTGTTGCTGTACGCAACCGGACTGCGCATCAGCGAAGCGCTGAACCTGAACTTGGCCGACGTTGACTTGGACGATCGTGTGCTACACGTGCGCGGGTCCAAGTTCTACAAGACACGACTCGTGCCCATAGGCACCGACCTGACGCAGGTCTTGCGCGAGCACGCGCAGAGGCGTTACAAGCGTTCACCGCTGGATCCCGACGCCCCGTTCTTGCTGACATCTCGAGGCGAGCGAGTCTCGCGCGCGGGCGCGGAGCAAGCCTTCCATCAGATGCGATCGCAGGCCAAGGTGTGTCGACATGATGGTGCGCGATACCAACCCCGGTTGCATGACCTCCGGCACACGGCGGCCGTGTCGCGTCTTGTGCGCTGGTATCGCGACGGCGTCGACGTACAGCGCATGCTGCCGCAGTTGGCGACGTACCTGGGCCACGTGCACATCAGCGGCACGCAGTGCTATCTGAGCATGACCCCCGAGTTGCTGCAGCAGGCCAGCGCGCGCTTCGAGCAATTCTTCCTCGGGGAGGCCAGCCATGCGTGAGACCAGAACACTGGGCCCGTGGATCCGTCGATTCCTCTTGGAGCACCTGATCAGCGAGCGCAATCTGGCGGCGAACACGCGGCGCAGCTACCGCGACACGATGTGCCAGCTCCTGCCCTTCGTGTCGGGGCGCCTGCATAAGGCCGTGGACCGACTGGCAGTGGTCGATGTGTCGCCGCAGTTGGTGCGGGAGTTCCTCAGTGACGTCGAGACTCGCCGCGGCTGTAGCATCGCCACGCGCAATCAGCGCCTGGCGGCCATTCACGCCTTGGCCCGATTCGTCGGCGAACACAGCCCCGAGCACATCGCCTGGTGTGCACAGGTTCGCTGCGTGCCCTACAAGAAAGGAACTCATGCCGCAGTGCCTTACCTCGTCAAGGCGGAAATCGACGCGCTGCTGGCCTGTCCGAACCGGCGCACGGAGCAAGGCCGTCGAGACTACGCGCTGCTGCTGTTCCTCTACAACACGGGCGCGCGCGCCAGCGAGGCATCGGAGCTGATCGTCGGAGACCTGCATCTTGATCAGGCGAGCGTGGACATTCTCGGCAAGGGGCGTAAACGCCGCCAATGCCCACTGTGGCCAGCGACGGTGCGCGAGTTGCGCTCGCTCGTGGGCGAGCGCTCCCGGCAGGAGAACGTCTTCCTCAACCGGTGTGGCCAACCGACGACGCGGTTTGGCGTTCACGCATTGGTCGAGCGCATCGCTGCGAGAGCCAAGGACTCCATGCCATCCCTCGCGACGAAGAGAGTCAGCCCGCACTCCATTCGCCACTCCACGGCCTCGCATCTGCTAAATGCGGGCGTCGACATCAACACCGTGCGAGCATGGCTCGGACATGCATCGCTCGACACGACCAACGTCTACGCCGAAATCGACCTTGAGGGCAAGGCGTGCGCGCTTGCGAAGTGCGAGATCGCTGCGGCCCAGAAGACAGGCAAGCAGTGGCATTCCCAACCGCAGATCCTGGAGTTCCTAAGATCGCTGTGACCTGAAATTATGTAGCGCTCGACGACCGGCCTCTCGAGCGCGAAGCCATCGGCCGCCACATATGGACCAGCGCCACATTAGGGATGAAGGCTCACATCGGCGTCGACACCGCGTCGGGGCTGGTGCACACGGTGGTGGGTACGTCGGCCAATGTGAGCGACATCAACGTAGCTGGCGAACTTCTTCACGGCGAGGAGCACGTGGCTTTCGGCGATTCGGGCTATCAGGGCGTGCACAAGCGAGCGGAGGCCGCAGGGCCGACCTGGCATGTGGCGATGCGCCCAGGCAAGCGCAGGCTGCTCAACCCGTTCATCGAGCCGGAGTTCATGGCCGAGCGTGTAGAGAAGATGAAGGCCAGCATCAGAGCCAAGGTCGAGCACCCGTTCCGGGTGATCAAGCAGCAGTTCGGATTCACGAAGGTGCGCTATCGCGGCCTGGCAAAGAACACGGCGCAGATCGTCACGCTGTTTGCGTTGTCGAATCTGTGGATGGCGCGGCGGAAGTTGATGCAGGCCAAGGGATGAGTGCGTCTGCGAGGCCAAAATCGGGCTCGCCAGGCCCGCGCAAGGGCCGCGACGCGCAGCAAATCGATACCGAGCCTGCGCGATCGAGCCATCCGGATGCGTCGAGATCACCTTTATCACTCAGCCGCGATTGCAGATCGTGTTCTGCAGACCATCCCTAGATGTCCAGGCGCTCTTGAGACAGCGGCTTGCGCTGTGTCATGTTGAAGCGGCCGTCGTAGATCGGACGACCGCCCGTCGTGGGTCCTTCGTACTGGACATACAGGATCACGCCTCCGGTATCCGTACGCAACTCTTCTTCGAAGTGCGGGTCGGCATGGAACACGAGGGTGCCCTGCCGATACCGCTTGTCGCCGATCGTGAAATCGCCTTCGAGGATGTACCAGACCTGAGCAAAGTCATGGCGGTGCAGCGGATGCGACGAGCCCGGCGCATAACGAACCAGCCCCACATTGGGCTCTGTCGGGTTCGCTTCGCTGGGATGGAAGACCATCTTGCTGTGCTGCCCTTCGAATCTCAGAAGCTCCCACTCCATGTCATCGGGATGCATATACCTGGGCGGGAGATCGCCGCTTTTGAGGGGATCGCCTGCTGCGCTCATCCCGCCGCCATTCTGGTTGCCTGCGCTGGCCACGACACCGACTTTGCTCATCTCGAATTCCTCGTCTTTCTAACATGTTTATAAAGATGTCCATTGACATGGTAAAAGCCCGTCCCTAGACTGTCAAGCGTGCGGTTGGCCGGGTTTCCGAAAGTCTTGCAAGCCGCCGAAGTTGTCCCGCGTTCGCGTGGGCTCGCCTCGGTGGCCAGGGAACTCATTGATGAGGACAGACGCGTGGCGCGTTCAAGCGCGGTCACAAGAGCGTCGCGCCGAAGAGCGCAGTCATCACGGTCCCACCGCTCGAAGCGTGCGAGGCGACGCTGAGCACTGCCTCTTGCGAGGCACTCACTGCAATGATGAATAAGGAGACAAGATGAGCATTTCCAGACGAATCTTCGGGACGTTGTCACTTGCGGCCGCACTGGTCTGCGCACAGCTTCCCATGCAAGCGATGGCCCAGCAGAAGGTGACGCTGACGCTGAACTGGACACCCTATGGGCTGCACATGGGACCGGCGGTAGCACGCGAGCGGGGGCTGTACAAGGCCGCAGGGCTCGACGTGGAGATCCTGCGAGGCTACGGTTCCGGCGAATCGGTCAAACGTTCCGCCATGGGCACGACCACGTTTGCATTGGCCGACGCCGCATCCGTCGCATTGGGCAGAGACAAGGGCCTGGCGGTCCGCCAGTTGGCCACTATCATGGACCGCTCATCGGATGCCATGTATTTCCGCAAAGGCGCAGGTATCAAGACGCCCAAGGACTTGGAAGGCAGGACCATCGGCATTGCTGCCGGAGAGTCCCACCTCGCACTCTTTCCTGCCTTTGCCAAGAGCGCAAACATCGACGTCTCGAAGATCAAATGGGTGACCTTCAATCCACCGGCGAAGCTGCCCAGCCTCATGGGAGGCTCAGTGGACGCGGTGATGACCTTTGCAACGGAGGAGCCCACCTTAGATGCAGCCGCAGAAAAGGCCAAGAACGGGTGGGACAAGTTTGCTTTCAGCGACTATGGCATAGATAACTATTCGATTGGAATCATCGCAAGCGACGAACTCATCAAGAAGGATCCGGAGCTCGTTCGCAAGTTTGTCAGCGCCACCATGGCCGGCTATGCATTGGCCGTCGACGATCCTTCCGCCGCGGCGAACGACTTTGTCAAATCCTTTCCCGAGACATCGCGCGACCTCGTCCTCGCCCAATGGCGCATCGTCGCCAAACACCTGCTCACGGATACCGCAAAGGAGAAGGGCTACGGCTACATCCGGGAGGACAGGATGGCCGCGACGCTGGAGTACGTCAGGAACTTCAGCAAACTGGAGAACCCCATCAAGGGTACGGACCTGTTTTCGATGGACTACCTGACGCCGACTCTGCCGAGCAAGAAGTAGGACGCCAGATGCGACTCCAAAAAAACCATCCTCTCGTTGCCAAGACACTGAAGTTCGTGCTTTCGATGGTCACGATGCTGCTCATATGGGAGGTCGCGTGTAAGGTGTTTGCCATTCCGGCGTTCGCTTTGCCCGGACCCTCCGACATCTGGGAGGCATTCATGAAACGTCGTGAGCTCTTTGCTGCGCATTCGTGGACCACCCTCTACGAAACGCTCGGCGGCTTCGCGCTCGCGGTGATTCTGGGAATTCTGATTGCCGCGATCATTGTGGTCATGCCGTCCCTGCACGACATCATCATGCCGGTGCTGCTGATCTCGCAGCTCGTGCCGAAGGTGGCGATCGCTCCCATCCTCTTGATATGGTTCGGCTACGGTCCGTTTCCCAAGATTCTGATCGCGTTCCTCATTGCGTTCTTCCCTATCGTCATCAACACCGCAGCCGGCCTGGCGGCCGTGGAGAAGTCAGTGCTTGACTTGGCGTACTCACTGCGTGCTTCCCGCTGGCAGATCTTCTGGATGTTTCGCGCGCCCAATGCGATGCCAGAACTCTTCAGCGGCATGAAGGTGGCAATCACACTGGCGATCATCGGCGCCATCGTGGGTGAGTTTGTCGGCGGGAGCAATGGGTTGGGCTATCTCATCATCGTCGCCAACTCCGAGCTCAATACACCCCTGGCGTTTGCCGCGCTATCCATCCTGTCGCTGGGAGGGATCGTCTTGTACATGATGGTCGAAGGAGCTGAACGAGTCCTGATTCCGTGGAACAGGCCCTCGGATACGCACCGTCGCCTGGCAGGTGGAGGTTGAGATGAACAACGCAATCGCTATCGAATATCAAGACGTCAGCAAACGCTTCGAGACAGATGATGGACCTGTCTACGCGGTGAACAACGTGTCGTTCCAGGTCCTCAATGGGGAGTTCGTCTCGATTCTGGGACCTAGCGGCTGTGGAAAGACCACCTTGCTGAAGATTCTTGCCGGCCTCGAGCTGCCCACCCAGGGCACCGTCAAGGTGAACGGCAGGACGGTAAATGGTCCGCACCAAGGCACGGGCATCGTGTTCCAGGCACCCGCCTTGTTGAAGTGGCGCAACTCATTGGACAACGTGCTCGTTCCGGCGCAGATCCTAAGGCAAGGCGCCGCGCAAAGCCGCGAGCGCGCATTGAAGTTGCTCGACCTGGTCGGCCTGCGCGAGTTTGCGGGGAAGCTGCCTCATGAGCTCTCAGGCGGTATGCAACAGCGCGTGGCCATCGCCCGCGCTCTGGTTCACGATCCGGCGATTCTGCTGATGGACGAACCGTTCAGTGCGCTGGACACAATGACGCGAGGACAACTCAACGTCGAGCTGCTGCGCATATGGAGCGAGAGCCGCAAGACGAGCATGCTGATCACGCACAGCATCCCCGAGGCAGTATTCCTGTCGGACCGAGTGATCGTGATGACAGCGCGCCCGGCCAAGGTCAGCGAGATCGTCACCATCGACCTGCCGCGCCCACGGGTTCCGGCCATGCGGACGTCTCCTGAGTTCACGAAGATTGTTGACCACATCGGACGCATATTCGGCCTGGAGTACATGTGATCGACAGCCCCAACTCCTGCGATGACCTCGCCTTTGCGGGCGCCACCGAACTGGCGTCCCTGTACGCGGCACGCAAGGCATCACCGGTCGATGTGGCGCGCGCCGTCCTCGCCCGGATTGAGCAGTGGAACCCCATCGTCAATGCGTATTGCCAACTCGCGCCGGAGCGGACGCTTGCCGAAGCGCGGGCGTCCGAGGTCCGCTGGATGAGAGGCGAGGCGCTCGGACCGGCCGACGGCATTCCCTTTGGTGTCAAGGACATGCTGCTCGTCGCAGGCTGTCCCACTGGCTTTGGCTCGCTGGCTGGGCAGCAGGTGCTGCCCAGCCAGCACGACGCGCCGGCAGTGGCGCGACTACGTGAAGCTGGCGCCGTGTTCGTCGGCAAGACCAACACCTCCGAGTATGGTTGGAAGGGAACTGGCGACAGCCCCCTGCACGGCATTTCGCGCAACGTCTGGGATGCCGAACTCACCAGTGGCGGAAGCAGTGGCGGCGCGGCCAGCGCTGCCGCCGCGGGCCTGGGGACCTTCCAGCTGGGCACAGACGGTGGCGGCTCGACGCGTATCCCGGCCGCCTTCACCGGCATTGCCGGGATGAAGGCCACCTTCGGGCGCGTCGCCGCTTGGCCAGCCGGGCCAATGTTCACGTTGTCCAACGTCGGCCCGATGGCTCGGACGACGCAGGACCTCGCCATCATGTACGACATCATCGGCCAGCCCGACAGTCGGGACTGGAATTGCGTGCCCGCAAGTGCTGCCCGTCGCCCCGACGCCACCAGCCTGAAGGGGCTGCGCGTTGGCGTCTACACAGGCAACGGAATTTGTGACGCGGGCGTCGAAGCGATCTTCCTTGAGGCTGTTCGCACCCTGGCTCACCATGGGGTACAGATCGAGCCGACCGAACTGCCACTCGACGATGCACTGTTCCTTCAGAGAGCGCATTGGGAAGCGGGTGCCGCCTGGCTGGTCTCGCAGGTTCCCCTAGAGCGGCAATCGCTGCTTGACCCTGGCTTGCGTTCAGCCGCAGCCAAGGGAGAAACCCAGCAGCTGTCGGACTACTATCGAGCCATGGTGCTTCGCCAAAGGTTTGGCGAGGCCATGCAAGCTCACTTGTCCAGGTTCGATGCCGTCCTGACACCCACAATACCCATATTCCCGTTTGCAGCGGGTCGGGAAGCACCTGCCGATGCACGGAGCCAGGACTGGCTCGACTGGAACCCGTTCACCTATCCCTTCAACCTTACCCGTCAACCCGCCATCTCGATCTCAGCCGGTTTCCACGTCAACGGCCTGCCCGTTGGGCTACAACTCGTATCCTGCTTGTACGAAGACAGCCGGCTCATGAGTATCGCCCGGTTGGTAGAGAGAGCGTTAGGTAACAATCCGCGTCGACCGTCCCTTCCCCTTCGCAATATCGCATGAACAAGAAAAGCAGCACCCGGCCAGTCGCTTCGGCAAAGCGCCCGGCAGCCCCCAAGCGAACTCAATCGCTCAGTGACCAGATTTACGACCGACTAAAGGGCGACATCGTCGTCTGCAAGTTTCGGCCCGGCGAGGAGATCACCGAGATCGGGATAGCGGAAACCTACAAGGTGGGGCGCGCTCCGGTGCGCGCGGCGCTGTCGCGCCTTTGCCAGGACCGGTTGCTGGTCGCGGTACGCCGGCGCGGGCACGTGGTGGCGCCCATCACGGCCCAGTCCATTCAGGATGTGTTCCGCCTGCGTCTGATTCTCGAGCCTGCGGCGGCCCGCGCCGCAGTAGGCCGTGTGGATGTCGAGCTTCTACGCAGTTTTGTGGCCAACCCTGGTCCGCTCACCGACAGAAAGCATGCACTGACGTTCTTGCACGAGAACCAGGACTTTCACCTTGCCATCATTCGTGCTTGCGGCAATGAACGGCTTGAACGGATTCTTTACGAGCTGTACGACGAGATGAGCCGCATGCTGCATCTCGGCCTGTATGCCGAGCGCGACTCGAATGCGATGCGCGTCGACCACGACGAACAAGAGAAGCAGCACAACGCCATCATTGACGCGTTCGCAACCCAGGATGCTGACGCTGTCGAGGCCGCGATCCGCTCGCACATCGAGTCCAGCCAGTCGCTGGCCATCAAGGCGATTCTGAGCGGACGCCTGCCCTTCACGCTTTGAGTCGACGCCAACAGCGTCAGCGACGCGAGATGAACGCACGAAGCAGCCTCGAGAGAGTGCTTGCTGGCCGTCAGCAGCGCGTGTTCGACGTCCCGGAGTGCTCCCGCGCTGCGGTCGTAGGTTTGCATTAGTTGTGGAATCTTTATGCAAAGGGCTGCCCTTCGAAGGCAGCAAAGCCGGGCAGCGGCCAGATGCCGCACTGCCACGGGGCCTCGAGGCGCTTTGATGTGGCAAGCCCTGACGCGTTTTGCGGTTCTGTCGCGCTAAGCCGAGGTTGGTAAGCTGAGGCGGAACTGTTGACTGGACGAAAACGTGATCGAGGCTTTGCGCAAGGTGATCAAGCGGATGCATTACCCACTGGAGGTGATGCTGGTGTGCGTGCGATGGTACGCGGCCTATCCGCTGAGCCTGCGGCACATTGAAGAGATGATGGCCGAGCGCGGCGTATCTGTCGATCACGCCACGGTCCATCGCTGGGCGATCAAGATACTGCCCATACTGGCGTCGGTGTTCCGGCGACGCAAACGCCGCGTGGGCACGAGTTGGCGAATGGACGAAACCTATATCAAGGTCGCCGGCCAGTGGAAGTATCTGTACCGCGCCGTGGATCGAGACGGCGACACCGTTGACTTTCTGCTGCGCGCCAAGAGAGACCGCGCTGCCGCACGTCGTTTCCTGGAGCAGGCCATCGGACTGCATGGCGTGCCCGAGAAGATCACCATCGACAAGAGCGGCGCCAACACGGCTGCCATCCAGAGCGTCAACGATGACGCCGGGGTGGCCATCGAACTGCGGCAGAGCAAATACCTCAATAACGTCGTGGAGCAGGACCATCGCGCRATCAAACGTGTCGTGCGTCCCATGCTGGGGTTCAAGTCCTTTCGCTGCGCACGTATCCTGATTGCCGGCATTGAGTTGATGCACATGATCAAGAAGGGCCAACTCCACCGCGCCCAAAGCCAAGCCTCGCCCGCGGCATCGCAGTTTTATTCGCTGGCTTTCTGAGCGACACCGAGAAACCACGCTCGCTCAGGCCGGCGCTGCCATTGCGACAGAGCCCGCGAGCACAGCTCGAGCTTCGCAGCCGCTACAGCCGGCCCTCGGATGTTCAGATGTAGATGGTGGACTGAACACCTATGATCGCCGCCTTTGGGATTGCCGCGACGACTTTGCTGCAATGGTCGCTGAGCTTAGAGCGCACGGACTACAGGCTCGAAACGCCGGTTCGTGATCGACGCCACCAGCGCCTCCATCAACCGATCGACTCGCTCGTCAGCGGCCTCGACCGTGTGCCATTACTCGGTAGACGCCGTCTGGGTGGCGCCGGCGTCGAGGTTCAGCGTCGACAGCCAACGGTAGTAGGCAATGCTCCACGAGGTCTTGCCGGGGTAGCGGATGTCGTGGCGCAGCAAGAAGCCCTTGAGTTGGTGTCGGGCCTGGACGCGGCTGTTGACGGCGTCTTCGCGCGCCCGCGCCAAGTCGCGGATCGCTCCGTCGCCAGGCTCGGGTATCCACACCGCACTGAACTGTCCGACGCGGGAGCACTCGGCCAATTGAATGCAGTCACGTCAATCGGCTTGACTCGGCCGCCCGGACGCCGCGGGATCTGCGAAGGGGCAATGATCTCGCAGAGGTAGCCCCTTTCCTTCAAGGCGCGTTGCAGCCCGAGGCCGGTCGATCCAGCCTCATACACGATGTGCAACTGCTCGGCGGATCCGATCTTGGTCAACACTTTCAGAAGCTTGTTCAGATCGTGCGTCACCTTGCCAATCAAAGGTGCCGGTGCTCGACCCAACTCGGCCGCGCCAACACTGATGCTGTCCTTATGGACATCCAGGCCCACGTGAAACTTGGTACGCTCTTTCATGGTCGGTCTCCTTGTGTTGCTGACGACGAAAGTCACAGCGTGTAGCTCTACACGCCTCGGCGTTCAATCTACAATGTTGGAGCCGGCCGCCTACCATGGGACGGCGACCGTCATGTCTATTTGCAGATGCTCCGGATCTTATTCAGTTCGATCACTGCGTTTTTGAACCCATACTCGTGATTGTCACTTACGTAGTAATACACCATATTGTTTGGAAGAAGGACAAGGCCGATGCCGCCGAATCCGGACATAAAGGGAATCCACTTCGCATTTGGGCAGACAGCCGCGTCTGAATCCGGGCTGCCCGCGTCCCAAGCCCAGAAGCCGTGCAGATACTTGTAACTGGCGGCGCCGGCGGTCAGACCGTGGTTGCTGGTTCTTTGCATGGCTTCGTCGTAGAGGGTGCTGTCGAGCATCTGGACACCGGCGATGGACGCGTTGTTCTTGTTCAGGAATTCACCGATCTTGACCATGTCGTCATGGTGAAAGGTGAGGCCATAGCCGGTAAAGGGATGGGCGACGCTGTCGATGACACGGGCGGAGGTCCAAGTGGTTGGGCTCATTTTCAGCGGCTTCCACAGCTCGGTCACCAGCATATCGCGGTAGTAGTCCTTGGTATCGCCTTCCCAATGTTTATAGATCATGTTGAGAGCGGAGCCGAGCAGAAAGGTGTCGGAGGTGTGATAGACCCAGGTTGTTCCAGGCGTGGACATCCTGGAATAGCTGCAGGCATGAGTGGCTTTCTGGCTGTACGTATTGACGCTGAAGAAATTGCTGTATGCGTTTGCGGAGCGTTCGTCCACCTCATAGCCGGTACTCGCATAGTTGCCCGTCGCCATGTCCAGCGTATTCAGTAGTGTTACTTCCCTCCATTGGTTGCCGGAGCACGGCCCTACCGTCGCTTGTATGGTCATCGCGCTCTGAACACCTTCATACTTCTTCTCAATCCGCATCAGGCCAATGGCCCCAGCCACCGATTTGGCCAGCGAGTAGGAGGGCAGGTCGATGACATCGCAAAACGGATAGGTTCCATAGCGTGTTTCGCAGCCGCCGACGTAGTTGATGCCGTCAGTGGCAACTCCCCAGAGGCTCCTGGCAGAAAGGGATTGTTCGCTGCCGATATTTGCTGGCACGATTCCAGAGGCGGGGAAATCAGTGGCTAACTGATCGATTGGCCTGGTCGGCATGCGTGCGGCGACTTCGGTCTGGTAGGCGGTGATTGTTTCGGCGGCGTTGTCGATGGTTTGTGGCGTGTAGCTAGCCGCCGCAAGGCCCCACATATTGAATTTGAAGTACTGGCACGTCTCGCCAGCGATCTGGTAGGCAACTTTGCTGACGCTACCGTCAGACTTGAAGAGAAAGCTCATCACCCCGTTATGGGTGCAGTTCGCGCCTTTCTCCTGCAGGGAAAAAGGCATAGCTGCGCGGGCGTAGCCTTGATCGTTCGTTTCCTTCCAAACCCGACCCGGTTCTAGGATGTAGGACCAATTTGGATGGGTGGTGCTGATCAAGCCGCGCGCGACGGGGACGATGTGCGTTCCGGTCTGAACGAACTGAAAAGAAAAGGCGGGTAGATGGCCCGGATCCTGGTAAAAAACGGCACGCGAGGTGCCCTGTTCACTGAAGCTACCAGTGGTGCCGAGGTTATTTAGCGTCAGTGTGCCCTCGAAAGTTTGGTCGGGGTTGGCTGCGTTCGTTGGAACGGCAAAGGCGCCATAGTCGACCAAGCTGGTGGCGCTACCCATCAAGGTGGCGTAGCTGAGATTGGCGGCGGTGCGGGCGACCGCGCCGGTACCTGACAAAGGCGCATAAAGCGGCGCATAAGTTTCGATGTTATCAACCTGTCCTCCTGTTCCGCGGGCACTCAGCGCCCCAGCCAGGCATGCGGCGGCGCACAGCGTTTTTAGAAGTTGAAGGCTTGTCATTATTTGTTTCCGATTTTGATTTTTGGATTACCTAAAGATGGCTCAATAGTCGCCCCTGCAATTCGCCTGTAACCTTCATGAATGTCATGCCGTCGGCTCCGATGTTGTTGGTCTCCAGAGCGAACTTGCCGGTCAGGCTCTCGGCCACCTGCTTGCCGCCGCATACGCCGAACACCGACGGCGTGTTGAGGCTGGACATTCACGTCTGGGTTGACGGTCTTGGTGCATGGTCGACAGCGATCCTGGGGCTGCCGCCACGGCAGTCCCCTGCAGAGAAGAAGGACGAGAGAGATCAGTGCCGGCCGAGCGGCCGGCAGGCTCAGCGCGCTGGCAGGGTCAGCGGCTCAGTGATGTCATTTGTCTCTTCTTCGTTGCCAAACACATTGCGCCGATTCCAGTGTCGGCACCTCAACGGCCAAGTGGCGATCACACCCTGCATCGGTCGCCTGTGTGCGTAGCCCATTGGGGTGCCATGCCCCAACGGCTCAATGGAGCTTCACGCGCGGGCGGGTGCGGCGCGTGAAGAAGTGCCCGAGCATGTTGAGCACGACCCGTGCCGCGCCATGCAGCACGTGCTGGTGCATCTGGTAGAGCGACAGGTACATCACCCACGCGAAGTACCCGTCCAGCCACAGCGTGCCCCCCTTCAGGCTGCTCATCAGGTTGCCCACCGTGCTGTAGCGCCCCAGCGAGACCAACGAGCCGAAGTCGCGATAGTGCCAAGGCTTGAGCGGCCGGCCGCGCAGCCGGCGCGCCAGGGCATCGGCCACATGCGTGGCCTGCTGGTGCGCGGCTTGCGCGCGCGGCGGCACGGTGGCCGGCTCGCGGCCCAGCCATGGGCAGGCGGCACAGTCGCCAATGGCGAACACGTGCTCGTCCTGCGTGGTCTGCAGCGTCGGCAGCACCTTCAGCTGGTTCAATGCATTGGTTTCCAATCCCAGCCCCGCCAGGAATGCCGGCGCGCGGATGCCCGCGGCCCACACCACCAGCTCGGCATCGATGCGCCGGCCGTCGGCCAGCTGCACGCCCTGCCCGTCCACCGCGGCGACGCGGGCGCCGGTGTGCACGGTCACGTGCTGGGCCTGCAACTGCCGCAGGGCACCGGCCGACAGCCGCTCGGGCAGCGCCGGCAGCACACGCGGGCCGGCCTCGATGAGGTGGATGCCGATGTGCCGCGCATGGTCGAGCCGGTCGAGGCCGTAGCTGATCAGCTCGCGCGTGGTGCGCTGCAGCTCGGCGGCCAGTTCCACGCCGGTGGCACCGGCGCCGATGATGGCCACCTTCAACTGCCATGGCGCCAGCGGCGAGCGCTGCGCATGGGCGCGGATGCACGCGTTGACCAGCCGACGGTGAAAGCGCTCGGCATCGGCCGGTGTCTCCAGCGCCACCGCGTGTTCGCGCACGCCGGGCGTTCCGAAGTCGTTGGTCTGGCTGCCGACCGCGATGACCAGCGTGTCGTACAGGAACTCGCGCGCCGGTGTCACCGGCCGGCCGTGCTCATCGAGATGCGGCGCCACCTGCACGAGGCGGCGGTCGCGGTCCAGCCCGCTCATCTCGCCGATGCGGTCGGTGAAGCCATGCCAGTGCGCCTGCGCCATGTAGCTCAGTTCGTGCAGACCGAGGTTCATGCTGCCGGCGGCAATCTCGTGGAGATGGGGCTTCCAGAAGTGGGTGCGGTTGCGGTCGATGAGCGTGACGTGGGCACAGCCGCGGCGGCCCAGGCGATTGCCCAGCCGCGTCGCCAGCTCCAGGCCACCGGCGCCCCCCCCAACCACAACGATGCGATGCACGGGGCTGGCCATCGCGTCAGGGGTACAGGCCGCGTTCCTGCCGCGCCGTCAGGATGCGCGAGCAGGCCACAACGAAGGCCGCCGTGCGCAGCCCGATGCAGTGCGTGTCAGCCGTGTGCCAGATGTGCCGGAAGGCATCGAGGATGATCTTGTCCATTCGCTGGTTGATCTCCTCCTCGGTCCAGAAGAAATTGGAAAAGTCTTGCACCCATTCGAAGTACGACACCGTGACGCCGCCGGCATTGCAGATCACGTCGGGCACCACGGTGATGCCGCGCTCGGCCAAGATGTCATCGGCCCGCGGCACGGTTGGCCCGTTGGCGCCCTCGAGCACCAGCCGCGCGGCCAAGCGCCCGGCCCGCTCCGCGGTCAATTGACCTTCCAGCGCGGCCGGAATCAGCACCTCTGTGGGTACGTCCCAGAAGGCATCGTCGCCCAGCACCTCGGCGCCCGCAAAAGCATGCACGCCGCCATGCTGTGCCACGTGGGCCTGTAGCGCCGCCACGTCCAGGCCGCCGGACTGGTATACGGTGCCGGTGTGGTCCTGCGCTGCGACGATGCGCGCGCCGGCCTGCGCGAACAGTTCAGCCGCCACGCCGCCGACGTTGCCGAAGCCCTGCACCGCGACGCGCGCGCCGGCCAGCTCGATGCCCAACCGCTGCATCGCCTCGCGGCCGGTGACGAACACGCCTCGGCCGGTGGCCTTGACGCGGCCCAGCGAGCCGCCCAGGTGCAGCGGCTTGCCAGTGACCACGCCGGTGGCGGTGGCGCCGGTGTTCATCGAGTAGGTGTCCATCATCCACGCCATCACCTGTGCGTTGGTGTTGACGTCGGGCGCCGGGATGTCCTGCTGCGGCCCGATAATGATGCCGATCTCGCTGGTGTAGCGCCGCGTGATGCGCTCCAGCTCCTTGATGGACAACCCCTTCGGGTCGACGCGGATGCCGCCCTTGGCGCCGCCGTACGGCAGGTTCACGGCCGCGTTCTTCACCGTCATCCAGGCCGACAGCGCCATCACCTCTTCCAGCGTCACATCGGGGTGGTAGCGCACGCCGCCCTTGCCGGGCCCGCGCGACAGGTTGTGCTGCACGCGGTAGCCCTCGAAGTGGGCCACCGCGCCGTTGTCCAGCTCGACCGGGATGTCGACGATCAGCGCGCGCTTGGGGCGCTTGAGCGTCTCGGCCCAGCGCGCCAGCGGGCCGAGGTACGGCACGACGCGGTCGACCTGCGTGAGGTAAGTGCCCCAGGGGCTGACGGCCGTGGGCTGGACATAGGACAGCATGCCTTTGACGTCGTTGGTGTTGGCGTCGGCCAGTTCGGTGGAGGTGGTGCGGTGGTTCATCGGATGCGGTCACAGGCCCGCCAGGGCCACGTATTTGGTGACGAGGTAGTCGTCGATCAGTTCGGCGTTCTCGGCACGGGCGGCGTAGAAGGTCTGCTGCACCGCGACGCCGCGCGGCGTGGCCTCGTCTTTGCGACGGCGCCAGTCGGGGTTGTTCGGCGGCACGCGGTCTGCATCGGCGGCCTGCGGGGCGGCAAGGTGGGTGGTCGACATGTAGACGCCAGCTGTTCGCCGGCGCGCGGGCAAAAAAGCGCCCGCCGGCTGCGTACCGCAGTGGTACGCCGGATCAACGACCTCCAGAACGGTCCGCAAGCCGATTTACTCCGCACCACCTTGCAATGAACAGGGCGTAGACCGCCGTCACGCGCTGCAGGCTCTCGATCGATACCCATTCGTCGACGCCGTGAATGCTCTCGCCGGTGGGCCCGTAGCAAGTCGACGGGATCTTTCCGTAGAGGTGAAAGAACTTCACGTCCGTCGTTGCCGTGAAGGCGGTTGTCCCGGGCTGGGCCTCCAGCAGGTCCTGGTGGCACTGCATCAAGGTGGAGATCACGGGCGCTTCCATGTCAACCACGACGCCCTCGGATTGAAATCCGCCGTAGACCACCTCGTACCGGACGTTGGCGGCGCGCGGATGCCGGGCGTGCGCTGCCTTCAGCAATGCTTCGATCTCGGCCTGCACCTCAACGACTGGCCGCCCCGGGTAGTAGCCGATTCGCAGGTCCGCGCGGCAATGCGTGGGCACCGATGAGGTCCACTCGCCGCCCGCCAGCCGGCCAAGGTTGAAGTTGATCGGGTGCGCATGCTTGCAGTACATCGGATGGCGCGCTTCGGGCTGGTTCCACTGCCGCTCCAGGGCGCGCAGTTCGTCGACCAGGTATTGGGCAAACTCGGTCGCGGCAATGCCCTCCTGTGCACGCGACGCATGCACGGGCACGCCAAAGACTTCGATCGCCATCCACATCACGCCGATCTGGGCAGTCATGACGCATTCCTGGCTAGGCTCCGGGATCAGTGCCGCATCCGCCGTGTAGCCGGCGACCAGGCAGGCCAGCGCACCGTTGCCGGTGCACTCCTCCTCGATTACAGACTGCAGGTAGAGCGGCGCTGCCGGTTCGAAGCCAAGCTGGCGCAACGCCTTGAACGCCATCGTGTAGGCGACGATGCCCGCCTTCATGTCGGCAGCACCACGCCCGTAAACGCGATCGCCGACAATGCGCGGCTCGAAGGGCGGCGTCGCCCACAGCTGCGGATGGCCGATCGGCACCACGTCGATATGTCCGTTCAGGATCAGCGAGCGACCGGTTGTCGCGCCACGCGGCCTGTGCACGCCCACCACGTTGCGTCGGCCGTGGTATGAAATGAGCGAAGGCGAGTAGCCTGGATGCTGCTGGATCTTCGATTCATCGATCTCGAACTCATCGACTTTCAGCCCGAGTTGACCAAACTTGCGCGCCATCACGGCCTGCGCCGGGGCTTCATCCCCCAGCAGCGACGCATGCGCCACCAGTTCGCACAGCATGTCGACGGACTCCTCTTTCAAGCTGCGGACGGCGCCCAGGATCTGCTGTTCATTCAAGGTGCTCGAGGTCAAAGTGCTCATTGCGTTCCTCCATCGCGCTGGCGCGCATTCACAATTACTCGCCGCGCGCCGGCAGCGTCAGCGGTCCCAACTCACGCAAGCTTCGCGAATCGGCCGGCGGGTTCGCGTAGCACGGAAAGTCGACGCGCGTATCGCGAAAGGACTTCAGCATCTGGCCCAGCCCGTTGATCCCGCGCCTGCGGGACGCGCGGACCCGCTCCAGGTCGAGCGTCACCGGAATGACCTCGTTGTGCTCGCCGGCCTGGTGGATAACCTCGCCTTCGGGCCCGACAATGATCGAGCGGCCGTTGCCAAGCTCCCCCGCATTGTTGATGTCCACAAAGTAGCACTGGTTCACGATGGCGTTCGCCTGGGCCAGCACAAGCTCCTGGGCACGATCGATGGTGCTGGTGAGCGTGGGATGCAGGATGACTTCCGCCCCTTTCCACACGAGAGCTCGGGCCACTTCCGGAAACCATTGGTCGTAGCAGATCGACAGGCCGAAACGCCCGACCTCCGGCACGTCGAACACCACGCATTCCCTGCCATGGGTGACGCCGGCTTCGTAAGGAAGAAACGGATAGATCTTGCGATAGCGGGCAACGGTCATGCCCGCTGGGTCGATCGCGATGGCGGTGTTGTAGATGCGGTCACCTTCCCGTTCGTACAGCGATCCGGGCACGAGCCAGATGCCGAGCTTTCGGGCGAGCGCCTGATAACGCGCCTCGGTCGGTCCCGGCAATGGCTCGGCGCTGCCGAGCGCCGAGCCGAACGAGGCAAGTTCAGGCAACAGGACCATCTGCACCCATGGAAAGCGCTTCACCGTCGACGCGATTTCGCGCTCGATGCAGTCTCGATTGTCCCCGGGCGCCAGGGCGAGTTGCAGGCCCGCGATAGAGAAAGGCTTCAAAATAGGGTCTCCAGGAATCGACTCGCGCGGTCGGGGTCGTCACACGATCGAATCGTGCAGCGCACGGCTGTACGGGTGCTCGGGACGGGTATAGAACTGCTGCGCGGAAGCGACTTCCACCAAGTCGCCCGCGCGCATGACCGCGATCCGGTGCGAGACGTAGCGGGTCGCCGCGAGGTCGTGCGAAATGAACAGTGCGGCGAAGCGGTGCTGCTGTTGCAGGCCGCGGATCAGATTCAGGATCTGGCTCTGCACCGAGACGTCGAGCGCGCTCACTGCCTCGTCGAACACGATAAACCGTGGGCTCGTGATCAGCGCCCGTGCGATCGCCATGCGCTGGCGCTGCCCGCCCGACAGCTCGCCCGGGTAGCGGGCAGCGAGCTCGCCGTCGAGGCCGACCTCGGCGAGCATGGCGGCGACCCGGCGCTGTCGCTCGGCGCGGTCGCCGAGTCTCTGGATCAGCAACGGCTCGGCAATCGAGGCGCCGCAGCGCAGGCGAGGGTTCAATGCCCACTCCGGATGCTGGAAGACCACCGACAGCGCGCCCTGTCGCCGCACGACGGGATCGAACGGCTTGCCTTCGAACAGAAAAGTCCCGAAGGTGGGCCGCACGAGACCGAGCATGATCCTCCCCAGCGTTGTCTTGCCCGATCCGGATTCGCCGACCAGGCCGACCGTTTCGCCCGGGGCGATGTCGAGGTCGACCCGATTGACGGCGGGTACGGCGATGCGGTGCCAAGGCGGACCCTTGCGGTAGGTGACACCGAGTCCACGCAACTGGATGGTAGGTTGGGCGGTGACCATCACGACGCCTCCAAGGGCTCGGCAGGAACAGTGTTGCCGTCGAGCGCAAAGTGGCACGCGACGACCCGTCCTCGCAGGTTGACATCAGCCGGGCGCTGGCTGTGACAGATCGGCTGCGCATGCGCGCAGCGCGCCGCGAATGCGCAATTGGTTGATCGCTGGTGCAGCACGGGCGGCACTCCGGGAATAGGTTGAAGCTGGCCACCGGGGCCTTCGTTACCGGCCGCAGCCCGCACCAACGCCTGCGTGTAGGGGTGACGGGGCGCGGCGAAGACCTGGCGGCTCTCGCCTGACTCAACGACGCGGCCGCCATACATGACGAGGATGCGCGCGCAGCGCCGCGCGACCATCCGCAAATCGTGGCTCATGATCACCAAGCTGGCGCCAGTGTCGCGGCCGAGCGCCATAAGCAAGTCGAGTATCGCGCCTGTAATGGAGGCATCGAGGGACGCGGTCGGTTCGTCGGCGATCACGACCGCGGGGTTGCGCGCGATCGCCAGGGCGATCACCACCCGCTGCGCCATCCCGCCGGACAATTCGTGTGGGAAGCAGGCCGCCACCCTGGCGGGATCGCTCAGGCTCGCTTTCGCGAGCAGTTCGACGATGCGGGCCGACCCGGCAGGCAAGTTCAGCGCGAGGGCGATCTGGCGGCCAATGCGCATCGTCGGGTCCAGTGCCAACATCGGGTTTTGGAACACGAAACCGAGCCGGTCGCGTCGGACGGCGCGCAGTTGCGCGTCCGTGCAGCGCAGAATCGAACGGCCTTCGACCAAGACGTCGCCGCCGTCGAAAGATGCATTCGGCGCCAGCAAGCGGCCGATGGTCATGCCAAGTGTGGACTTGCCTGACCCGCTTTCCCCGACGATGCCGATCGTCTCGTCGGCGGCGATCGCAAGGCTCACGCCATCAAGTGCGCAAATGGACCTGTCGCGCGACGCGTACGACACTACGAGATCCCGGATTTCAATACGTTTCGTCATGTCAGTGGCCTCCCACGCAGGGGCTCCAAACCATCCCGGATAGCGTCGCCAAGCAAGTTAACGGATGCGATCGCTAACGCCAGCACGACGCCGGGGATCAATACCAGCCATGGCGCCACCGTTAGGTAGACGCTCCCGAGCCGAAGCAGCGAGCCGAGCGACGCGCTCGGCGGTTGCACGCCCAGCCCGAGGAAGCTCAGGCCGCTCTCGATCAGCATGCCGACCGACAGCGCGTAGGTCAGCTGGACGATGGCTGCGCCCATGACGTTCGGCAGGATGTGCACCACCATCACGCGCATCGTCGACGCGCCGGCGATGACCGACGAGACGACGAATTCGCGCTCCCCTACTGTGAGCGACACTGAACGAATCACGCGAATGAACAACGGCAGCGTCGCCGTGGAGATCACGACGATGGCAGATGTGCTGCCCGGGCCAATCACGGCGGCGGCGAGCAACCCGAACAGCAGCGCCGGAAAGGCGAACAGCACGTCCGCGCAGCGCGCGATCACACTGTCGACGGCCCCGCCCAGATAGCCGGCGGCGATACCCAGGAAAGCGCCGATGACTGCGGTGATGACCACCGCGATCGAGGACAGCAGGAAGGTCGCACCAATGCCTTCGACCACGCGTGGCAGATAGTCCCGGCCGAGTTCGTCGGTGCCGAAGAGGAACTGTGCAGTCGGCGCGCCGAGCCGTACACCCGCGCCGATCGCCGTCGGATCCCCAAGCGGCAGGTGGGGGCCGAAGACGCCGAGAAACAGGAACAGCGCGAGCAGGCACGCACCGAGCAGGCCGAGCCGGTCACCCCCCAGGACGCGCAGCGCAGCGCGGCTAGACAGTAGCTTCACGTGCTGGCCCTCTTAGCGCCAATGCGTGGGTCGATCAGCGCATACGCCACGTCCGCGAGCATGTTGAGCGAGATGAAGGCAAATGACGCCACCAGCACACCAGCCTGCACCACCGCGTAGTCGCGGCTCTCGAGCGAACTGAAGATGTAGTACCCGACACCGGGGATCGAGAACAGGATCTCGGCGATGATCGCGCCACCGAGCAGGAAGCCGAAATAGGTAGCAGTCACGGTGACGATCGGGATAGCCGCGTTGCGCAGGATGTGGTGCCGCACGATCTGGTTCGGCGTCTCGCCACGGGCCACCGCTGCCAGAATATGTCCCTCGGTCATCACCCTCAGGACCGCATCCCGGGTGGTCCGCAGGATGAGGGCGATGCCGAAGATGCTGAGGGAAGCGGTGGGCAGCACGACGGATCGCAGGTTTTCCCAGGGGTCCTGCATCAGCGGAACGAAGCCGCCTACCTTCAGGCCGAGCGACCAGCGCGAGAACAGGAATATCAGAGCGCTGCCGAGCACGAACTCCGGCACGCTGGCGCCCAGTGCACCCACCAGCCGGCCCGCCCCCCCTGTTCCGCTGGCGCTCGATCGAATGCCGCTGGCGATCCCGAGCGGAAAGCCGACGCCAAGCGCGAACGCCAGCGTCAGCACTGCGATTTCAGCCGTGACTGGCAGCCGACGGAGCAGCTCGTCGATCACGGGGCTCTTGTTCACCATTGAAACGCCGAAGTCGCCGCGCATCAGCGCCGTGAGCCACTTGAGGAACTGGATGGGCACAGGCTGATCGAGGCCGTACTTCGCGCCGATCATCGCGCGCGCCTCCGGCGTGGCGAAGGGTCCGAGAAGGACATCGGCGTAGCCGCCGGGCAGCAGGCGAAGCGCGACGAAGACCATCAGAGCGACCCCGAGCATCGTGATCACCGCGATCCCGAGCCTCGGCGCAAGGAAGGGAATCAGACGCGCGCTCACTGCTCGAACGCGAGCAAGCTGCCGATTCCGTGGGTGTGCTGGCGCAATCATCGCTTCGAGCCGAACTCGGCCACATACTGGAACGTGTTCGAGGAGCCGGACACCGGGTCGAGCCGGATGTCCATGGTGTCGCCTCGATGCACGATGAAGTCCACCTTGGTGACCAGCGCGAGGATGTTCGCTCCATCGTCGATCATGCGGCACACCTCGGCCAGCTGGGCGTCGCGCTCGGCGCCTTCAGGGGCACTCTTCGTCTTGTCGAGCAAGTCGGCCAGCGCCGGGACGTATTCTTGGAACACCGTATTCCAGACCGCATACTTCGGGTTCCACCAGGCCACAACCATGCTCGGGTCGCTGTATCCGGCCAGCCACGACAGGGAGGCATCGAACTCACCCTTGTTGAAGGTCTTGTTGAGGTATTCGGCCGCGGGCATCTGCTGGATCTTGATGTTGATGCCGACCTGCCTCACGTTCTGCTGGATCACCTGCGCAATTCGCGCGTAGATCGGGTCTGCGGTTGAGGCGATCACCTCGACATCCACGCTTTGCTTGCCGGCCGCGGCCATCAGCTTCTTCGCCTTGTCCAGCCGCTCCGCGCGCGGCAGCCGGTAGGTGTCGACGTCCCTGCACGCGTTCTTGCCGAAGGCGCTGGGTACCGGGTAGTCGGGTTTCGAGGCGCCTGCAAACACGATGTTCGCGATCGCATCGCGGTCGATCGCCAGATTCATCGCTTGGCGAACCCGCTTGTCTTTGAAGGCCGACTTGTCCGACAGCGCGTTGATGTCGAGGCGGTAGTAATTACTCGTCGCCTGTGTGTCGACGACCAGGCGCTTGTCACCGGCCACAAGGCGGCCGATGTCCGGATTGGAAAACGTCGAGTAGTCGATCCGACCGTCTCGCAACGCTGCCACGCGCGCCGCGTCGTCCGGGATGATCAGCACATTGAGTGTGTCGACCTTCGGATAGCCCTTGCGCCAGTAGTACGGGTTGCGCACCAGGGTCCAACTTTCCTTGGGCTTGTAGGCGCTGACCATGAACGGGCCGGATCCCATGAGCTGCTTCGACGGATCGTAGCTGCCGTCCTTCAGCTCCTTGATCGGGATGATCGCGGCTGTGATGTGCGCAAGTGCCGGCAGGAAGGCAGTGTGCGGCTTTTCAAGCTCCACGCGGACAGTGCGCTCGTCGGGCGCGGACATCGACTTGATGACGCCAAATTGGCGGGACCAGTACGACGAGATCTTGCCGCTCGCCTTCGTCTTGTCCTCTTCGGTCTTCGCCGCCGCCACGCCGGCCGCATTCGTCTCCACGCCCGTGATGCGCTCAAGGCTGCCGATCACGTCGGCCGCGACAACCGGACGGCCGTTGGACCATTTCGCGTCCCCGCGCAGCGTGAGCGTATAGCTGGTCGGCGAATTCTGCTTCCAGCTCTCGGCCAGCCCTGGACGAAGCCTCATGTCCTTGTCAGTCGTGAGTAGCGTCTCATAAACCATCTCGTATATCTGCCACGAGTTGACGGTGCCCGCGACGTGCACGTCCATGCTGTCCACGTCGCCGCCGGCGCCCCAGCTGAGCGCCTTTTGCGCCAGCACCGTGCAGGGGGCGAAGAGGATGGCGGCGGCGATCAAGGTCGCCGCGCCGCGCTTGCCACAGGCGAGCAGATGAATCTTCATGGGGAACACTCCTTTTAGCGGGTCGCCGGGTTCGCGCCAGCGCGCGGTTCGACTGTCATGTCAGTGCCGTGCGATTATGTTATCGACATATCTTTATGTCAACGGTGTTGTTTGAATAACATTCCGCTGCCGACAGGCGCATACTGGCTGCCTACGCGCGCCGCGCGAGAGGATGATTACGTGCTGACTTTTGACGAGTACCGCAGCCACGATGCGATCGGCCTGGCCCAACGGGTGGCCAGGGGCGACATCACCCCCGACGAATTGCTGCAAACGGCCATCGATCGCGCCCAATCAGTAAACCCGCTGATCGGCGCCCTGTCCCAGACGCATTACGATCTGGCACGCGCGGCGATCCGAAACGGGCTGCCGGACGGCCCGTTCAGGGGCGTTCCGTTCCTGCTGAAAGACATCTCCGTGCAGCTCGCCGGGACGACGACGAGCAATTGCAGCAAGCTTTTTGCCGACAGCGTGGCGCCTGCGGACTCGACGCTGGTCGAGCGCTACAAGCGGGCGGGCCTCGTGATCTTCGGCAAGACCAACACCCCGGAAATGGGCCTTGCTGCTTCCACCGAGACTGCGCTCCATGGGATTACGCGGAATCCGTGGAATCACGAGCACACCTCGGGGGGATCATCGGGCGGTGCCGGCGCCGCGGTCGCTGTCGGCATCGTGCCGGCAGCCCAGGGCAGCGACGGCGGCGGCTCGATCCGCATCCCGGCGTCCTGCTGCGGCCTGTTCGGGCTGAAGCCGACCCGTGCCCGCACGCCGCTGGGCCCGGTGATCGGTGAAAGTTGGGGCAGCATGGGCGTCGCTCACGTCCTCACGCGGAGCGTGCGTGATAGTGCCGCACTGCTGGACGCGACCCAGGGCGCCGCGCCAGGCGACCCTTATGCCGCCCCTCCGGTCGCGCGCAAGTACCTCAGCGAGGTCGGGGCCGACCCGGGCCGGCTGCGCGTGGCACTGCAACTGGCACCGCTCTCCGGCTCCCCGGTGGACGCGGAGTGCATTGGTGCGGCCCGCAGCGCCGCGCAGTTGGTCTCGAGCCTCGGGCACATTGTCGAGGAGGCACAACTGCCCGGGAACATGGAGGAGTTGGGAATCGCTTCCTGGGCGCTGGTGGCCACCGGCGTGAGCGGCGCCCTGCATCGGCGGGCGGCGGTGCTGGGACGCGCACTGCGCGAGGACGATGTCGAACCCGTGACGTGGCGCGCAGTTCGCCATGCAGCCACGCTCTCCGCGCTGGACCATGCGGACGCGCTGCTCAGGATCCACCAGCACGGCCGCCGCATGGCGGCGTTCCACGAGCGCTACGACATCGTGCTCAGTCCGACCCTGGGGCAGGTCGCCGTGCCACTCGGCCCGCTGAGCATGAGCAATCCCGACCTCGACGCGTACACTCGGACGCATATGCGTTTTACCCCGTTCTGCAATCTCTTCAACATGAGCGGCGCGCCCAGCATGTCGGTGCCGCTGCACTGGACCCCGGACGGCTTGCCGGTGGGCGTGATGTTCAGCGCGGCGTTCGGTCGGGAAGACCTGCTGTTTCGACTCGCCGGCCAGCTGGAACAGGCGCAGCCTTGGTTCGACCATGTCCCCTCGCCAGTCTGATCGGAGCGCGGGCAGCGCCGCGAAGACGGCCGCGAAACGGCCGGCGCGCGGGGGTGGCGTAGGCGCGACGCTCAGCGACCGCATAGCCGGGGCCTACCCGGACATGACACCTTCGTCCCGCAGGATCGCAAGCTACATGCTGACCAACGAGCACCTGCTGCCGTTCGAACACGCTGCTGCGATTGCGGACAAGGTGGGCGTCAGCGCGATGACAGTCAGCCGGTTCCTGCGCTCACTCGGGTATCGAGGCTTCGATCAACTGAAAAACGAATTGCGCGGCACCGCCACCACTCCCGGCCTGCTGGTCAGCGACCGGCTCGACCGCATCCGCGGCAACGACCGCGATGGTGTCGCGCTGCACGACAACCTCCAGCTCGAAGTGAACGCACTGATCGCGGTGTACGAGCAGGTCGGCACACCATTGTGGAACCAGACCGTCGCGCGGCTCGTCACGAGCGACCAGGTGTTCGTCGCGGGCTTCCAGACCTTGGGCGGCCTTGCCGCCGATTTCGCGGCACGGTTGCAGTACTTGCGCCCCGGGGTCGGTATGCTCGATGGCCGCGACGGCACCTTCGCGGAGTTGTTCGCTGGCAGCGCGAAACGTCCATGCCTGGTGCTGTTCGAAATGCGTCGCTACACAAAGTTCAGCCAGTTGCTGGGGCAGCAGTGCCGCCAGCAGGGTGTCCCGCTCGTGATAATTTGCGACACCCACTGCCACTGGGCTCGCGACTGCACCGACGCGGTCTTCGCCGTCAATACCGAGAGCAACCTGTTCTGGGACGCGCAGGCGCCTTACTTGAGCCTCACCAATTTGATGCTCGACCAGGTGGCCTGCAAGCTAAAGGACCGCACCGCCGGCCGGCTGAAGGCTCTTCGCGCGTTGCAGGACTCGTTCGGCATGTTCGTCGACTGATTCGCGCGCGGTGAACGCCACGCGGGCTTGAGTTGGGTTTTTTCGAACCGCTGATCGCGGGGAAGTTCGACTTTCATGCGATCAACCCGCAAGCCCCGCAACCCATTTGAAATTCAACAGAGCCCCAAAATCTTGTCGTAGGAAATTTGGTTGCCGCCGGCCAACTTGTCGTTCATCACCACCATGACATGGAGAAATTCAGAACCCTTGACGACCTGGTGGGTGGCAAGCACAGAGTTCTCTGCAAGGTAGGTGCGGTACTTTTGGAGTTGATTCCAAATCAGATCCCCGACGAGCAGTGCCCGGTCATTGAGAAGGTGACTTGCTATTCAGAAGTTCCCACAGCCAGATCGCAACCCTCGTTGAGCGTCAGGGAAAAGCGCCAACTACGGATTTGGGATCGGGCAATTTCGTGACGTACCTTTCATTCAGCGCAAGCATCCCAGCAGCAACTCGAACGCCGGCGCAATGTGCTCCTCCTGCACGCAGGCGTATCCCAACAGCAGGCCGCGCTGCGTGCCCCCTCGCGCGTAGTAACGCGACAGCGGCCGCGTTAAGACGCCGCGCTGTTGCGCCTGCTGCGTGACGGCCACGTCATCGCTGCCGTCGGGCAGGCGCAGCACCAGGTGCAGCCCCGCATTGCTCGACTGCGCATCAAGGTAGGCCTGCCCGAGCCGCTCGCCGATGAGTCCGGCCAGCAGCGCGCGCCGCCGCGCATAGAGGACGCGCATGCGCCGGATGTGAGCGGCGTAGTGACCTTGGTCGATCAGTTCGGCCAGCGCAGCCTGTGTGATTGCGTGCCCCTCGCGGTAGAGATCGGCATGGGCGGTGCGAAACGGCTCGGCCAGCGCCCGAGGCAGCACCATATAGCCCACGCGCAGGCCGGGGAACAGCGTCTTGCTGAAGGTCCCGACGTAGATCACTGGGCTGTCGGCCTCCAGCCCCTGCATCGCGGGAATCGGACGGCCGGCGAAACGGAACTCGCTGTCGTAGTCGTCCTCCACGATCCAGCTGCCCGATGCGCGCGCGAAGTCCAGCAACTCGCGCCGCCGCGCCAGGCTCATGACCGAACCCAGCGGGTACTGGTGCGACGGCGTGACGAAGATCAGCCGTGGCGGCTGCCCCCCGCGCGGCCAGGCAGCAGACCCCGCCTCGACGCGCAGCGGCCGCACGCGTGCTGAGCCCATCTGCAGCACTTTGTGGAAGCCCCAATAGCCCGGCTCCTCGACCCACACGGTGTCCCGTGGGTCGACCAGCATGCGCAGGGTCATGTCGATCGCCTGGTGCACACCTTCGGTCACCAGCACCTGGTCTGGATCGCAGCGCACCGAGCGTGCCACGCGCAGGTGCTCGGCAATGGCGGCACGCAGCGCCGGATGGCCGCCGCCATGCGAATAGGTCAGCAGCTCCGGAGCCGGTGCGCGCCACAGTCGCGTGAGTATGCGACTGAAGGTGCGGTGCGGGAACTGCGTCACGTCGGGCACACCGGGCATGAAGGCTCCCCATTGCTGCGGAGCCGCTGAGGCGTTGGCCAGGAGCGCCTTCGCGCGCTTCGCCAGGCGCACCGGTGAGCTGGCGGCGGGCTCGGTGCTGCGTGCGAGGCCCGCGCTGAGGAGGCTGTCTGGCGTGGTCTCGGCGACGAAGGTGCCGCTGCCGACGCGCGAATGCAAGTAGCCCTCGGCCTGCAGCTGCGCATAGGCGTGCAGCACGGTGTTGCGCGACATGCCGGTCTCCCGCGCGAGGTCGCGCGAAGCCGGCAGCGCACTCGACGGCGGCAGGCTGCCGTCGAGGATCGCCTCGCGCAGGCAGTCGTAGAGCCGGCGGTTCAGCGCGGTGCGGTCGTCGGCCGCGAGGCGCTGCAGTATCAGGTCGGCGCAGATCGATTTCATACTTGCTTCTTGAATTGGCACCACCCAACAAACAAAAGTGGATCTTTCAATTGGTGCCACTTCGACATTCAATCAGATCTTCAGCAATCACTCCACTTTCTTGACCATGACCACCAACAGTGAACTCCGTGACCGACGCCTTGCAGCCACGCCGCGCGGTGTCGGCGTGATGTGCGACTTTTTTGCCCAACGAGCCGAGAACGCCAGCCTCTGGGACGTCGAAGGCCGCGAGTTCATTGACTTTGCAGCCGGCATCGCCGTGCTCAACACCGGGCACCGACATCCGCGCGTCGAGGCCGCCATCGCCGCGCAACTGGCGCGCTTCACCCACACGGCTTACCAGATCGTCCCGTACGAGAGTGTCGTGACCCTGGCCGAGCGGCTGAACAAGCTGGCGCCGATCAGCGGTCCGGTGAAAACGGCCTTCTTCACGACGGGCGCCGAGGCGGTCGAGAACGCCATCAAGATCGCCCGCGCCCACACCGGCCGACCCGGTGTCATCGCCTTCGGCGGCGGCTTCCATGGCCGCACGCTGATGGGCCTGGCGCTGACCGGCAAGGTGGCGCCGTACAAGGTCGGCTTCGGCCCGTTCCCGGGCGACGTATTCCACGTGCCGTTCCCGAGCGCACAGCAGGGTGTGGCCGCAGCCGACTCGCTGGCCGCCATCGGGCAGTTGTTCAAGACCGACATCGACCCGCAGCGCGTCGCGGCGATCATCATCGAGCCGGTACAGGGCGAGGGCGGCTTCAACGTCGCGCCGACCGAACTCATGAAGGGGCTGCGCGCGCTGTGCGACGCGCACGGCATCGTGCTGATTGCCGACGAGATCCAGACCGGCTTCGGACGCACCGGACGCCTGTTCGCGATGCTGCATCACGGCGTCGAGCCCGACCTGATCACCATGGCCAAGAGCCTCGCCGGCGGCATGCCGCTGTCGGCCGTCGCCGGCCGCGCGGCGATCATGGACGCGCCCGCGCCAGGAGGCCTGGGCGGCACCTACGCGGGCAATCCGCTGGCGGTGGCTTCGGCCCATGCGGTGCTCGACGTGATCGAGGACGAACAGCTCTGCGGCCGCGCCGACGCGCTCGGCCGTCGGCTGGTGGCGCGCCTGCTGGCGGCGAAGGAATCGAACCAGGGCATTTCCGATGTGCGCGCGCAGGGTGCCATGGTCGCGATCGAACTGCGCGACCCCGCGACTGGCGGGCCCGATCCCGAGGCCGTGCGGCGCGTGCAGGCACGCGCGCTGGCGCAGGGCCTGTTGCTTCTGAGCTGCGGCATGCACGGCAACGTGATCCGCTTTCTGTTTCCGCTGACCATTCCCGATGCGCTGTTCGAGCGTGCGCTGACGATCCTCGATGGCGCGTTGCAGGCATGAGCAGCTTGCGCGACCTCGGGCTCAGCCGCCCGCAACTGCTAAAGAACGCCTGCCTGATCGATGGCCAGTGGGTGCCCGCCGATGACGAAGGCACCCTCGAGGTCCGCGACCCGGCCAATGGGGAACTGCTCGGCCTGGTGCCGAACATGGGCCGCATCGAAGCCGGGCGTGCCATCGCCGGCGCCGAGGCCGCGCTGCCGGCCTGGCGCGCACGAACGGCGCGCGACCGTGCCGCGATCCTGCGCCGCTGGGCCGACCTGATGCTTGCGCACCAGGAGGATCTGGCGCGCCTGATGACCCTCGAGCAGGGCAAGCCGCTGGCCGAGGCGCGCGGTGAGATCGCCTATGCCGCGTCGTTCATCGAATGGTTCGGCGAGGAGGGCAAGCGCGTCGACGGCGAGGTGCTGCAGGCGCAGCGCGACGGCCAGCGCATGTTGGTGCTGAAGCAGCCGATCGGCGTCTGCGCGGCGATCACGCCCTGGAACTTCCCGGCTGCGATGATCACGCGCAAGGTCGGCCCGGCGCTCGCGGCCGGCTGCACCATCGTCGTCAAGCCGTCCGAGCTGACGCCGCTCAGCGCGTTCGCGCTCGGCGCGCTGGCGCAGGAGGCGGGCATCCCGCCCGGCGTGCTGCAGATCCTGGTCGGCGATGCCGCCGCGATCGGCGCCGCGCTGTGCGAGAGCGACACGGTGCGCAAGCTCAGCTTCACCGGCTCGACCGGCGTCGGCCGTCTGCTGATGCAGCAGTGTTCGCCGACCATCAAGAAGCTGTCTCTCGAGCTCGGCGGCAATGCGCCCTTGATCGTCTTCGACGACGCTGACCTGGACCGCGCGGTCACGGGCATCATGGCCTCGAAGTTCCGAAACATGGGCCAGACCTGCGTGTGTGCCAACCGAATCTACGTGCAAGCCGGCGTCTATGACGAGCTGGCTCGCCGGCTCGTGAAGGCTGTCGAGGCGCTGCGCGTAGGCAATGGCCTGGAACCGGGCGTCACGCAGGGCCCATTGATCGACGGGCGCGCCATCACCAAGGTGCGCCAGCACATCGACGATGCGCTGACCCAGGGCGCGAAATTGCAGACCGGCGGCAGTGGCCATTCGCTCGGCGGAAACTTCTTCGAGCCCACGGTGCTGACCGGCATGACGCAATCGATGCGCGTCGCGGGCGAGGAAACCTTCGGGCCGGTGGCGCCGCTGTTCCGCTTCGAGACCGAGGACGGCGCCATTGCGATGGCCAATGCCACGGTGTTCGGGCTCGCCGCCTATGTCTTCACCGAGGACAGGCGCCGCATCCGGCGCGTCAGCGAGTCGCTCGAGACCGGCATGGTGGGCGTCAACACCGGGCTGATCTCGAACGAGGTCGCGCCATTCGGCGGCGTCAAGCAGTCGGGCCTGGGCCGCGAAGGCTCGCGGCATGGCATCGAGGACTACCTCGAACTCAAGTACGTGTGTCTTCAGGATTGACCCGTGCTCCCACGAATGACGGTGCGTGCGAAGGGGACCGGTGTCCCGGGCAACCCGTGATACACATAGTGCATTTGACCCCACTGGTGAGCATCGACTCCACCGTCATTGACCTGAGCCTGTCCATGTACGCCTGGGCCAAGTAGCAGCGTACCAAGGGCGCCGTGAAGCTGCACCTGGTTCTCGACCACGACAGTTACCTGCCGTGCCTCGGCGTGGTCACCGACGGCAAGGTGCCAGACGTGAAGGTTGCCCAGTTGACTGACTTCGGCGCCGGCACCATCGTGGTGGACAACCGGGGCGTCATCTTTGTGAGACGTATGAAGAGAGATGCCTTCTACGAGGTCGTCCAGGAGCGCGAGCCGCCGCAAAACCGCACCATCGTGCGCGACCAGCCGCATCGACTCTTCCAATGCCATGCGGGCCTTGGCCGGATCGGCCTTGAGGATTGCGAACTGCCCAGGAATCAAGGCTCTCTCGCTGCATGTTCGCGTTGTACCAATCTGCGAAGAGGTCGGCGCGGCGCTGCTTCTCCTCCTAGCGCGCATTGCGCGGCCCTTGGCCGTCGAAGGTCCGCTCGCCCAGCAGGAACCGGTTGGCGCGCCGCTCCGGCGAGTGCCACAGCCTGGGCGCATTCGGAAGAGTCTCGCCGACACAGGCCTCCGCCAAGTCCTGCACGCCGTCGAACGTGCCCTGTGCGGCGACAGGATCCGTTGGACGGCCGTGCGCATCTGCGTGTGGCGCGGCGGATCGACTTCGACGATCGGGCTGGGCGCGCGCCAGGCGCCCGGCTTGCGGATGTCGGCCAGGCCCGAACCGCCTTCAGAGGAGAAGGTCTGCCAGCCCTTCAGCGCCGGCTGGACGTTGCGATGGCGGCCCATCACGTAGACGCCGTACCGCGAGAGCAACCCGACGGGGCCGGCCTGCCGCACCTTGGCGTGCATCCCGAAAAAGGCGTTTCGAGTACGCTGTCTTCGTAGGGATCGCCGTCGCTCGAGGGGATGGGTGTGGGATGCGAGCTCATGGCCTTTCCCGCTCAGGCAATGCGGCCGCCGTCCACCGGCAGCGCGATTCCAGTGGTGAAGCCGGCCTCGTCCCCGAGCAGATAGAGCACCGCCGCGGCGATCTCCTCGGGTTCGCCGAAGCGGCCGCTCGGTATGCGCGAAAGCATGGTCTGCGCACGGACCGCCCGGGCGTCGCTGTCCCCTGCCTGCGCAAAGCTCGCGTCGGTCATCGGCCCGTTGATGGTCCCGGGGCAGACGCAGTTCACGCGGATCTTCTCCGCCGCATGGTTGAGCGCGAGACTGCGAGTGAGCATCGTGACCGCGCCCTTGGACGCCGAGTACGCGGAGAGAAAGGGCGAGCCGATCAGGCCCGCGGTCGACGAGAACAGCACGATCGAGCCGCGGCCGATCTCCCGCATCTGGGGCACGAAAGCGCGCGCGGCGAGCCACGGGCCTTTCACGTTGACCGCGAACAGCCGATCCCACTCGGCCTCCTCGATCTCGATGGCCGGCTTGGCCGGGCCGAGGATGCCGGCGGCGGCGGCCAGCAGTTCGACCGGGCCGAGCTCGCGGCGCGCGGTCTCGGCGGCGCGCGCGACGTCGTCGGCCGACGAGGCATCGCCCACGACGCTCACCGAGCCGGCACACCGCGCGGCGGTCGATGCCAGGCCGGCCGCGTCGCGATCGAACAGGAGCACGCGTGCGCCCTGCCCGGCAAGCGCCAGCGCGGTGGCTTTTCCGAGGCCGCTCGCGGCCCCGGTCACGGCCGCCACGCGGCCTTCGAAACGTTGGGTCATCGATGGGTCTCCCGTGTCAGGGCATGGCACGCCGGTACTGCACGAAGCCCGAGCGCTCGGCGACCTTGTCGTAGAGCTTCATGGCGTCCGTGTTCGTCTCGTGGGTCAGCCAGTAGACGCGTGAGGCGCCCTGCTTGCGGGCCGTGTCGTAGACGTGCTCGATCAACTTCCGGCCCTGCCCGCCGCCCCGGCATGCCGGGTCGACGAACAGGTCCTGCAGGTAGCAGTAGTCGCCCTCGGTCCAGGTCGAGCGATGAAAGATGAAATGCACGAAACCCACGGGCCGGCCGTCCTGCACGGCCAGCGCGCAATGCATCGGCTCGGCGGCGTCGAGCAGGCGCGCGAAGGTGCGCTCGCTCACCGCCGGCGCGAGGTCGACCTTGTAGAACTGCTGATAGCCCTTCCAGAGCGACGCCCAGGCATCGAAGTCGGCCGAGGTCAGGAGACAAATGGAGACCGCGCTTGTCACGTTGCTGTTCCTTTGTGAGGTTGCCAGGTTCCGGTCGCTTCGATCTGCGCGGCCAGTTGAAGAATGAGGTCGTCACGCCCGAGGCGCGCAATGATCTGGGTGCCCACGGGCAGCCGTTCGGGTGTCCAGTAGGTCGGCAGGCTCGCAGCGGGCTGCCCCGAAGCGTTGATCAATGCAAAGAAGGTCGAGTAGCGCCCCATGCGGCGGCGGAAGTCGCTGAAGCTACCGGTCATCGCCAGCTCGCCGATCGGAGCCGGCAACTGGACCAGCCCCGGCGTCATCAGCACGTCGACGCCGTCCATGCAAGCCTCCATCTGGCGCCCGATGTCATGGAAGCGGTTGATCGCCGAGGCGTAGACCGCCGCCGACACCGAATGGCCCATCTCGTAGCCGTCACGGATCGCCGCTTCGAGATCGTCGTCGCGCAAGGCCCGACCGAGCACCTTCAGGCGTGCATCGACCGACACCACGATGTTGGCCGCCAGCACCTCGGCGTGCGCATCGACGAAGCCGTCGTAGTCGAAGGCGGGCGTGTCCATCTCGACGATCTCGTGTCCGAGCGATGCGCAAAGCCTGGCCGTCGCCTCGAGTGCCGCCACGCATTCGGGGGCAAGCACCATGTCGCCGAAGGGCTTGCGCCATACGCCGATGCGCAGCGCCCGCGCCGGGCCCTGATCGAGCGCTGCGAGGAAGGTCTTCTCGAACACCGGGCCGGCATAGGGCGCGCCGGGCTCCGCGCCGGCGATGGCATCCATGGCGGCCGCGGTGTCGCGCACCGTGCGGCTCAACACGCCGTCGACTGCCAGGCCGCCCCATCCTTCACCCCGGAACGGCCCCATCGGCACCAGGCCGCGCGAGGGCTTGAGGCCGAACAGCCCGCAGCACGAGGCGGGAATCCGGATCGATCCGCCGCCATCGCTGCCATGGGCCACCGGAACGATGCCGGCCGCCACCGCAGCGGCCGTGCCGCCGCTGGATCCGCCGGCCGAACGGCCTGCATCCCAGGGGTTGCGCGTCGGCCCGCCGTTGCGCACTGCCTCAGTGGTCGGCGCCATGCACAGCTCCGGCACGTTCGAGCGTGCGAACGCGATGAAGCCGGCCATCTCGAAGCGGTCCACGAGGGTGGCGTTGCGCGTGTAGCGCATGTCGTTGAACAGCCTCGAACCCAGGCTCGATGGCAGCCGCGTCGAGGCCAGGCCGGAATCCTTCAACAGGAACGGGATCCCGCCGAAGGCGCCGCGCGACGTCCACGCCCGCGCGACGGCCATCGATTCCTCGTACTGCTCGTAGCTCAGCGCATTCAGGGCCGGGGCGCGCGCGCGCGCCAGCCGGATCGCGCACTCCATCAGGTCCTGCGACGTAACTTCGCCGGCCCGCAGCAGCGCGGCCAGGCCCAGGCCGTCCAGCTTTTCGTACTCGTGATCTTGCATGGAGCTCAGGCGTTGGCCTCGGCGTTCGCCCAAGCGTCGGCGACTTCGCCACCGCGCGCAAACCACACATTGGGGAAATCCTGCATCCAGGCGATGAATTCGCGCAGCATCGCGATGCGCGACGGCCGGCCGATGACCTGCGGGTGCATCGTCAGAGAGAAGAGGCCGCCCCAGCTGTAGATCTCGCGGAACTCGTCCTTCCAGACCTCGAGGATCTGCTGGTTCGACACGATCGTGCGCGGCGTCTTGATGGAGAACAGCGCGAACGGTGCATCATCGAGGCTCCAATGGACTGGCAGTTCGATCGGGCCGGCGCTGCCGTCGGCCAGCACATGGCGGTAGGGATTGATCTGGTCCATCAGCGAGCTGTCGTAGCGCAGCCCGTACTTCTGGATCAACGCGATCATGTTGTGGCTCGTCTCCCACGCCGGTGAGCGGTAGCCCAGGGGCTTGACGCCGACGGTGGCCCGAAGCGCCTCGAGGCCCTTGACGAAGACCTCTTCCTCGAGATCCGGCTTGTCGGGGTCGATCCATTCGTGGAGGTAACCGTGGTGCCCGACCTCGTGCCCGTGGCGCAGCACCAGCTCGACCTTGTCCTGGTGCCGTTCGGCGGTCCAGCCGGGAACGAAGAACGTGGCGGACACGTCGGCGTGCTTCAGCGTCTCGACGATCTTCGGCACGCCGACCTTGGCACCGTAGGTGCCTTGCGACAAGGTGCCGGGGCGCTTCGCGTTCGCGGGATCGCGAGACAGCCAGAGCGTCTCGGCGTCGAAGTCGAAGGCCAGCATGACCGCGCAGCGCGCGCCGTTCGGCCAGATCACGGGATCGTTGGGATTCATCGGTATGTCCTTGGAGTGGATGGAAGGCACGCGGCACTCAGGCGTGCGCGTGGCAGGCCAGCCACCCGCCGTCCACGGCGATGACCTGGCCTGTGACAAAGGAGGCGTCCTCGCTGCAGAGGAACGCGATGACGGATGCGACCTGCGCACCGGTGCCGATCGACTTCAGTGGCGTCGCGTCGACCATGGCCTTCTGGTAGGCGGCGTCGTGATTCAGACGGTGCGCGGTCATCGCGGTATGGATCACGCCGGGCGCCACCGCATTGATGCGGATGCCGCGCGCGGACAGATCGGACACGAGCTGCCGGGTGAGCTGCGAGATGCCGGCCTTGGCCACCGCGTAGGCGGTCGAACCCGGGAAGCCCGTCTCGCCGAAGACCGAGGCGACGTTCACGATGCTGCCGCCGTCCGCGAGCGCGGGCAGCACATCGCGCGTCAGGCGCAGCACCGCACGCAGGTTGACACCGAGGATGCGGTCGATCAGGGCATCGTCCGACAGCGCGAGCGCTTTGGAGCCGCCGACGCCTGCGTTGTTGACCAGGAAATCGACGGCGCCGCCGAGCCCCCGGGCCGCCTCTATGACGCGCAGGGGCGCCTCGTCGCTCGCGAGGTCCAGCGCCAGCGTGTGTACGCCGGCGCCGATGGCCTCGCCTGCCTCGAAATCGAGGTCGACGGCCAGCACCCTGGCCCCCTCGGAAGCAAAGCGCTCCACGGTCGCGCGACCGATGCCCCGGGCCGCGCCGGTGACGATGATGTTCTTGTCCTTGAATCGCATGCGCTCAGGCCTCCTTCGAAGCGGCGACCGGCATCGGCGCGGCGCCCAGGTAAAACTGCTGCAGCGAGGCCAGGTCGACATCGGGTCCGTTGACGCACGAGTGCGCCACCCGGCCTTCGCGCAGGATGTGGATCTCGTCGGCGAGCTCGAGTGCCATCGAGACGTTCTGCTCGACGAGCAGGATGGACAGGCCCCGGGTGCGCAGGTCGCGGATGATGTCCGCGATCTCTCCTACGACCTTCGGCGACAGCGCGGCAGAGGGTTCGYCGAGCAGCAGCAAGCGGGGCTTGGCCAGCAGCGCGCGCCCGATGGACAGCATCTGGCGCTCGCCCCCCGAAAGCAGTCCGGCCAGCGCCTTCCTGCGCACGACGAGCCGCGGGAAGAACGCGTAGACGTCGTCGAGGTCGCGCCGGATCTGCGCCTTCTCGCTGCGACGGTGATAGGCGCCCATCAGGATGTTCTCCTCCACCGACATGCCGGCGAAGACTTCCTTGCCCTGCGGCACCAGCACCAGGCCATTGCCGGCCATCTGGTACGCCGGCACCTGATCGACGCGCTGGCCGTCGAGCAGGATCTCGCCGGCGGTCGGCACCACCAGGCCGGCCAGCGCCTTCAGCGTGGTCGACTTGCCGGATCCGTTGCCGCCCAGCACCGCCGTCAGCCCGCCCTTGAGCACGGAGAAGGATACGCCATACAGCACCTTGGAGCGTCCGTATCCGGCCTCGATGTTCCTGACTTCAAGCATGCTTCGACCGTCCTGTTCCCAAATACGCCTCGACCACGCGCGCGTCGTTGATGGCCTCCGACGGCGTGGCGTCGGCAATTTTCTCGCCGTAGTCGAGCACCACCACGCGGTCGCACACGGCCTGGACCACGCGCATCACGTGTTCGACGAGCAGCACGGTCACACCGTAGTCGGCACGCATGCGCCCGATGACTTCGATCAGGCGGTCGACCATGGGCGGCGAGAGCCCGGCGGCCGGCTCGTCGAGCACGAACACACGCGGTCCCGTGGCCAGGCCGCGCGCCAGTTCGACCATGCGCTGCTGGCCGATCGACAGTGCCGTGGCAGGCTGGTCGATGAACTTCTCGAGGTTGAACAACGAGAGCATCTCGATGGCCTTCGCGCGAACCTCGCCGTCTTCCCGGCTGGCCGAGGCCAGGCGGAAGATCGAGGCGCCGTAACCGCTCTTCAGCCCCGGTTGCATCGCCAGCGCGATGTTGTCGGCGACCGACATCGAGGGGAACAGCCGCAGCATCTGGAAGGTGCGCGCGACGCCCGCGCGCGCAATCCGCCACGGGGCGGTGCCGGAGATCCGGGTGTCTCCCATGTAGACCGTCCCGGCGCTCGGCGGCAGGACGCCCGTGACGATGTTCGCGAGCGTTGACTTCCCCGAACCGTTGGGCCCGATCAGCCCCACGATCTCGCCCTCGCCGACGTCGAAGCTGATCCCGTTGAGCGCCACCAGCCCGCCGAAGCGGCGCGTCACGGTGTCGAATCGCAGCAGAGGCGCCTTCATTTCTTCGTCCTTCCGACCCATGCGCCGAACACGCCCTGCGGCATCACGATCACCATCACGATCATGAGCAGGCCATAGATGATCAGTTTGTAGTTGGCGGCGAAACCGAGCACCTCCGGCAGCGCGGTGAAGACGACCGCACCCAGCAGCGGGCCCCAGATCGTGCCGCGCCCGCCCACGACCACCATCGCGACGATCGTCGAGGAGGTCAACACGGTGAAGTCGTCCGGCGTCACGCCGCGGATGTGGTGTGCCACCAGCACGCCCGCCGCGCCGGCCAGCGCCGAGGCGATCACGAAGGCCGTCAGCTTGCTGGCCGTGGTGTTCAGGCCGATGGCCCGTGCCAGCACCTCGTCGTCGCGCACGGCTTTCCACGCCATACCGAGGCGCGAATGCGCAAGGCACCAGCCGATGGCGACGCTCGCCACGCTCAGTCCGAGGGCCAGGTAGTAGAAGCGGTCGATCGACTCGAAGCCCGCAACCGGCTTCACTTCGATGCCGAACTGGCCGCCGGTGAGCCCCTTCCACTGCGTGAGTGCGAGGTAGACGATGGTCTGGAACGCGATCGTCACGATTGCCAGGAAGTGGCCGCGCAGCCGCAGCGCCGGCAGTCCGAGCAGCAGGCCGCACAGGCCGGCGACCAGCATGCCCGCCGGCAGGTTGAGCCAGATGCCGGTCCCGTAATCCCGCTCGAGAATGGCGGTCGTATAAGCGCCGATCCCGAAGAAGGCCGCATGCGCAAAGGAGAACTGCCCGGCCCAGCCCATGACCAGGTCGAGGCTCACCGCGAGCATGACGAAGATGAAGATCATCACCAGGATGTTCAGGACATAGCCGCCCGGCCCCATCGCCGGCACAAGAAGCAAGGCGCCGATGGCGACCAGCAATGCAAGAAGATGACGCATGTCAGGAACGCTCCGTGGATTGGCCCAGCAGGCCCTGCGGGCGGATCAGGAGCATGGCGATGACAAGGAAGAAGCCGATCATGTCCCGCAGTTCATTGCCGATGTAGCCGGACACCATCGCCTCGATCACACCCAGGCCGATACCGGCGATCACGGCGCCGCCGATGCTGCCCATGCCGCCGAGAATCACGACCGTGAAGGCCTTCATGACCAGCATGGCACCCGCAGTCGGCTGCACCAGAAGCACCGATGACATCAATGCGCCTGCCACACCGGCCATGGCGGCGGCGATGGCGAAGGTGATCACGGCGATCTTGCGCACGTTCACACCGCTGATCAGCGCCACGACAGAGTGTTGCGCCATCGCCCGCAATGCGCGTCCGGTCCAAGTAAAGCGCAGCACCAGCAGCAGCGCGACCACGATCGCGATCGTGACGCCCACGATCAGCACGCGCTGCCCCGTCAGGAACACCGGTCCGATCTGCACCGGGACGCTCGCCAGGTCGGTCTTCAGGGACTGCGGCTGGGCGCCGAACACCATCAGGGCGCCGTTCTGCAGCAGCACCGAGAGACCGAAGGACGCAATGATGGCGTTGCCCGGATCTCGATTGGCCAGCGGCTTGAAGACGATCCGCTCGGCCAGCATGCCGAATGCGGCAAGACAGAGCACCACCACGAGCAGCGTGAGAAAGAGAGGCAGGCCGAACACCGCGGAGGCTGTGACGGCCGCATAGCCGCCCAGCATGTAGAACTCGCCATGGGCGAAGTTGACGATGTGCAGGATGCCGAAGACCAGGGTCAGGCCGACGGCCACCAGCACGTAGCTGGCGCCGTTGACCAGCCCGTTGGCCAGGAACTGCGGGAACAGACTGAGCAAATCCATTTTGACCTGGGGCTCGTCAGTCGAACGGCAGCCACTGGCGCTTGCCGTTGCGCACCACGGCCAGGCCGATCTTGAAGCTGACGCTGCCCTTGTCGTCGAACTTGGACACCGTGCCGTCCGGTCCTTGCACCAGCGGCACGTCCTTCATCGACTTGAGCGTGGCCTGCATGGCGGCGCCGTCGAGCTTCGGCGCGCGGCGGGCAGCCTCGATCAGCAGGTGCATCGAGTCGTAGCCCAGCGCGCTGTAGACGTCGGGCTCCTTCCTCATCTTCTGGCGGAAGGCGGCGGTGAATGCCTGGCCGACCTTGTTGGGCGTGGACGGCTCGAACATGGACGACACCGCGAAACCTTCCGAGGCCGGTCCCGCCAGCTCGATCAGCTTGTCGCTCATCATCGAGCCTGAGCCCACCAGCTCGGCCTTCAGCCCGACCTCGCGCGACTGCTTGATGATCTGCGCGCCGGCATCCATCAGGCCCGCGATGTAGATCGCGTCGGGCTGCTTCATGCGCACCTTGGTGAGCACCGTATAGAAGTCGCGCTCGTCGGGGTTGTAGCTTTCGACACCGACGATCTGGCCGCCGTACTGCGGAATCACCTTCTTCATCTGCTCGGCCAGGGACGAACCGTAGATCGAGTTCTCCTGGATGAGCGCGACCTTCTTCGCATTGAGCTTCTTGACGATGTCGCGTGCCGATTGCTCGCCCTGCTCGTCGCTGCCGGGGAAGGCACGGAAGAACCACGGGTCGCCTGCGGTGTTCGCGTCGGTCACGTTCGACGAGGTCGAGCCTGCCGAGACCATGGGCACCTTGAACTCCCGCGCCACCTTGAATGCAGCCAGCGCAACCGCGCTCACATAGGTGCCGCTGATGGCGATGACCTTGTCGGATTCCACCAGCTTGCGCACGGCGGTCACGCCCTTGGTCGACGAGCCCTCGTCGTTCTCGACGAAGAGCTGCACCTTGCGACCGTTGGCGCCGCCCTTGGCATTGGCCTCGTCCGCGGCGAAGCGAATTCCTTCCAGGATGGAGGTGCCGGCCAGCGCGGCGGGCCCGGTCAAGGGGAGCATCACACCCAGCCGGATCGGTTCGCTCTGACCCTGGGCACCAGCCATGGGAACGACGGCAGCAGCAAACAGTGCCAGAACGGCACGACGCATGACGATTCGCTTCATATCAAGGATCCTTCTTTTGGGGAGTCAACACAGTCTCGGAAATGCACCGATTCGACGCAGATCCATAAATTTTGGGCTATCTGTATTGCAATGCAGTACACTATGATTCTATAATAGTACGATCAAACCATTTATCAGGGTTAGTACGCAGATTTTCGTGCGTGCCCTGGATCGCCTCGATTTACTTACCTTGGAAAACCCGATGTCAGCGCCTGATCACTTGTTTGTGCAGTCCGTGGCGAAGAGCATGAGCGTGCTGGAGGCACTGGGGGCGCGGCCGGGGCCGCTCAGCCTGAATGAGCTTGCGGAGCAGGCCGGCATGGACCGAAGCACGGCCCAACGCATGGCACATACCCTGGCCATCTTGGGATATCTGGAAAAGGGACCGAATGGCCGCGGCTACGTTCTTGGCAAGAAACTGCTGGAGCGCACGTTCGACTTTCTGCGCGGCAATCCGCTCATGGAACGTGCTACACCCGTCCTTGCCGATCTGCAGCGGCAGACGGGTGAGCGCGTCGACTTGAGCCTGTTCGACGACTTGTCCATCATCTATGCGATGCGCAGGCAGAGTAAGCGCGAGACGTTCTTCGCGACACTGGTGGGACGACGTATCCCAACTTACTGCTCATCGGGGGGGCGAGCCATCATGTCGTTCTTGAGCGAAGAAGCGGTCGACGACATCCTGGATCGTTCGGTGCTTGCGCCCCTGACGCCCAAGACCGTGACGGACAAGGCGCAGATCAAGTTGAAGGTCGCCGAGGCGAAAGCGCTCAACTACGGCCTGTCACTGGAGGAGAGCCTGCTTGGCGAGATCGCAGTCAGTTCGGCAATCCTCGACCACAACAACCAACCCATCGCGGCCGTCCATATTGCCGGGTCTTGTTCTGAATGGAACCGCGAGTCGTTTACACAGCGCTTCGCACCACTAGTCATCGAGGCTGCCCGAGCCCTCGGGCGCGGATAGGATGAACGAAGGCGCCCATTCTCTCAAAGGCAACTGCATAACTTGGGCATCAAAGTGCCTGAGCAGAATCGGAACCGTAGAACTCAGCGATGCCTTCCGAATCCCGCGATTGGCCACTCGACAGCCCGCCCAATGCGGCGTGCCTGACAGTCCGGTCCATTGTCGAGGACGTAGAACCCATTGTCATGGCCTCGCGGGATGCGAACGATGGCGCTTGGCACCTTCTCACCGGCGACGCCTTCGACGCAGCAGAAGGGATGCTGGTTTCATTGGCAAGCATGGTTTTTTGGCCGGACGTCGCGATAGGGTGCTCGCTCAGTCTGGGTTGATGGCTGTTCTCGGCGCGGTTGTTCACGCGCGCACAGGCCTTCACGAACACGTGCCGCACGGTCGCAAGCTCAGGGATCTCGACCTTGGCAGCCGGATAACTTCGCAGTTGGTCGGTGACGATCTTGCGTGGCGCCTCCGGGCAGGCGGCCAGCACGCGCTTGAAGAAGCGCTTGGCAGCGACCTTGTCACGGCGTTTTTGCACCAGGACGTCGAGTTCAGCGCCATGCTGATCGACCGCGCGCCATAGCAGGTAGGGT
>NZ_JBFUBW010000033.1:0-81990 GCF_056405555.1 Variovorax sp. P1_G12 | reverse complement strand
ACCGTGCCGTTGAGGCTTTCGAGGTGCTGCACGTTGAGCGCCGACCAGACCTCGATGCCGGCGGCCAGCAGTTCCTGCACGTCCTGCCAGCGCTTGGCGTGGCGCGAGCCCGGGGCGTTGGTGTGGGCGAGCTCGTCGACCAGCAGCACGGCCGGCCGGCGCGCCAGCGCGGCGTCGAGGTCGAACTCCCGCAGCGTACGGCCGCGGTAGGGCAGCTCGCGCAGGGGCAGCGCCTGGAGGCCGGCCAGCAGCGCCGCGGTCTCGCTGCGGCCATGCGTCTCGACCACGCCGATCACCAGGTCGCGCCCGGCCGCGTGCTCGCGCTGCGCCGCGCTGAGCATCGCCCAGGTCTTGCCGACGCCCGCGCTGGCGCCGAAGTAGATGCGCAGCCGGCCGCGCCGCGCGCGCTCGTCCTCCGCGCGCAGTTGCGCGAGCAGGGCATCGGGGTCGGGGCGGGCGGCGGCGTTCATGAAGCGGGCAGGGCGCACAGGGTATCCCATCGCCGGGCGTCGAACCCGAGCGAGAATGCCTGCCCGCTCACGCGCGGCTCGCCGACGCGGCCTCGCAACGACGGCGTCAACGAAGCCCCGGCGCCGCCATCTGCGACGGTCGAATCGGGGCGAACTGATTCTTTACCCGGCAGCGTTTCGGCGTCACATTGGATGGCATTCTCGTGAGGCTGCCATGTCCAATTTTCTTCGCTACCTGCGTGCCGTTCTCTGGGGCCTCATCGGCCTGGGCGGCCGCCGGGCCGACGCCGACGAGCGGGTCGACCAGGCAGGCGCGGTGCCGATGATCGCCATCGCGCTGGTGCTCGTGCTGCTGCTGGTGGTCGGCTTGATCGCGCTCGCGAAGTTCGCCGCCAGAGCTTGAATGGCCCCCACGCTCCCCCACTTCGTGTGGGTCGCTGCCCCCCGAGGGGGCCGCAGGCCGCCTTGGGGCGGCCCGGCGCCGGCCTGAGTCGCCCCCACGCTCCCTCAAGGGGAAGACAGCAGGCGGCTCGCGGCGAAGCGCAGCTCAGCGCTTGGCCAGCAGCGCCCCCATCGCGAACACCGAGTTCGGCGCATTGACCGGCGGTGGCTTCACGCGACCGGGCAGCACCGGCACGCCGGCCTTGCGGGCCACCCTCACGCCCTTGCTGATCTGCTCGTCGACCAGGCTTTGCAGCGTGATCGACTCCAGGAATTCGACCGCGCGGCGATTCACCGAATCCCACAGTTCGTCGGTGGTGCAGCGGTGCACGGCGCCCGGCGCATCGGGGCGCTGAGGGCGTGCCTTCAGCTCGGCCTCGTCGTCGATCGACAGGATGATCTCGGCCACGCTGATGTCCGAGGCCTTTCGGGCGAGCGAATAGCCCCCGCCCGGCCCGCGTGTCGATTCGACCAGCTTTTGGCGTCGCAGCTTGCCGAACAGCTGTTCCAGATAAGACAGCGAAATGCGCTGACGCTGGTGGATGGAGGACAGGTTGACCGGGCCGGTGCGCCCGTTCAGTGCCACGTCGATCATGGCGGTGACTGCGAAGCGGCCTTTGGTGGTGAGACGCATCGATGATTCTTTCTTGTGATCAGGGGCGGCCAAGCGCCGCCCGAGGGAGTCGCAGCGTGACGTGCGAAACGTCGTGCTGCAGGGTGCTGGCAACGGGGGGCAGGGCCCCCGCGTGCAGCGGGCCTAGAGCGTGAAGGCCTGGCCGCGGGGTGGCCGCTTGGGATGCTCGAGAAAGGGCGATGCCCTGAGCGTCGATGGCGGTTGCGGCGCCAACTGCGACACGGCCAGCGGGACGAACGGGCTCGGGCCGCCGATCAGGATTTCGCTGCAGTCGTGACGCTGTTCGTCGTGGCCGGGGGTTTCGTCCCCGGTGTCGGCCGGTGCGCCCGCGGCCGCCATCAGATCCTGCGCCTGCGCAGAGCCGTGCTGAGGCATGCCCGATGCGCTCTGGGCGGCGGCGGTGGCGAAGCCGAAGCAACACAGCACGAGCGCAATAACAGCAGTGACGAGCCAGCGGAGCATGAAGATCCTATTTTAACTGCCTCCGAACTCGGAGGCCCTTCAGTCCGCCTACGCCCAATCACCCCGGGAAGTCGGATGCAAGTCCGATGCTTTCAGATCTTTCCCATATGACGCATCGAGGCCAGCAGAGACAATGGCCAACGTCAAGCAACTTCAGCGCCTGTGCGTTCGGAATCCTGCCCCCCCAAGGATTGTCCCGTCGGCCAAGTGCTTGAGTCTTGAGTCGCCGGAATGCGCATGGAAGTGGCGCAACCGGACCTCTTAAGCGTGGCCGAAGCGGCTGCGCGCCTCGTTCTCCACTCAGAGATCAAGAGCCTTCGCGCCCCCGCGCACGACCACCTCCGTGGTCGAGTCGCGCGTGGCGCTGCGATGGCCCCGGATCTTCGAAATTGTCTCCATGCGAATACGCCCCCTATTCTTGTTCGGCACAGGCCGTCATCTCAGCAACGGATCGATCCGTTTCGTCACGCGTCGTGCGGCAGTGACGATCGCCCTCGCTGCTGCAGCGGCGGCTTCGGCCGCCGCGCTCGCACTGGGTGCCGCCGTCGGAGCGCATTGGGCCGAGCGCGAAGCGGCGGGCAATCAGGCCGCGCATGGCGCCGCGCGCGCCTATGTGGTGGACGAACTGGGCAAGCTGAACGCATCGGTCGCACAGATGGAGCCGCGGCTTTCCCGTCTGGCTGCGCATGTCGGCGAACTGCGCGGACTTCAATCACGTCTCAAGTCGCCGAAGGCGTCGCTCCGCCCGTCGAACACCTCCGCAGACCATGCCGCGCACGATGGCGAAGGCGGTCCGGCCTTGCCGCCGCGGCCTTGCGCCGACGCGACGGCAGCGCCCGCTCAGGCCGAAGTCGGCCGTATGCGCCGCCAAGTCGAGTGCATTGCCGACGCGCTGGTTCGGCTCGAACAGGAGGCCGTCACGCACACGGTCGCCTGGGCCGCGCTTCCGGGGCGCTCGCCGGTCGATGGCGCCCACTTTGGCTCGCCCTTCGGGAATCGAATCGATCCCTTCGACCGTCGCCTGAGCTTTCATTCGGGCATCGATCTCGCCGCCCTGACTGGGACGCCGATTCTCGCCACGGCCGGCGGCCGCGTGAGTTTCTCCGGACAGAAACCCGGCTACGGCAATGTGGTCGAGATCGATCATGGCAACCGGCTGGTCACCCGTTACGCGCACGCATCGCGCCTGGTCGCGCGCGAGGGCGATCTGGTGATGCCGCGACAGCACATCGCCGACGTCGGATCGACCGGCCGCTCGACCGGACCGCACCTGCATTTCGAGGTGCTGGAGAACGGCGAGCCCATCGATCCGGCCAACTACCTGACACTGTTCGCTGCAAATTCCAATGGCTGATCCGCGCGGTTTTCGCGCTTCGAGCCGCCTCGCCACGCGAGCCTATGCGCTGCGGCCCGTTCGATCCATTGCCGCCAGGGTAGGGACGTGGGCCACCGTGTGCGCGGCATGCCTCGCGGCCGGCGCGGCGGTGTCGAAGTGGCACGGGCAGCGCGAAGCAGCGCCGATCGGACCGTGTGTTGCGACGCCCTCCGAAGAGCTCGTTCAGGCGGAACTGGCGCGCACTCGGCTGGCGCTGGCGCAGGAAGAGGCCGCGCGCGCCGCCATGCAGAAAGCCGCCGATGAGTCCGCTGCGGAAGTCAGCCGGCTTGGCACGGAACTCCGCTTTTTGCGCGGGCAACGCGCGACGCGACCTTGAGTCGTCGATCCCGCGCTGGCGGCCCGCCAGGAGCGATGCGGCATCCCATTCCATTCCATTCCTCAATCAGAAATCGTCCATGTTCGGCAAGAAGAAATCGGCGGGAATCCGTCAAGCGAAGTTCGCGACCCTGGTCGCGCACGATGTGCGCCTCATCGGCAACCTTGAATTCAGCGAGGGCCTGCGCTTGGATGGCCACGTGCAGGGCAACATCAGCGGAAAGACCGGCAGCCAGACACTGCCCGTGCTGAGCAACCGAGGCTCGATCACCGGCAACGTGCATGGTTACGACGTGGTCGTCAACGGAACGATCGTCGGCGACGTGTTCGCCGACCACTTCGTCGAACTGCAGGCGAATGCACATGTCACCGGCAACATCGACTACCAGCAGTTGCGGATGGATTGCGGCGCGACCGTGGACGGCAAGCTGACGAAGCGCGACATCGACTCGCCCCCCTCCGCCGCCGCCGGTGAGGCCGCCGAATCGGCGACATCGCCGCGTTCCCCTATCGCGTGATGCGGTCGGCGCGCGCGCCGACCTCCGCACCGCTGCGCAGGCGCGCGTACTCGGCGGCGGCTTGCCTGGACGCGGGCGTGGACATGTCGGCGCCGGCTTCGCCGTTCTGTGCGGCGGCCAGTCCCGAACGCATCCAGATCAGGGTGTCGGCCTGGACCATCGCCCGGCTGTTGGCGGAGACGCTCACCGCGGCGCGCGGGTGGCCCTCGGGATACCCTCGGTCCGGTGCGTTCTGCAGCCAGCCCCGGGTGTCGGCCGCCACGGCATCGCGGTTCGTGGCGGAGGTCAGCGGCGCGGGCCGGGGATCGCCCTCCGCATAGTTGCCGGCCGAGGCGGGACCTGCGATCGCGCCGAGCAGGAGGGTCAGCAGCAGGGAGTGCTTGCGGGAGATGTTCATCTTCGATCCTTTGACAAATAGAGTGGCGTTGTGGCCGGCCGAGACAAGCACCAGAAGCTTGTCGCTTTCGGTTCACCCACTCTAGGTTGCGGATCCGCGGATTCCCGTACAGCCAGATGACAGTCGCGTCATGTCAGCCTTCGCGCATCGCCACGGAGAAACCGATCTCGGTCACCCCCGATCGCGACGTGGCCCGCGTCTGACCGCCGTGCATCCGCGCGATTGCCGCCACGATGGCGAGGCCGAGCCCATGGTGCTCGGACGAGTCGGTGCGAGACCGCTCCGCCCGGAAGAAGCGCTTGAAAAGATGGGGCAACTCATCGGCCGCGACCGGCTGCCCCCGGTTGGCAACCCTGACCCAGACGCTGCCCGGCTGCGCTTCGATCGCCACCGCGATCGTGGAGCCGGGCGTCGCATACCGGCTGGCATTGCTCAGCAGGTTCGAGAGCGCCCGGCGCACCAGCCCGGTGTCGATGCCGACCTGCGCGTCGCCGGCCACATGCACGCGCAGTCCCGCGACTTCGAGCGTGGCCTCGTGAAAATCCAGCACGGTGCGCACCTGTTCGGCGAGACTGACCGGCGCCAGGCGGCGCGCGACGGCGCCCCGGTCCGCCTGGGTGAGGAAGAGCATGTCGGTCACGATCGTGGAGACGCGCCGCGCCTCTTCCAGTGCCGACAGCAGCGCTTCCCGCAGTTCGTCGGCCGATCTCGGCCGGGCCAGCTCGACCTCCACCATCCCGATCAGATTGGCCAGAGGCGTGCGCAGTTCGTGCGCCACATCGGCGTTGAACGCTTCGAGTTGCTGATAGGCTTGTTCGGCCCGATCGAGCACCGCGTTGAACTGCGCCACCCAGGGCGCGATTTCCGAGGCGTAGGGCGATGGATCGATGCGCCGGCCCGGATGTGCGGGGCCGGTGGCCGCCGTCTGTTCCACCAGGCTCTTCAAGGGCTTCAGCCCCCGGCGCACCAGCATCGCGCCGGTCGAGGCGATGAGCATGGAACCGAGGACGACCGCGCCCAGCAAGGTCCAGGCGAGCCGGGCCAGCAACCGGGCGTCGTCCTGGACATCGATGCCCAGTCGCAGATGCATGACGGCATCGCCGGACTGGATCTTCTGCTCGTCGGCGGGCATCCACAGCCAGCGCGCCGAGGCGCGGCTGGGCGTGGTCGCGTAGACGATCTCGCTGCCTTGGCGCAGCACGAGGCTGATCTCCGAGTGCGTCAGAAAGAAGTCGTCCAGCTTGTGACGCAGGCCGTCCCGGCCCGTCTCGCTGCGAGACTCCTCGATCAGATGCCGGATCAGTTCGGACTGCCGTTCGAACTCGCTGGCCTGCTTCAACTGGAAGCTCCAGGCGGTCACGGCGTAGATCGCGGCACAGACCAGGCTCAATCCGAGCAGTGCCTGGACCGCGAACCAGCGCGACAGCGCCGCCTGAATGGAGCTCGCATTCACGGCAAGCCGCCTTGCCGGCTCTCCAGCACGTACCCCATGCCGCGCACCGTGTGCAGCAGCTTCTCGTCGAAGGGATCATCGATCTTGCCGCGCAGCCGCCGGATGGCGACTTCCACCAGATTGGTGTCGCTGTCGAAGTTCATGTCCCACACCTGCTCGGCCAGTTGCGTGCGGGACAGCACATGGCCCTGGCGGCGCATCAGCAGGGTCAGCAACGCGAACTCCTTGGCGGTCAGATCGAGACGTTGCCCGTGGCGCGAAGCCTTGCGCGAGAGCACGTCGAGGCTCAGGTCCTTGAGCACGTAGCTCGACATCTCGTGCAGCTTTCCACGCCGCAGGAGTGCCTGGATTCGGGCGAGCAATTCCGAGAAAGCGAAGGGCTTCGCGAGGTAGTCGTCCGCGCCGCTTTGCAGTCCGCGCACCCGGTCGGCCACCTCGTCGCGAGCCGTCAGCATCAGGACCGGCATCGACTTGGACTTGCGCACGGCATCCAGCACCGCGAAGCCGTCGATGCCCGGGAGCATCACGTCCAGTACCAGCAGGTGGTAGTCGCCGTCGAGCGCCAGGTTGCGCCCCTCGGTGCCGGTGCGCGCCAGATCGACCGTGAAGCCGCTTTCGGAGAGTCCCTTGACGAGGTAGTCGCCCAGCTTGTGTTCGTCTTCGATGACCAGGATTCGCATCGCCGGATGTTACGGCGCACGCATGGTCACAAGGATTACTTCTTTGTAATCCGGCAGTCCGGCGAATGCCGGACTGGCTTCCTAGAGTGCCGGCATGCACAAGTCACCCGACGACCACGGCTTCTCGACCGGCCCCAGGCACCGAAGCAATTAGAATGCGCGGCATGCACCGGGTTCGCCTGCTCGTCCTTTGGATCATGATGATCGCCGTGCCCTTCCAGGGGTACGCGGCGGCAGCCATGCTCTACTGCGGGCCGGGGCATGCCGGTGCGACGGCCGCGGTGTCCGCCGAGCCTTCCGTGGCGCACGACCATGCCCAGCACCCGCACGGTGACGGCCATGGCCACCCGCACCAGGAAGCCAAGCCGCCCGCGAACGACGACGGCGGCCAGAGCGTCAGCGCGGCGCAAGACACCCAGCACAAGTGCAGCACCTGCGGCGCGTGCCATGCCACCGCGCTGACCAGCACCCTGCAGCTGGCCGTGTTCCACGACCTGCCCCACGCCGATCTGGCGGAGCCGGCCGTCACCATGGCCACGCTCGCGCCGCGCGTTCTCGACAAGCCTCCTCGCGCCTAGCGCGTTCGCTCGCCTGTGGCCCTGGTGTCACGGGCCGGCGCGAACGCTCATGCATCGCCTGCGTCCTGCCCATTCCGGGTGGCTCCGACGCACACCGTTCATGCACTTGCGAGGACTCCATGTTCCCTTCATCGCCGGCCCGTTGGCTGGCCGTATTACCCGTCATGGCGGCGCTGGCCGCCATGGCGCAACCCGCGCCCGCGCCTTCCGGCACGGCCCCCAGCGCGGCGCCACCGACCCTGAGCTACAAGTCCGCGTTCGAGGGCTACCAGTCCTTCGCCGATGAAAAACCCATCCCCTGGAAGAAGGCCAACGACACCGTCCAGCGCCGCGGCGGGTGGCAGGCCTATGCCAAGGAAGCGTCGAACGACACCCGCCCCGCCGAGACCGGATCGCCCCAGGGTGCGGCCGCCGCGCAGCCGGGCCACGCGATGCCGATGCACGGCACGCCGGCAGCGCCGGTGAAAAAGGACCCGCCATGATGCGCGCCTTGCGCTTGACGACCGTCGCTGCCGCGGTCGTCTTCCTTGCCGGCTGCGCCTCGGTGAGCATCGACGACGCCTTGCAGGAAACCAACGCCCGTGCCCAACCCTTCACCCAGGGCAAGCTGGAACTCAGCCGCACCCAGGAGCAGCGTGACCGCCGCTCGGCGCTGACGCAGGAACTGCTGTCCCGGCCGCTGTCGCAGAACGATGCGGTCCAGGTCGCGCTGGCCAACAGTCCGGCGGTCCAGGCCCTGGTCGCCCGGAGCTGGGCCGACATCGCCGCAGCCAACCAGACGGGCCGGATGCCCAACCCGATCTTCACGTTCGAGCGCATGACGCTGAACAGCGAACTCGAACTGGGCCGTCTGCTGTCCTTCGGACTCCTGGATCTCATCCTGCTGCCGCGGCGGCTGACGATTTCCAAGAGCCAGGCGAACCAGGCCAAGGTCCAGCTCACCGCCACCGTGGTCGACCAGGTCACGCAGGTCAAGCAGGCCTGGGTCCGCGCCGTCGCCGCGCAGCAGATGCGCCAGTACGCCGAACAGGTCCATCGGTCGGCCCAGGCCAGTGCCGAGCTCGCGCGCCGGATGCAGCTGGTCGGCAACTTCAGCAAGCTCCAGCGCGCACGCCAGCAGGTCTTCTATGCCGACGCCACCACCCAGCTTGCCGCGGCGCAACACGCCGCCATCGCGACGCGCGAAGAGCTGGTTCGTGCCTTGGGGCTGGACGATGCCCAGGCCGCCGGGCTCGTCTTGCCCGAGCGGCTTCCCGACCTGCCGAAAGCGCCGCGCGAGGCGAAGGAAGTCGCGGCCACCGCGACCGAGCAGCGCCTCGACGTTCAGGTCGCTCGCGCCCAGCTCGACGTCGCGGGCCAGTCGCAAGGGATCAACTTGCTGTCGACCTTCACCGACGTCGAGCTCAGCGGCCGCCACGACACCGTGTTCGACAACGCGGAAGGCACGAAGAGCACCCGGCGCGGCTACGAGCTCGACATCCGGCTGCCCCTGATCGACTGGGGAACGGCACAGCGCGATGCGCTGAATGCACAGTCCCTGGCCGCCGCCAACCGCTACGACGCCACCGTGCGCGGCGCGTCCTCGCAACTGCGCGAGGGCTACTCGGCCTACCGCACCGCCTACGACATCGCCCGGCATTACCGCGACGAGATCGTGCCGCTGCGCCAGGCCATGGCCGACGAGAACGTCCTTCGCTACAACGGCATGCTGATCGGCGTCTTCGAGCTGCTGGCCGAAGCGCGCGACCAGGTCACGAGCGTGATCAACGCCATCAACGCCCAGCAGCAGTTCTGGCTCGCGGACGCCGCCCTGGCCGCCTCGGTCATCGGCAAGCCGACCGCCGCCGGGGCACCCATGGCCGGCGCCGGGGCTGCCTCCGCCTCCGGCGCCGCGCATTGAGCGCGACCCGAACCCGACGACACATCGATCGATGAACGACATGACAAACAGACGCAGTTTCCTAGGCGGTGCGGGCGCCATCACGGGCGCCATCGCGGCCGCGAGCGTCGGCAAGGTGGCCATGGCCGCCTTGCCCGAGCCCGTGCTCCAGACGACGCCCGACACCATGCCGCCGCTCGCGCCCCCGAGCGGACGGCCGTACAACCCGGTGGTCACGCTCAACGGCTGGACCTTGCCCTGGCGCATGAACAACGGCGTCAAGGAGTTCCACCTGGTGGCCGAGCCCGTGGTGCGCGAAATGGCGCCCGGCTTCAAGGCCAACCTGTGGGGCTACAACGGCCAGTCGCCGGGCCCGACCATCGAAGTCGTGGAAGGCGACCGGGTCCGGGTCTTCGTGACCAACAAGCTGCCCGAGCACACCAGCATCCACTGGCACGGGCAGCGTTTGCCCAACGGCATGGACGGCGTCACGGGCCTGACCCAGCCGGCCATCCGGCCAGGCAAGACCTTCGTCTACGAATTCGTGGCGCGCCGCCCGGGCACCTTCATGTACCACCCGCATGCGGACGAGATGGTGCAGATGGCGATGGGGATGATGGGCTTCTGGGTGACGCATCCGAAGGGCGAACACCCGCTGATCGACAAGGTCGACCGCGACTTCGTGTTCCTGCTCAATGCCTACGACGTGGAGCCCGGCAGCGCCACGCCCAAGATCATGACGATGCTGGACTTCAACCTCTGGTCCTGGAACAGCCGGATCTTCCCCGGCATCGACTCGCTCAACGTCCGGCTCAACGACAAGGTGCGCATCCGGATCGGCAACCTGACGATGACGAATCACCCGATGCACCTCCACGGGCACGAGTTCCTGGTCACCGGAACGGACGGCGGGCCCACGCCGAAGAGCACCCGCATGTACGAAGTCACGACCGATGTGGCGGTCGGCCAGATGCGGCAGATCGAGTTCCTGGCCGACGAGGAGGGCGACTGGGCCTTCCACTGCCACAAGAGCCATCACACCATGAACGCCATGGGCCACGACGTTCCCACCCTGATCGGCGTCGACCACAAGGACATCACCCGGCAGATCGCGGACCTGGTGCCCGACTACATGGTGATGGGCGAGCGCGGCATGGCGGACATGGCCGAGATGGAGATGCCGATCCCCGACAACACCGCGCGAATGATGACGGGCGAAGGCCCGTTCGGCTCGGTCGAGATGGGCGGCATGTTCAGCGTCCTGAAGGTACGCAAGGGCCAGAAGCCCGGCGACTACAGCAACCCCGGCTGGTTCAAGCATCCGAAGGGCACGGTCGCCTACGAACTGGGCAGCCCACCGCCCGAGGCGCCGCGGCAACGCGGCGCCGGCGCGGCTGCGATGCCCGCCAACAACATGCCCGCCAAGAACATCGAAGTCCAGATTCGCAAGCCTGCCGGCGGCCACTCCGGCCACTGATTCCTATCCTCCCTCCTCACAAGAAATGAACCTATGAAGCCATCACTGCGCAACACCTCCCTCGCCGCGCTGCTCGCCTTGGCTGCCGTGGCCGCTTCGGCGTCGGGCACCCATGCCGGCGGCCATGGCCATGACGCCGACCAGGCGATCGGCAAGCCCGGCGTGGCCGCCAAGGCCACCCGCACGATCCATGTCGACATGACGGACGCCATGCGTTTCACGCCTGCCGACATCACCGTCAAGCAGGGCGAGACGGTGCGCTTCGTCATCAGGAACTCCGGCGTTCTGAAGCACGAATTCGTCCTCGGCACCGAGCAGGAACTCAAGGAACACTACGAAGCCATGAAGAAGAACCCGGAGATGGAGCACGCCGATCCGAACATGGTGACCCTCGCGGCAGGCAAGACCGGCGAGGTGGTGTGGCAGTTCACCAAGGCCGGCAAGGTCGACTTCGGGTGCCTGCAGCCGGGCCACTACGACATGGGCATGAAGGGCGTCGTGAGCGTCGCCAGATCGGCCGGCAAGGCCGAGCGAAAGTGAGTCGCGCCCTCCATCCGCCGGACATCCGGTCCGGCTCTCTCCCACCTTCCAATCCACTTCAGGGGCATCCCATGATCCATATTCGCATCGCCTTCACGGCATTCGTTGCAGCACTCACGGTCGCCGGGGCGGCCAGCGCCCAGTCCGGCACGCCCGTTCAGGCCGCCGCCGGCGCGGCCGCCGAGTCCGGCGACGCATCGGAACTCTCCGAAGGCGAGATTCGCAAGATCGACAAGGCCGGCAAGAAGCTCACGATCAAGCACGGCACGCTCAAGAACCTCGACATGCCGGGCATGACCATGGTTTTCCACGTGACCGACGAGACCCTGCTCGACAAGGCCCAGGTCGGCGAGAAGGTCCGGTTCCGGGCCGAGAGGGTCGAAGGCAAGTTCACCGTGATCCGGATCGAAGCGGCGCACTAGGGGTCTGTGAACACAGGAATCCCCCTGCGCCGGGGCGACAAGGGGTGCGGGGTTGGGCGCGGGTCGCAGCCCGGGGTTACAACCCGTTGTTGCGACCACGGTCCGTCAACGTGACAATCCTATGAGCGTCATAGGCAAAGCCTTTTCCCTGTTCGTCCGTGCGGCATCCAGAATGCAGAGATCTCGTCAAAAAACCGGAGATTCACCATGAGCCAGACACAAGCGGAAGCCCAGTGCCCCTTCCACCATGCGGTGACCCGCGGCCCTGTCAATCGTGACTGGTGGCCCAACCAGTTGCGGGTGGACTTGCTAAACCAGCATTCCTCCAAGTCCGATCCGATGGGCGAGGACTTCGACTACACGAAGGAGTTCAAGAGCCTCGACTACGAGGCGCTGAAGAAGGATCTGCGTGCGCTGATGACGGACTCGCAGGACTGGTGGCCGGCGGACTTCGGCCACTACGGCCCTCTGTTCATCCGTATGGCCTGGCACAGCGCCGGTACCTATCGGACCGGCGACGGGCGTGGCGGCGGCGGCCGGGGCCAGCAGCGCTTTGCGCCGCTCAACAGCTGGCCCGACAACGTCAACCTCGACAAGGCGCGCCGACTGCTGTGGCCGATCAAGCAGAAGTACGGCCGCAAGATCTCCTGGGCCGACCTGATGATCCTGTCCGGCAACGTGGCCCTGGAATCGATGGGCTTCAAGACCTTCGGCTTCGGCGGCGGCCGCCCGGACACCTGGGAGCCCGACCAGGACGTCTACTGGGGCAAAGAGACGACGTGGCTGGAGGACAAGCGCTACACCGGCGACCGCGACCTGGAAAACCCGCTCGCCGCGGTGCAAATGGGCCTGATCTACGTCAACCCGGAAGGCCCGAACGGCAACGCGGACCCGGTCTCGGCGGCCAGGGACATCCGCGAAACCTTCGCCCGCATGGCGATGAACGACGAGGAAACCGTCGCCCTGATCGCCGGCGGCCACACCTTCGGCAAGACCCACGGCGCCGGCCCGGCAGACCTCGTCGGCTCGGCCCCGGAAGCGGCCGATCTGGAGGAGATGGGCATGGGCTGGAAGAGCACCTACGCCAGCGGCATCGCCGGCGATGCGATCGGCAGCGGCCTGGAAGTCACGTGGTCGCAGACGCCGACGCAGTGGAGCAACCACTTCTTCGAGAACCTGTTCAAGTTCGAGTGGGAACCGGTCAAGAGCCCGGCCGGCGCCGGACAGTGGCAGGCCAAGGGCGCTGCGGCGGACATTCCGGATGCCCACGACAAGTCGAAGAAGCGCGTGCCCACCATGCTGACCACCGATCTTTCACTGCGCTTGGACCCTGCCTACGAAAAGATCTCGCGGCGCTTCCTCGAGCACCCCGAGCAGCTTGCCGACGCGTTTGCGCGTGCCTGGTTCAAGCTGACGCATCGCGACATGGGCCCGCGCTCGCGCTACCTCGGCCCGGAAGTGCCCGCCGAAGCGCTGATCTGGCAAGACCCGATTCCGAAGGTCGACCATCCCCTGGTCGACGACAAGGACATCGCGGCGCTCAAGACCAAGGTGCTGGCCTCGGGCCTGTCGGTGTCCGACCTGGTGCTGACCGCCTGGGCCTCGGCCTCCACCTTCCGCGGCTCCGACATGCGGGGCGGCTCCGACGGCGGCCGCATCCGCCTCGCGCCTCAAAAGGACTGGGAAGTCAACGAGCCGACCAGGCTGGCCAAGGTGCTCAAGACGCTGGAAGGAATCCAGGGCGAGTTCAACAAGGCGCAATCGGGCGGCAAGAAGGTGTCGCTGGCCGACCTGATCGTCCTGGCCGGCTGCGCCGGCGTCGAGCAGGGGGCCAAGAACGCCGGTCACAAGGTGACGGTGCCCTTCACCCCGGGCCGCATGGACGCGACGCAGGAGCAGACCGATGTGCAGGCCATGGCGGTGCTCGAGCCGGTGGCCGACGGCTTCCGCAACTACCTCAAGAAGGACTTCAACGTTCCCGCCGATGCGCTGCTGATCGACAAGGCGCAGCTGCTCACCCTGACCGCGCCCCAGATGACGGTGCTGGTGGGCGGCATGCGCGCGCTGGGCGCCAACGTCGGTGCCACCAAGCACGGCATCTTCGGCCAGAAGGAGCACGCGCTGACCAACGAGTTCTTCGTGCGCCTGCTCGACCTGAACACGACCTGGAAGGCCGTGCCCGGCGAGAACAACCTGTACGAGGGCGTTGAACGCAAGACGGGCGAGCCCAAGGGCAGCGCGACGCGCGTGGACCTGGCCATCGGCTCCAATTCAGTGCTGCGCGCGCTGGCCGAGGTCTACGGCAGTTCGGACGCAAAGGAGAAGTTCGTGAAGGACTTCGTCGCGGCATGGACCAAGGTGATGAACCTTGGCCGCTTCGACATCGGTTAGACAATCCTCGCGGTTGCCGATTCGCCAACCGGATCTTTCAGGAGGCCAACGAACGTTGGCCTCCTCAAGCGCAGCCACAAGCCGCCGTTCGAGGCCGGCGCCTGGTTCGGGCGCTGTCCGGCGATGAAAGCACGCCTTCATCTTTGCCCTCCTCCCGAGGGGGTGCAGTGCTACGCTATGCAGACAAGCGTGCGGGAGACAACGATGACGGCCAGCTACGTGGAAATACAAGGCGCCCAGGCGGATGTCGACCTCTGGGATGGGTTGATCACGGATCAAAACGCCCTCATCGGCGTCATGATGCAGAAGATGTCCCAAGTCGGATACACGGATGCCGCATGGCTCGACGATCGAATCACGGAGGCGGAGAGTATCGAGAATCGCCTGGTCGTCGGACTCGACCGCGCCCAGCGCCGATTAAGGGCCTTGATCTAGTGCTCGATTCAAGCGGCCCGACGTCCAGGCCCTGCTAGCGTTCGCAGCGAAACAGGACGCCGGACTCCGCCGGCGCCTTCCCGAGCATCCGCAGGGTCGATCGATCCTTTTCGCAATGCGCCGCAGCCTGGGCGGAGGTCGTGGCACGCAAGACGCCGTCGCTCATGCGGACGACTTCATTGGGGGGCGTGGCGCAGCCCCCCAGTGCCAAGGCGAGGAAAGACAAGGCAAGCCGGTTCATGCGCCGACTGTAGCGCCTCGGCGGTCACTTCACGTTCAGGATGTTCGGGCTGTCACCGGCGAAGTAACGCACCACGACGCCGTCAGGGTCGAAGTAGACATAGAACAGGCGCGGCATGCTGAGGTCCATGAACTGCCAGCTCCAGATCGGGCCATCGAAGGAAGTGACCCGGGTGACCTGGTAGGGCCGCCCGAAAGTTCGCAGCACATCGGCTTCGCGCCATTGGCCGATCACGATCGGGCTGTCGTAGATCGGGTTGTCGAGCGCCTGGGTGATCGCGACCACACGCCCGGCCGCATCGAGGTCGACGTTGTTGACCTGGTAGCCGGAGGGTGCGCGCGAATACTGCAACCGCTCGCCGCCGCCGGGCAGGGGATAGGTGGCGGTCGGCTTGCCTGCCTGCTGCAGCACCTCGGCGCGCGTGCTGCCGAGCGGCAGCCGCGACGGGTCGGTCGCGCAGCCCGCGATCGCCAGGCCCAGCAGAGGCAGCAGCATGAACCGACAGAAACGGTGAAACATTGCGCTGCCTCCTGCGGAAGGGATGGCATTGAACGGAGATGCGTTGAAAACTGGCATGTCAAAGCACCTCCGAAGCGTCGAAATCGAGTTCGACCTTGGCGCCACTGGGGTCGTGGCAGAACAGCTGCCAGGTGCCGCCACCGGGCTGCTGGCGCAACTCGTACCTGATCCCGCTCTCATCGAAGCGGGCCTTGACCGCGCGCAGGTCCTGCGCCGTGAACGCCATGTGGTCGATGACCCCGGTGCGCTGCGCCGGCACCGGCCGCTCGAAGTAGAGGTGCAGCACCGCCTGCGGGCCGCTGCCGTAGAGCCAGGCGCCGGGAAAGCCGAGCTCCGGCCGGTGCCCGACGCGCAGGCCGAGCAGGCCGGTGTAGAAGGCGAGCGTCTTCTGCTCGTCCTCCGCGGTCACGGTGAAGTGGTTCATGCCGACGATCATGGCTTGCTCTCCTGTACGGGTCTCATGGCAACAGTACCAGCGCGCCCACGGTCGCGCGCGACTCGAGCCGCGCGTGCGCCTGCGCCGCGGCATCGAGCGCAAAGCGCTCGATGGGCGGCAGGCGGATCGAGCCGTCCGCCAGCGCGCTCCAGACCCGCTGCGCGCGTTCGGCCAACTGCGCCTGGGTCGAGACGTAGTCGAACACGACGGGGCGCGAGAAGCTCAGCGACTTGGCCACCAGCGCATCGGGCGCCAGCGGCGCCAGGGGGCCGCTGGCCTGGCCGAGGCTGATCCAGTGCCCCCGGCGCGCGAGGGCGGCCAGGTTCTCGTCGCGGGCCGCGTCGCCCAGGCCGTCGATCACCACGTCGGCGCCGCCGCAGCTGCGCTGCACGGCATCGGCGAAGCGGTAGTCGCGGGTCACGATCACGTGCTCGCAGCCATGCTCGCGCGCGACGCGGGCCTTCTCCTCGCTCGACACCGTGCCGATCACCACGGCGCCGAGACGGCGCGCCCAGGCGCACACCAGCAGCCCGACGCCACCGGCCGCCGCGTGGACCAGCAGCCGGGTGCCACGCTGCACGCGCCCGAGGTCGTGCAGCAGGTAGTCGGCCGTGATGCCCTTGAGCAGCAGTGCGGCGGCGACCTCGTCCTCGACCGCGGCAGGCAATCGCACCACCCACTCGGCCGGCACGCAGCGCACGCCGCAATAGGCGCCCGGCACGGGGCCGAGATAGGCCACGCGGTCGCCCGGCAGGAAGCCGGAGACCTGCGCGCCGACATCGAGCACGCCGCCGGCGGCCTCCATGCCCGGCACGCCCGGCAAGCCCGCGGAGAGCGGCAGCATCGACGGAATCCAGCCGCGGCGCAGGTACACGTCGATGAAGTTGACGCCGACGGCGCGCTGCCGGATGCGCAGTTCACCGGCGCGCGGCGCAGGGGCCTCGAAGGCCTGCGCCCGAAGTTCATCCGGGCCGCCATAGCGCTCGATGGCGACACGGCGCGTCGGCACGGGGAGCGCCGTCGGCATCGCGTGGCCGGTGGGCGCGTGCCGGTCGGCGCCCCCGCGCAGGTAGCGCCGCAGATCCTCGAAGCCGGTCTCGTACACGCCCTGCGCCACGGTGTCGCGCAGTTCGCGCTCCATCCCCGGCGGCGTCGCAAAGCTCGACTCCCAATGCCAGAAAGTCCGGTTGCCGTCGGTCACCGGCTTGAGGCTGACCGTGGCCACGTAGCGCTGCAGCGGCAAGCTCGCTTCGACGATGCAATAGGTGCTCTTGTGCTCGGTGTCCGACAGCGTCAGCAACTGCTCGCGGACGCGGTTGCCGTCCTTCAGCGTGAAGCTGCGCACGCAGCCGACCTGGTCGCCGCGCTCGCCGCCTTCGATATGGCTGGAGGCGATCGCGCTGTGCCACCGGTCGTGGCTGTTGAAGTCGCGCAGCACCGCCCAGACGCGCTCGATGGGCGCGTCGATGACTGCGGAGCGCACGACCTTCTGCAGCATGGCTCGTCAGCGTAACGACCGCCGCTTCAACGCGTCGAAGCCGGCCTGGAACACGCCGTTGCCGATCGATTCCGTCAGCTCGCGCTCCCGGCCGGCCTCGCATTCGAACTCGGCGCTCCATTCGGCGAAGCAGTGCCCGCCATCGGTGACCGGCGTGAGCTTGAGCGTGGCAATGTAGTTCGCCACGCCCATCGGGCTTTCGAGGATCTCGTAGGTGCAGCTGTACTCGTAGTCGGACAGCGCCAGCAGCTTCTCCCGGATCATGYCGCCGTCCTTCAGGTGGAAGTGGCGGATGCAGCCGACGCGATCGGCCGGCTGGTCGTTCTCGATCCGGCTGTCGGCGATCAGTGGATGCCATTGCGGCAGGCCGTTGAAATCACGCACGCGCGACCACACGCTGTCCGCGGGGGCGTCGATCACGCTGGAGACATAGACATTCACCATGCGCTATTCCTTCGGCGTCGGCGCCGAGGGCAGGGCGGCATGGGCGCCGCTCGCGTCACCGACCAGCCGCTGGATGTCGCCGCCTTCGATGCCGATCTCGCGCAGCAGCTGGTCGACCAGCGGCGCCTGCGCCCTGAAGCGCAACGCCGAGTTGACCAGGCCGTCGGCAAAGCCGCTGCCGCCACCGCCTTCACCGCCGCCCGAGGAACCGCCGAGGCCGTCGACATGCAGGATCTTGATGCCTTCGATGCGCTCCAGCGGACGCACCGATTCGCGGATGATCGCCTCGGCCTTCTCGACCAGCTTCAGGCGCAGGGCCGACATCCGCGCCTCGGGCGTGAGCATGTTGTGGGACTCGTTCATCATGCGCGCGGCGTCGGCCTCGATCTCGGCGCGCACCCGCATCGCCATCGAGCGGATCTTGTCGGCATCCGCGTCGGCTTCGGCCTGCGCGCGCACTGCGGCGCCGCGCGCGGTGCTGGCGTCGCTCTCGGCCTGCGCCGCCGAAGTCAGGCGCAGGGCGTCGCGCTCGGCGACCTGCTGCGCGCCGATCAGGTCGATGGCCTTCTTGCGCTCGGCCATCTCGACCTCGCGGGCCGTGAAGACCTTCTCCTCCGCCGACACCGCCAGCGCCCGCGCGATCTCGGCTTCGGCCTGCGCCTCGCTCTGGGCCTTGCTCTCGCGCGCGACCGAGATGGCGCGCTGCTGCTCCGCCAGTTCGAGCGACATGCGGCGCTCGATCTCGGCGCTCTGGATCGCGCGCTCCTTGCCGATGCGTCCCTCCTCGATCGTCTGTTCGGAGCGGATGCGGGCCTGGTCGATGCCTTGCTTCGCCGCGATCTGCGCGGCCTCGGCGTCCTGCTCTCGCTGCGCGCGTTCGGCCGACACCTCGGCGCGCTGGCGGGCGCGCGCGATCTCGAGCTCGCGCTGCTGCGCCAGCCGCGCGTGCTCGGCTTCGCGATCGATGTCGAGCGAGAGCTTCTCGGCCTCGAGGTTCTTGTTCCGGATCGCGATCAGCGTGTCCTGCTCGACGTCGTTGCGCTGCTTCTTGCGATGCTCGATCTGCTCCGTGAGGCGGGTCAGGCCCTCGGCGTCGAAGGCGTTGCTCGGATTGAAGAACTCCATGCCGGTCTGGTCGAGCTGCGTCAGGGAGGCCGCTTCCAGCTCGAGGCCGTTCTTGGTCAGGTCCTCGGCGACGGCGTCGCGCACGCGCTTCACGTAGGTGCCGCGCCGCTCGTGGAGTTCTTCCATCGTCATCTCGGCCGCCGCGGTGCGCAGCGCGTCGACGAACTTGCCCTCGACCAGTTCCTTGAGCTGCTCCGGCTCCATCGTCCGCAGGCCCAGGGTCTGGGCCGCTGCGGCGACCGCCTCTTCGCTGGTCGCCACGCGGACGTAGAACTCGGCGATGACGTCGACACGCATCCGGTCCTTGGTGATCAGCGCCTTGTCGCGGCCGCGGTTGACCTCGAGGCGCAGCGTGTTCATGTTGACCGGGATCACGTCGTGCACGATCGGCAGCACGAAGGCGCCGCCGCCGAGCACCACCTTCTGCCCGCCCAGCCCGGTGCGCACGAAGGACCGCTCCTTGGAGCTGCGCAGGTACAGCCAGTGGAGCAGCCAGACCGCGATGGCGACGACGATCGCAACGACGATCAGCCCGAGGATGAAACTTCCGAATTGAGCGCCTGACATGGATCTCGTCTCCTTATTCAGTTGAGGACAGAGCCAAAGCTGCCGAGCAGCTGATGGGTCTTTCCCGCAAGGTCATCTGTCCAACGTGATCTGAACGAAGCGTCGCGTCGTCTCGGTGAGCGCCGCCTCGACGGGCAGGCGCTCCATCGAGCTCGCGCCGTAGAAGCCGTGGCACGCCGGGCAGCGCGACAGCACGTACTGCGCATCTTCGGGCGTGGCGATCGGCCCGCCGTGGCACAGCACGATCGCCTCGGGGTTCACTGCATGCGCCGCCGCCGCCCAGGCGTTGATGCGCGGCACGCAATCGGCCAGCGCGAGCGCGGTCCCGGCGCCGATGACGCCCCCGGTGGTCAGGCCCAGGTGGCACACCACGATGTCGGCGCCGGCCGCGGCCATCGCGCGCGCATCGGCTTCGCAGAAGACGTAGGGCGTGGTCAGGAGGTCGAGCGCGCGGGCGCGCGCGATCAGCTCGACCTCGAGCGCATAGCCCATGCCGGTTTCTTCGAGGTTGGCCCGGAAGACGCCGTCGATGAGGCCCACGGTCGGGAAGTTCTGCACCCCCGAGAAGCCGAGGGCGATCAGCCGGCCCAGGAATTCGTCCGGGATCATGAACGGATCGGTGCCGTTCACGCCGGCCAGCACCGGCGTGTGCTGCACGATCGGCAGCACCTCGCGCGCCATCTCGCAGACGATCTCGTTGGCATTGCCGTAGGCCAGCAGGCCCGCCAGCGAGCCGCGGCCCGCCATGCGGTAGCGCCCCGAGTTGTAGATCACGATCAGGTCGATGCCGCCGGCCTCTTCGCACTTGGCCGACAGGCCGGTGCCCGCGCCGCCGCCGATGATCGGTCGGCCGGCGTCGATCTTTGCGCGCAGGCGAGCCAGCAGGGTCGATCGGGAGATGCGTGGCATGGTCGGGGTCCTCCGGATGTCCTGGCGTGTCCTGGCACTTAGGCGCGCCGCGCGCCGGCCGGGGTTTGCGAAACCTCTCGCCAGGCGCCCACCAGCGCGTCGGCGAAGGCTTCGTCGTTGATGTGCAGCGGCAGGCGCAGCAGCTTGCGGTCGGGGCCGCCGCGAAAGCCGCGCTCGATGCTGTCGAAGAGCTGCCGGTCGGCGTCCGGGTCGTGGAAGGGCTGGCCGGGCCGGTCGATCGCGGAGACGCCGCCTTCGGGGATCAGGAAGCGCACCGGCCCGCGCATCGCGTTGAGCTTCACGGCGATGAACTCGCCGACCGCGCGGCATTCCTCGGCCGAGGTCCGCATCAGCGTCACGGTCGGGTTGTGGCGGTAGAGCCGGCGCGCCTTGAATCGTTCGGGCACCGTGTCCCAGGCGCCGAAATTCACCATGTCGAGCGCGCCGCAGGAGCCCACGTAGGGCAGCGCGTGGCGGGCGAAGACGTCCAGCCGCGTCGCGCCGGCCGACAGCACGCCGCCGGCGATCTCGTCCGCGATCTCGGTCGTCGTGACGTCGATCGCGCCGGCGATCAGGCCCGACTCGGCCAGCTTCTCCATCGACTGGCCGCCGACGCCGGTGGCATGGAACACCAGGCAGTCGAAGGCGTCCTCCAGGCGCCGGGCGACGGCCTGGACGCAGGGCGTGGTGACGCCGAACATCGTCAGGCCGATCGCCGGCCTGGTGACGCTGGAGACCGCCGGCGGATGCGCGATCATGCCGGCCAGCGCGTTCGCCGCATTGGCCAGCACCAGCTCGCTGATGCGGTGGATGCCCTGCACGTCGGTGACCGAATACATCATGCAGATGTCGCTGGGGCCCACGTAGGGCCGCGTGTCGCCGCTGGCCATGGTCGACACCATCATCTTGGGCACGCCGATCGGCAGTGCGCGCATGCCCTGGGTCGCCATCGAAGTGCCGCCGGAACCGCCGGCGGAGATGATGCCGCCCAGGTCGCGGCGGGTGCCGATGAAGGCCTCGAAGGCCAGCGCCATCGCAGCGGTGGCGCTGCCGCGGTCGTTGCTGAAGACCGCCGATTCGCCCTGCGGGTGGTGGCGCGCGACCTCGCGCGGATGCACGCTCGCGGGCGAAGGCGTGCCGGAGGTCGACAGGTCGACCGTGACGACGCGCAGGCCGAGCTTCTCGAGGCACTGGCGCAGGAAGGCCAGCTCGCGGCCCTTGGTGTCGAAGGTGCCGGCGACGTAGGCCGAGCGCTCGCTGCTCGCGGCGACCGGGAACTCGAAGACGCGGGGCGAAGCGGCGGCAGGCGGGGCCGGCGCTGGCGCCGCCACTGGCGCAAGCCTGACGATGTCGGCCACCGGCGCGGCGGTGCCGCCGGCGTTCCAGCGCGTGAAGCCGCGCACCGTGCTCGGCGCCGGGCCGTCGAGCGAGGTCGCGCCGTCGCCGTGCGCGCGGCGCACCGTGAACACTTGCATGGACTCTGGAGGGCCGGTATCGACGGCGGCGCTCGACGCCTCGAGATCGTCCTCCGGCCCGCCCGAGCGCACGCCCAGCAGGCGCTCCTGCAGCTCGCGGTCGGCCGCCAGCTGCGCCGCGGGCATCTCCTGCGCGATGCGGCCATTGACCATCAGGCCGATGCGGTCGGCCACCGAGATCGCGACGCCGAGGTTCTGTTCGATCAGCAGCACCGCGATGCGGCCCTCGGCCGCCAGCTCGCGCAGCGACTGCGCCACCTGCTCGACGATCATCGGCGCCAGGCCTTCGGTGGGCTCGTCCATCACGAGCAGCTTCGGGTTCAGCAGCAGGGCGCGCCCGATCGCCAGCATCTGCTGCTCGCCGCCCGACAGCTGTGCGCCGCCATGGCCGCGGCGCTCCGCCAGGCGCGGGAACATCGCATAGACGCGATCGACCTCGCGCCGGCGGCTGGCCACCAGCCGGAGGGTTTCGTCGACCGACAGCGACGCCCACACCCGGCGGCCCTGCGGCACGTAGGCGATGCCGCGCTTCGTGATCTCGTTCGGCGCCAGCCCGAGAATTTCCTCGCCCGCGAGCCGGATGCTGCCGCGCGCCGGCACCAGGCCGGTGATGGCGTTGCACAGCGTCGTCTTGCCCATGCCGTTGCGCCCGACGATGCCCAGCACCCCGCGTTCCAGCGTCAAGCTGACGCCCTGCAGCGCATGGGCGCGGCCATAGAAGACGTCGAGCGCCTCGATGGCCAGCATCGGCGCGCCGCTGGCCGCGACGGCCCGGTCGGTGCGAAACCATGCCATCAGTGCCTGCTCCCCATGTAGATCGCCTGGACCTGGGCGTCGTTCTCGATCTCGTCGGGCGTCCCGGTGCGCAGCACGCGCCCGTTGTGCATCACCGTAACCCGGTCGACCACGCGCAGCGCGATGTCGAGGTCGTGCTCGATCAGCACGAAGCTCATGTGCGCCGGCAGCGAACCCAGCAGCGCGACCAGTTCGCGCCGTTCGACCGGCGACAGGCCGGCGGCGGGCTCGTCGAACAGGATCAGGCGCGGCGCGCCGGCCAGCGCCATGCCGATCTCCAGCTGGCGCTGCTGGCCGTGCGCCAGATTGGCGACCCGTTCGTCCGCGATGTGGCTCAGGCGCGAGCGCTCGAGCAGGTCGCGGGTCGCGCGCATCGAGGCATGGCCGGCGCGCGCGCGCAGGAAACTGAAGCGCCCGCTGGCCACGCCGCGCACCGCCAGGAACAGGTTGTCGCGCACCGACAGGTCGCGAAACAGCAGCGAAGACTGGTAGGTGCGCCGGAGGCCCTTTCGGATGCGGTCGTGCGGCGGCAGCTCGGTGATGTCCTCGCCGAAGAAGTGGATGCGCCCCGCCGTCGGCGGAAAGTCGCCGGTGATGGCGTTGAAGAGCGTGGTCTTGCCGGCCCCGTTGGAGCCGAGGATCGCGTACTTCTGCCCGGCCGTGACGGTGAGCGACACGTCGTCGACCGCCCGCAGCGCGCCGAAGGCGCGCGTCACCCCGTCCAGCCGCAGCGCGTCGCCCGAGAGCAGCTGCGCGCCGGCCAGCGCGCCGGCATCCGAAGCGCCGCGCGACGTCGAGGGCCTGAGCGGGGTGATCGAAGCCATCTTCAGCTTTCTCGCGAAGCGTGCCAGGTGCCGGCCGGCGAAGCCCGGCCCCCTCGGGACACACCGCGGAACCGGCTTTGCCGGGCCGCCGGTGTGGCCCCCTTGAGGGGGGAGGCGGCTACACGCAATGAGCAAGCAACGGGGGTGGGCTTCATTTGCGGCAGTCGGGCACGTCGCGGGTGCCGAGGCCCATCTGCTTGAACTCCGCCTCGGGCAGGCCCAGCGTCTGCGTGATGTTGGGCACCGACTTGACGACCTTGTTGTAGAAGGAGCCGTCGGGCGCCTTCGCCACCTCGGTGATGTAGGTGGTGCCGACGCCGTTGCGGTTCGCGTCGATCCTGACCTCGCCGGCCGGCCCCTTGAAGTTGGTCTTCTGCAGCGCGTCGCGGTAGGCCTTCTGGCCGTTCGACAGGTCGCCCTTGACCGCGTCGAGCGCGTCCAGCGTGGCCTTGGTGTTGATGTAGTACAGGTAGGCGAACAGCGAGGGGCTCGGGAATCCGTCCTTGAAGGTGGCCTTGTAGTCGGCCACGAACTTCTTCCACTCGGGCGTGTCGATCGAATCGGCCATCGGCCCGGCGGACGCCGTGCCGAGCAGCGACTCGCGGCGCTTGCCCTTGAAGTTGAGCACCGTCTGGTCGACCGTGATCGAGCCGCCGACCATCGGCTTGTCGCCGCCGGCCTGCTCGTACTGGGTCAGGAAGTTCACCGCGTCCGAACCGCCGAGCACGACGACCAGCGCGTCGACGTCCTTCGGGATCTTCGCGATCACCGAGGCGTAGTCCTTGGTGCCGAGCGGGACCCAGGCCTTGTCGACCACCTTGCCGCCCTTGGCGCAGTAGCTCGCCATGAAGCCCTGCACCTGCGAGTACGGGAAACCGTAGTCCTCTGCGATCAGGAAGGTCTTCTTGTAGCCCTTCGAGAGCGCATGCTCGCCCAGGCCGACCATCCATTGCGCGCCCTCGGTGTTGAAGCGGTAGAAGTTCGGCGCCGGGTCCGCCAGCGTGGTCGCCTGGGCGCCGGACGAGCCGTTGATGAAGGTGATGTTGGGCTGCGTCTTCGCGTAGTTCTTGACCGCGATGCCCTCGTCGCCCGACAGCGGGCCGATCATGATCTGCACCTTGTCCTGCTCGACGGCCTTGCGCGTGGCATTGACCGCCTTGTCCGGGGTGGCGTCGGACGAGACCTTGATGAACTCGATCTTCTTGCCCCCGGCCATGCCGTTCCTTTCCTTCAGCGCGAGGTCCGCGCCGCGCATGCTGTCCTGGCCGGGTGCCGCGAACGGGCCCTCCAGCGTGGCGAGCAGGCCGATCTTCAAGGTTTCCTGCGCCTGGGAAAAGCCGGCCACCGTGACCAGCGCCGCCGCAGCAATGATGCTGCGCCCGAACGATTGCTTGCCTCTGCTCATGTCTCGCTCCTTCTTGTCATCGATGAATGCGGCCACGGCCGCGGGGGGTGAAAGGGGCGCCGAGGCGATGGCGCAGGCTCTGCCACAGGCCCAGCAATCCATCGGGGGAAAACAGAACGATCGCGAGGAAGACCCCGCCGATCACGAGATTGAAGCGTTCGCGGTCGACCAGGTCGATGGCGAAGTTCTGCAGCAGCACGAAGACGATCGCGCCGATGAAGGCACCGATCGGGTGCTTCATGCCGCCGAGCACGGCGATGATGAGGATGTTGATCATCGCGCCGATGCCGATGGTGCCGGGCGAGATGCGGCCGTTGTACCAGACCATGAGCACGCCGCCCACCGCGGCGAGGAAGCCGGCCACCGCATAGGCGCCGACCCGGTGCGCCGTCACGTCGTAGCCCAGCGCCTGCATCCGGCGCGGGTTGTCGCGGATGCCTTGCAGGGCCACGCCGAAGGGCGCCCGCACCAGGTGCTTGACGAAGAAGTAGCCGCCCGCCGCGCAGGCCAGGACCAGGAAGTAGAAGGGCATGGGCTCGTGCAGGTCGAGCTCGAACACCGTCGGCGGCCCGATGCGGCTGAAGCCCTGGAAGCCGTTGAAGACCGTGTAGTTCTGCTGCGCGAGATAGAAGAAGGCCACGCCCACCGCGAGCGTGATCATGATCGTGTAGATGCCCTCGGTGCGCACCGACAACCAGCCGATGGCCGCCGCGACCAGGGTGGCCAGCGAGATCGCCACGATCAGGGCCAGCCACCAGGGCCAGCCCAGGCTGATCGCGACGTTGCTGCTGGTGCCGAAGATCGCCAGCATGTAGGCGGCGAAGCCCGCGACCGTCATCTGGGCCAGCGACACCATGCCGCCGTAGCCACCCAGGAAGGTGAGCGACAGCGCGATGAGGCCGAGCGCCAGCGACTGGGCGCCGATCTGGAAGGTGAAGAAGGGCGAGGCCACGAAGGGATAGGCCAGGACGAAAGCGGCAACGAGCAGGTGGCGCAGCTTCACGGCGCCCAGCGCGGATCGCCACCACGCGGGGGCCGCCGGCTGCGGGCGGGCCGCGCTGCCGGCCCGCCGAGGCTGGCCGGCCGACTGCGCCACCGCGGCACCGCGCGCGGGCGCCGCCGTCGAGGACGCGTGCATGGCCCGCCGCCAGCGTGCCGCGCTCACTCGGAAACCTCCGTGCATCGCACTGCGGTGCGAGCGCCTTCGGGCGGCCGGGCGGCGCTCAAGAAAACCTCCGCGGCGCTCATGTGCTCTTCCCCATCAGCCCGCGCGGCTTGAAGGCCAGCGCCACGACCATGATCACGAAGGTGAAGACCACGCTGTAGGTCGGCGCATAGGCCAGGCCGAACTGTTCGGCCAGGCCGATCAGCAGCGCGCCGATGGCGGCGCCCACCACGCTGCCCATGCCGCCGACGATCACCACCACCAGGGACGCCAGCAGGTAGCGCGTGTCCTCGCCGGGCGAGATCGACAGCGCGGTGCCGCCGACGACACCGGCCAGTCCGGCCAGGCCGGCGCCGATCGCGAAAGTGAGCGCGAAGACGCGTTGCACGTTGACGCCCGAGGCCGCCAGCATGGCGCGGTCGTCCACGCCGGCACGGATCATCATGCCGATGCGGGTGCGCGCGAGCAGCAGCCAGAGCCCGACGCCGATCACGATCGATGCCAGCAGCACGAACAGCCGATAGGTCGGGAATTTCGCGATCAGCGGGAGGGTGGTGGAGCCGTAGATCCACGCCGGCGGATCGAAGGTGTAGATCTCGGCGCCCCAGAGCCAGAGCATCAGGTCGGCCATCACGATCGACAGGCCGATGGTGACCAGCGTCTGCCGCAGGTCCTGGCCCTGCATGTGGCGGAACACCAGCAGCTGCATCAGCAGGCCCAGCACCGCCGCGGCAAGGAAGCCCGCCATGACCGCCAGCACCCAGGAGCCGGTGCGTTCGCCGACGAACCAGCCGACATAGGCGCCGAAGAGGTAGAGCGAGCCGTGCGCGAGGTTGACGTTGCGCATCAGGCCGAAGACCAGCGTGAAGCCGCTGGCGACCAGGAAGTACAGCGACGCGAGCGTCATCCCGTTCAGCAAGGTCTTGAAGAACAGCGTCGCGTTGTCGGCGATCGCCCAGACCGCGAAGACCGCGATCGGCACGCCGAAAAGCAACCAGAGCGCCCAGCTTTTTCGGCTCACCGAGAACCTCCGCGCAACAGCGCTTCGGTGCTCGCCTTGGGAGCGGCCCGGCGGCTCACGCGGCATGCTCCCAGGCTCGCTGCGAAGCGATCGCCGGCGCCTTGGCGAACTCGCCGTCCTTCATCACCGCGAGGATGCGCTTCGGATCGCGCAGGATCGACAGGTTGGCGAGCGGATCGCCGTCGACCAGCAGCAGGTCGGCCAGGTACCCGTCCCTGACGACGCCGAGCTCATCGGGTCTCATCATGATCTGGCCGCCGTAGAGCGTCGTCGACCGGATCGCCTCCATCGGCGTGAAGCCGAGGTACTTGACGAAGAACTCGAGGTCCCGCGCATTCTGGCAATGCGGCGTGAAGGCGAATCCGTAGTCGCCGCCCGGCAGCACGCGAATGCCGCGCCGGTGCATCTTCTGCAGCGAATCGATCGCGGCTTCCCACTCGATCTCGTAGCCCATGCCGACCGCCATGTCGTGCGTGATGCCGTAGGGCTCGGCCTCGTGCAGCATGGCATAGAGGATCGCGATGCCCGGGGCGACGAAGACGCGGTCCTTGGCGGCCTCGAGCAGGTCGAGCGCCTCGTTGTCGACGAAGCTGGCGTGGTAGATCAGGTCGATGCCGTGGCGCAGCGCCTGCTTCACGCTGTCGGAGGAGCGCGCATGCGCAATGCCGCGCTTGCCGCGGATGCGCACCTCGCGCATGGCGGCCGCGACCTCCTCGTCCGACATCCAGGTGGTCTCGGCGGGCGACTGGGGCGTGAAGTTGTCGCCCGACAGATTGATCTTGATCGAGTCGACGCCGTATTTGAGGAACAGGCGCACGGCCTTGCGCATCTCTTCGGGGCCGGAGATGTTGACGCCGAAGCTGAACTCGGGGAAGGGCAGGTGCGGCAAGGTCTCGTCGCCGAGGCCGCCCAGCACGGTGATCTCCTGGCTCGCCGCCAGGTAGCGCGGGCCGGGGATCTGCCCGGCATTGATCGCGTTGCGGATCACGACGTCGAGCCGCGGCTTGGCGCAGGCGGCGCCGACGCACGAGGTGAAGCCGGCCTCGAGGTAGCGCCGCGCGACCTTGGCGCACCACAGCACGTGCTCCTCGAGCGGCAGGGTCTGGATCTCGGCCAGCGTGGCGGCGTCGTTCCACGAGAAATGCGTGTGTGCCTCGCACATCCCGGGCATCAGCGTGGCACCGGCGCCGTCGATCACCGTCGCGCCGCCCGGCGCGATCGGCGCCGTGCTGCGGCCGACCTGGCGGATCCGGTTGCCGCGCACCAGCACGCTGCCGGAATAGGGGTTCTGCCCCGTGCCGTCGAGGATGCGGACGTTGGTGAAGACGACGTCAGCCATGCTCTTCTCCTGTCAGGCCGTGGCCCAGCGCGTGGTGCGCGCCGAGCGCACCGGCGGCGCGCGGTGGAACTCGCCGTCCTTCATGACGGCCATGATGCGGGCCTTGTCCTGCAGCACCGTGATGTCGGCGAGCGGGTCGCCGTCGATCAGCAGGATGTCGGCCAGGTAGCCTTCCCGGATGTAGCCGATGACCTTGCCCATGCGCATCATCGGACCGCCCCAGGCGGTGGCCGACAGCAGGGCTTCCATGGTGCTCATGCCGACGTGCCTGACGAAGTACTCGAGGTCCTTGGCGTTGGTGCCGTGCGGCGTCCAGGCAAAGCCGTAGTCGCCGCCGGGCAGGATGCGGATGCCTCGCTTGCGCATCGCGCGCATGCTCTCGACGGCCGCCTCGAGCTCGCGGTGGTAGCCCATCTTCCGGGTCACCTCCTCGGTCAGGCCCCACGGGCTCGCGTGGTGGCAGGTGTTGATGAGCCAGGCCAGGCCCGGCGCGATGAAGTGCTCGGTCTTGTGGGCCTCGAGCATGTCGAGCGCCTCTTCGTCGGTGAAGCTGGCGTGGTAGATCACCTCGATGCCCTGCTTCACGCACTGCTTGATGGCCCAGGTGGAACGCGCGTGCGCGGCCACGCGCTTGCCCCAGGCCTTGGCCTCCTGCACGCAGACGGTGACCTCTTCCTCGGTGAACTGGCTCATCTCGCTCGGCATGCCGGTGATCGATTCGCCGGAGAGATTGATCTTCACGGAGTCGACGCCGTACTTGGCGAACATGCGCACGCAGCGGCGCATCTCCTCGGCGCCGCTGACGATCGCGCCGAAGGCGAACTCGGGCTGCGGCAGGTGCGGCCGGGTGGTGTCGCCCAGGCCGCCGGGCACGGTGATCTCCTGGCTGGCGGCGAGGTAGCGCGGGCCGACGATGGTGCCGTCGTTGATCGCATTGCGGATCACGACGTCGAGCCTCGGCTTGGCCGCCGCGGCACCGACGCAGCTGGTCCAGCCCATGTCCAGGTAGCGCTTCGCCACTTGGGCGCACCACAGGATGTGTTCTTCGGGCGGCATGCGCTGGATGGCGTCGAGGCTGGGCTGGTCGTTCCACGAGAAATGCGTGTGGGCCTCGACCATGCCCGGCATCAGGAAGGCGCCGGCGCCGTCGATCACCTGCGCGCCCGAGACCGGCGCCGATCGTTCGCCGTACCCGGTCTTGACGACGCGGGCGATGCGGTTGCCCTGCACCAGCACGTCGCCGGTGAAGGGCGCTTCGCCGCCGCCGTCGAAGACCCGCACGTTGGTGAACAGCACGTCGGCCATGTCAGTGCCCGCCCGGCCGCCCGAAGGGCACTGAGCGCCCCCTCGGGGGGCAGCGATACACGAAGTGATGAGCGTGGGGGCCAACGATCTCTTGCCCGCCCGGCCGCCCGAAGGGCACTGAGCGCCCCCTCGGGGGGCAGCGATACACGAAGTGATGAGCGTGGGGGCGTTTCATCTCAGCTCCTTGCCTGTGCCGCGAGGAAGTCGCGCAGCTCGCGCTGGCACTCGTCGGGGCGCTCGATCGGGGTCCAGTGGCCGCAGCGCGGCAGCACCACGACGCGCCGGCTGGCGGCGCGGTGCAGCCGCTCGGCCATGGCGCGCACCGCCTGCGGCGGCGCCACGCCGTCTTCGTCGCCGGTCACCAGCAGCACGGGCGCCTCGATCTGCTCGACCGCGGCCGCCTGGGCGCCGGCCAGCGCTTCGCAGCTGCGGGCGTAGGCCTCGCCCTCCTGGCGCATCAGGCTCTCGCGCACGAAGGCCACCGCCACCGGCAGGCGCTGGCGGGTGTCGGCCGAGATGGCGCCCTGCAGCAGCGCCTGGGTGATCTCGTGCATGCCGGCGGCGCCTTCGCGCGCCTTGGCCGCCCGCGCGGTCATCGCCGCGCGGGCGGCGTCGGGCGGCGCGATCAGCGGGCCGAACAACGCCACGCTCGCGACCCGCTTCGGATGCGCGGCGGCGATGTGCTGGCAGACGATGGTTCCCATCGAATGGCCGACCCAATGGGCGCGCCCCACCTTCAGCCGCTCGCAGACGTCGAGCAGCGTCTCGACGTAGCGCGCGATCGACAGCGCGCCCTCGGCCCGCTGCGAGCGGCCGCTGCCCGGCAGGTCGACCCGGATCACCCGGTGCCGCGCCATCGCCGGCATCAGGGGCTGGTAGGTGTTGGTGCTGCCGCCGAGTCCGTGCACGCAGACGATGGCCGGGCCTTCGCCTTCCTCTTCCACCGCGACGCGGTCGATCATTTGAAAGCTCATGGCCTACTCGAACCGGTTCTCGATGACACCGACGCCGTCGATCTCGATACGGACCACGTCGCCCGCCCTCAGCCATTGCGGCGGCTTCAGTCCCATGCCCACGCCCGAGGGCGTGCCGGTGGCGATCACGTCGCCGGGGTACAGCGTGATACCGCGCGAGCAGGTCTCGATCAGCGTCGGGATGTCGAAGATCATGTCGCGCGTCTGGCCGTCCTGGCGCAGCGCGCCGTTGACCCAACCGCGCACGCGGGTGGCGCGGCCGTCGAGCTCGTCGGCGGTCACGATCCACGGGCCCATGGGGCAGAAGCTGTCGAAGCTCTTGCCCAGGTCCCACTGCTGGTGGCGCATCTGGACGTCGCGCGCCGTGACGTCATTGACCACCGTGTAGCCGAACACATGGTCCATGGCGTGGGCCGCGAGAATGTCGCGCCCGCCGCGGCCGATGACGACGGCGAGCTCCGATTCGTAGTCGATCTGGATCGAGGCGGCGGGCGAGGGCAGGCGCACCGCGTCGTACGGACCGACGACGCATTCGCCCAGCTTGCCGAAGACGATCGGCCAGGGGTCGGTCTCGGGCATGGCGGCGCGGAACACCGAGCCGGCGAGTTCGGCCGCATGCGCGCGGTAGTTGCGCCCGACGCAGAACAGGCTGCGCAGCGGACGCGGCAGCGGGGCGCGCAGCGTGATCACTTCGACCGGCAGCCGCGTGCCGGAAGGCTGCGGCAAGGGCTCCCCGCGTGCCAGCGCCTGGATCAGCGGCAGGGCGCCGAGCGATGGGTCGCGCGCGCCCAGCGGCGTGGCCTCCCGCCCGTCCGGCGAGATCGTGCCCACGTGGTCTCGTCCACCCCAATTCCAGCTGGCCAAGCGCATCGACTTTGTCTCCATATCGCCCCGGGGTCCTGCCGGTGTGCACCGGCTGCCTCGAAGTCTTGGAAGTCATGTTTGAGACTTGCGTCTCAAATCGGGATGGCTGCATCATACGATCCGGCATCCGCTGTTCACAATAGACCCCGAGCCCGTCCAAGCCCCGTACAAACCCCATGGCGCGACTGAAACACAAGCTGAGCGAACCGCCGACTCCGCCCGAACGCGGCGTCAGGGCCGCCACGTTCCGGCTGCTGCTCGATACCGCCATGGCCATCATCCAGGAGAGCGGTCACATCCCCTCGGTGGCCGAGGCCGCGGCGCGCGCGAAGGTGTCGCGCGCCACCGCGTACCGCTACTTCCCGAGCCGCAGCGCGCTGGTCACCGCGGTGATCGACAGCTCGCTCGGGCCGGTGCGCAAGCTGGCTTCCGCCAACCCGAACGGGCGCGACCGCGTGCACGAGTTGTTCCTGCAGACCTTTCCGCGCTTCAAGGAATTCGAGGCGCAATTGCGCGCCGCCGCCCAGCTCTCGCTGGAGCAGTGGGGGCTGGAGCGCGCCGGGCTGCTGGAAGAGGAGCCCTACCGGCGCGGCCACCGCGTGCGCATCCTCGAACACGCGATCGAGCCGCTGGCACCGCTGATGCGCCCGGCCGTGCGCGACCGGCTGCACCACGCCCTGTCGGTGGTCTACGGCATCGAGCCTTATGTGATCCTCAAGGACATCTGGGGCCTGGGCGATCGCGAGGTCGAGCGCACCGCGCTCTGGATGGCCGACGCCCTGATCGACGCCGCGCTGCGCGACGCCGAGCAGAAGCCGGCCACCCGGCGCCCGGCCCGGCCGAGCGCTGCGAAGACCGTCGCGGCGGCCGCCAAGCGCAGCTGACCTCGCCAGGCAGCCACATGCCGCGTCCATCGCCCGCCTGGTTCGACGCGCAATACAACAACCGCGCTCGCATTCCCGGGCATCCCGCGATCCTGAAGCACTGGGCCGACGCCTCCGCCAGCGCGCTGGCCGGGCCGGGCTGGGTGCTCGACCTGGCCTACGGCGACGACGCCAGCGAACGGCTCGACATCCTTCTGCCGCCTCGCGCCGGAGCGCCGGTGCTGGTGTACATCCACGGCGGCTACTGGCGCGCCCTCGACAAGCGCGACCAGGCTTTCGTGGCGCCGCCCTTCGTCGAGGCCGGCGCGATGGTGGTGCAAGTCAACTACGCGCTGTGTCCGGCGGTCGGCATCGAGCACATCGCGCTGCAGCTCGTGCAGGCGCTGGCCTGGGTCTGGCGGCATGCGTCCGCGCACGGCGGCGATCGCGACCGCATCGTGGTGGCCGGCCACTCCGCGGGCGGGCACCTGGCGACGATGCTGCTGGCCTGCGACTGGCGGGCCGTGGCGCCCGACCTGCCGGCGGACCTGGTGAAAGCCGCACTCTCGATCTCGGGCCTGTACGAGCTCGAGCCGCTTCGGCACGCGCCTTTCCTGGCCGCCGACATCGGCTTGAGCGCGGCAGCGGCGCGCCGGCTCAGCCCGGCGCTGTGGCCCGCGCCGTCGCAGGGATCCCTGGTGACCGTGGTCGGCGCAGACGAGAGCGAAGAGTTCCTGCGACAGGCCGGGCTGATCGGGCGCGCCTGGGGGCCGGGGGTGGTCGTCGCCGCCGAAACCGTGCCGGGGCGCCATCACATGGACGTGCTGCACGAGCTCGCCGACCCCCGATCACGGACGCATCGGCGCGGGCTGGACATGCTCCAAATCCCTCGGACCCCTGGCCGCTGAGGCCTGCCTCGCCCTATCATGCGGCGCAATTCGCCCCGCCACGGAGACAGCCCGATGAAATCGACCATGATGCCGGTGCAGCTCAGCACCAACCAGATCCTCGATCGCGCCGGCACCTACTTCGGCGACCAGAGCGTGCTCGGCCGGCTGCCCGACAAGTCGACCTACCGCCGCAGCTACCGCGAGATCCGCCGCCGGGCCCGGCAGCTCGCGCAGGCCCTGCGCGGCAAGGCCGGCATCGCGCGCGGGGAGGCCGTGGCCACGATGAGCTGGAACCATGCCTGGCACCTGGAGTGCTACTTCGGCATCCCGGCCTCGGGCGCGGTGCTCCACACCCTCAACCTGCGGCTGTCGCCCGAGGACATCGCCTACATCATGGACGACGCCGGCGATCGCGTGCTGATCGTCGACGACGTGCTGCTGCCGATCTGGGAGCGCGTGTCGCCGCTCCTGAAGCAGCAGCCGCGCGTCATCGTCGTGCCGTTCGGCGGGGCCGCCTTGCCCGCCGGCCTGGAGAGCTACGAGGACTTCATCGAAGGCGACGCCACCGCCTACCAATACCCCGAGCAGGACGAGAACGAAGCCGTCGGCATGTGCTACACCTCCGGCACCACCGGCCGCCCGAAGGGCGTCGTGTATTCGCACCGCTCGATGGTGCTGCACGCCATCACCGGCTGCATCCCCGACCTGTTCGCGCTGTCGGCGCGCGACCACGTGATGATGGTCACGCCCATGTTCCATGCCAATGCCTGGGCCGTGCCCTTCTCGGCCATGATGGTGGGCGCCGGGCAGGTCCTGCCCGGGCCGCACCTCGGCGGCGAAGACCTGCTCGACCTGATGGAGGAAGGGCAGGTCACCATGGCGCTCGGCGTGCCGACCATCTGGATGATGATCTGGCAGTCGCTCTCGCAGCCCACGCGCGAGCGCAAGCTCGTGAAGGGCATGCGGATGCTGATCGGCGGCGCGGCGGTGCCGCAGACCATGATCGCCAACTTCGAGCAGCACGACATGCGCATCGTGCAGGGCTGGGGCATGACCGAGACCTCGCCCCTGGGCAGCGTCCCGGTCATCAAGACCGAGCACCTGGCGCTGCCCAAGGAACAGCAGCATGCGGTGCGCGCGATGCAGGGCATCGCCGCCCCGCTGGTCGAGATGCGCATCGTCGACGAGGCCGCGGGGCTCCAGCCCTGGGACGGCAAGGCGACCGGCGAGGTCCAGGTGCGCGGACCCTGGGTCACGGGCGCCTACCATGCGACGCCGAACGATCCGGGCAAGTTCACCGCCGACGGCTGGCTGCGCACCGGCGATGTCGGCACCATCGACCCCCAGGGCTACATGCACCTGGTCGACCGCAGCAAGGACATGATCAAGTCGGGCGGCGAATGGATCAGCTCGGTGGAACTCGAGAACCTGGCCATGGGCCATCCTGCGGTCGCCGAGGCCGCGGTGGTCGCGATCCCGCATCCGAAGTGGGGCGAACGGCCGCTGGTGGTGGTGGTGCGGCGCCCGGGCGCCGAGCTCGACGCGCCGGGGCTGCGCGAATTCCTGCGGCCGAAGCTGGCGCGCTTCCAGCTGCCAGACGACTTCGAGTGGGTGGAGGCGATTCCGAAGACCGCGACCGGCAAGTTCCTGAAGACGCGGCTGCGCGAGATGTACCGCGACCGGGTGTCGCAGTCGCCGGACTGAAGCCTCGGGCGCCGCGCCTGCCTGCCGGCCGGTGCCGTGCTGCTAGCATCGTGGACCGCGCCGGCGTGGCATCGCCACGCGGCATTCATCCAAGGAGACAACGTGGGAGAACTGCTTTCTCTCCTGCGCTTCAACGCCGGCTCCGGCCATATCTGGCTGGACGAGCAGCGCATGCTGCTGTTGCACGCGCGGGCTTTCGCCGAGCTTCGCAAGGAGCTGCTGGATTCGCTGGGCGTCGAGCGCGCGCGCGGCCTGCTGGTGCGCATGGGCTTTGCGTCGGGCCAGCGCGACGGCGAACTGGCGGTCAAGGAACGGCGCGCCGGCCTTCGCACCGAGGACGCCTTCATGCTCGGCCCGCGGCTGCATTCGATCGAGGGCATCGTGAGCGTCGAGATGATCCAGCTCGAGATGGACCTCGCCACCAAGCATTTCTTCGGCGAGTTCGTCTGGGAGAACTCCTGGGAATGCGAGGCCCACGTGGCCGACTTCGGCTACGGCGACGACCCGCAATGCTGGTCGCAGATCGGCTATGCGTCCGGCTACACCAGCGCCTTCCTCGGGCGGCTGGTCGTCTTCAAGGAGGTCGAATGCACGAGCATGGGCGACAGCCGCTGCCGGATCGTCGGGCACCCGGCGGAGGAGTGGCAGGACGAGCGCTATCTCGACTACTTCCGGCAGCACCATGTGGCCGAGCGGCTGATCGAATTCAACCTCGGGCTCGAACACATCCGCGCCCTGCAGCCGCGCCGGGAATACGACCAGAAGCTGGTCGGCGTCTCGCCGGGCTTTCGTGCGGCGTTCGACCTGTTGCGCACGGCCGCCACCAGCGCCATCACCGTGCTGCTCCTCGGTGAGACCGGCGTCGGCAAGGAACTGTTCGCCCGCTGGCTGCACGACAACGGTCCGCGCGCCAAGCAGCCTTTCATCGCGGTCAACTGCGCGGCCATTCCGGCCGAGCTGATCGAGGCCGAGCTGTTCGGGGTCGAGAAGGGCGCCTACACCGGTGCCCACCATGCGCGTGCCGGCCGCTTCGAGCGTGCCCACGGCGGCACCTTGTTCCTCGACGAGGCGGGCGACCTCCCGCCGGCCACCCAGGTGAAGCTTCTGCGCGTCCTGCAGACCGGCGAGATCGAGCGCCTCGGCGCCGATCAGCCGACCCGGGTCGACGTCCGCATCGTGGCCGCCACCAACGTCGACCTGCCGCAGGCCATGCAGGCCGGCAGGTTCAGGAGCGACCTGTTCTACCGGCTCAACACCTTCCCGATCACCATTCCGCCGCTGCGCGAACGCACGGCCGACATCCCGGCGCTGGTCGCGCGCTTCGTCGAGAAATTCAGCGCGCTGTACGGCAAGAAGCTGCGCGGCCTGACCGACAAGGCGATGCGCGAAGTGCTGAAGCACCCGTGGCCGGGCAACATCCGCGAGCTCGAGAACGTGATCGAGCGGGCGGTGCTGCTCGCGCCCGACCATGGCGACATCGACGCAGCCTGCCTGTGGAGCTCGCCCTCCGGCGCGACCAGCGGTGGTCAGATCGGCGCCGGCGGGCAGATCACCGAGGCGGAGGCCGGGACCCTGGACGCGCTGTGCGACCGGGTGCTCGAAGAGAGCATCGACATCGCCTCGCTGGAACAGCGCCTGATGCAGATGGCCATGCAGCGCGCCAAGGGCAATCTGTCGCAGGCCGCCCGGCTGCTGGGCATCACGCGGCCGCAACTGGCCTACCGGCTCAAGAAGGAAGGGCTGCCGGCGTCCTGAGGCCCTGCGGGTGCCTTGGGTTCATGGCTCCGGCACGCCACCCTGTTCATCGTCCACCCGCTGCATGTTCTCGAGGATCTTGAGCAGGTAGTGCAGGGTGTGCGTGACGTCGTTGACGGAAAAGCCGTCGAGGACTTTCTCGTAATAGCCGTGGATCTTCGGCTGGGCTTCCACCAGCCACACATGCCGTCCTGATTCGGTCATGGTGACCAGGCGCGAGCGCCGGTCGCGTCCGTCAGGCGCGGTGCCGATGTGGCCGTCGCGCTCCATCCGGCTCAGCAGCCCGGAAAGGTTCTGCCGGCTCACCTTGAGATAGCGCGCCAGATCTCCCACGCTCATCCCGTCGCTCACCGCCGCCCTGGACAGCGCGCCCAGCACCGCCCACTGCTGCGTGGTCAGCCCTTCGGCTTCGACCGCTCGGGTGCCCGTTTTGTGCAACATATTGGCACATTGATAGAGTCTGAAGAAAACGCGATTAGCAAGCTCCATACGGGCTGTTTCGCTGTTTTCATTAGGGGTAACCATGATATTTCTCGTTGAAAAATTGCTATGCAAGCGCCAGACCGGCATCCTACAATAGGTAAACACGTTGACGTAAAAGCGATCCGAACCAAGGATGCAGCCGTCAGACGATAGCAAGCTTGAAACCTGATCGGAGAACCTCATGCAAAGATTCGAAGGCAAGACAGTGGTGGTCACCGGCGGCGGTGGCGGGATTGGCGGCGCGACCTGCCGCCGCTTCGGGCGCGAGGGCGCCAAGGTGGCGGTGTTCGACCTGAACCTCGACGCGGCGGAGCAGGTCGCGGCCCGGATTCGCGCCGATGGCGGACAGGCCGAGGCCTTCCTCTGCGACATCACCGAGCGCGCCGGCGTCGATGCCGCGGTGGCCGCGGTGGCGCAGCGTTTCGGTCCGATCGACGTGCTGGTCAACAACGCCGGCTGGGACGTATTCAAGCCCTTCACCAAGACCGAGCCGGCGCAGTGGGACAAGCTGATCGCCATCAACCTCACCGGCGCCTTGCACATGCACCACGCGGTGCTGCCCGGCATGGCGGCGCGCAAGGCCGGCCGCATCGTCAACATCGCGTCCGACGCGGCGCGCGTCGGCTCCTCCGGCGAAGCGGTGTACGCCGCCTGCAAGGGCGGGCTGGTGGCCTTCTCGAAAACCATCGCCCGCGAGCATTCGCGCCACGGCATCACCGTCAACGTCGTGTGCCCGGGGCCGACCGACACGGCCCTGTTCGCCGAATACAAGGAAGGCGCGGGCAATCCCGAGAAGCTGATGGAAGCCCTCACGCGCTCGATTCCGCTGGGCCGCATCGGCCAGCCGGACGACCTGCCGGGCGCCATCCTCTTCTTCGCGAGCGATGACGCGGCCTTCGTCACCGGCCAGGTGCTGAGCGTGTCCGGCGGCCTGACCATGAACGGCTGAGCCCCGGCCTTAACCCCCCTTCAACCCACAGAGAGAACATCATGGAATTCGAAGACATCCTCTACGAAGTGCGCAACGCCGTGGCCTGGATCATCATCAACCGGCCCGAGAAGATGAACTCGTTTCGCGGCCAGACCTGCGACGAACTCATCAAGGCGCTGAACCGCGCCGGCTACGACCGCGGCGTGGGCGCCATCGTGCTGGCCGGCGCCGGCGACCGGGCCTTTTGCACCGGCGGCGACCAATCCGCCCACGACGGCAACTATGACGGGCGCGGCACCATCGGCCTGCCGATGGAGGAACTGCACGACGCGATCCGCAATGTGCCCAAGCCGGTGATCGCCCGCGTGCAGGGCTATGCGATCGGCGGCGGCAACGTGCTGTGCACGATCTGCGACCTGACGATCGCGTCCGAGAAGGCCATCTTCGGCCAGGTCGGCCCCAAGATGGGCTCGGTCGATCCGGGCTACGGCACCGCATTCCTGGCCCGCGTGGTCGGCGAGAAGAAGGCGCGCGAGATCTGGTATCTCAATCGCCGCTACAGCGGCGCCGAGGCCGTGGCCATGGGCCTGGCCAACGCGGTGGTGCCGCACGACCAGCTCGACGCCGAGGTGCAGAAGTGGGCCGAGGAGATCTGCGAGCGCAGCCCCACGGCGATCGCCATCGCCAAGCGCAGCTTCAACATGGACACGGCGCACCAGAGCGGTATCGCCGGCATGGGCATGTACGCGCTCAAGCTCTATTACGACACCGAGGAATCGCGTGAAGGCGTCAACGCCCTGAAGGAAAAGCGCAAGCCCGACTTCCGCAAGTACGCCAGGTAGAGACCCGCCCACCGCCTCGCCCCCCCCGCAACGCACGGCGCATCGCGTATCGCTTCGCGGCGCAGCGCACCCATGGAGACATGTCATGAACCCGTACCTTGACGAAGACCTGACCACGCTCGGCGACCACGCGCGCCGCTTCGCGACCGAACGCATCGCGCCCGGATTCCTGGAGCGCGACAAGAACCGCGCGCTGGATCGTCGCCTGATGCGCGAAATGGGCGAGATGGGATTCATCGCGCCGGAACTGTCCGAGGCACATGGCGGCCAGGGCATGGGTTGCCTGGCCGCCGGCGTGATCCACGAGGAGATCGCGCGCGCCGACCTGAGCATGTCCTACGTCAATCTGCTGGCCTCGCTCAACGGCCAGATCCTCTCGCAGCACGGCCAGCCCGACATCGTCAACCCGTGGCTGCGCAAGCTCACACGCGGCGAGGCGCTGCTCGCCATCGCCCTGACCGAGCCGCGCGGCGGCTCCGACGCAGCGAACCTGCGGCTGCGCGTGGAACGCGTGGGCGACGCGTACGTGATGAACGGCGAGAAGACCTCGATCTCGGCCGCCGACCAGGCCGACGCGGCGGTGGTGTTCGGCCGCACGGGTTCGGTGGAATCGGCCGCCCATGGCGTCACCGCACTGCTGGTGCCGATGGATCTGCCCGGCATCACGCGCAACCGCTTCGACTGCCACGGCCAGCGCGCGATCGGCCGCGGCTCGTTGTTCTTCGAGAACGTGCGCGTGCCGGTGAGCCACCGGCTCGGCGCCGAGAACAAGGGCTTCGTGCAGGTGATGCAGGGCTTCGACTACTCGCGCGCGCTCATCGGCCTGCAAGTCCTGGCCGTGGCCCGCGCGGCCCTGGAGGAGACCTGGGAGTACGTCGCCCAGCGCGAGGCCTTCGGCAAGCCGCTGTCGGCCTTCCAGGGCGTGTCGCACCCGCTGGCGGATTTCGACACCCAGATCACCGCCGCCCGCCTGCTGTGCCTGCAGACGCTGTGGCTGAAAGACAAGGGCGCGCCGCACACGGCCGAGGCGGCCATGTGCAAGTGGTGGGCGCCCAAGCTGGCCTACGACGCGATCCACCAGTGCCTGCTGATGTTCGGCCACGGCGGCTATGACCGCGGCGCGATGGAGCAGCGCCTGCGCGACGTGCTGGGCTTCCAGATCGGCGACGGCACGGCCCAGATCATGAAGACCATCGTGGCGCGCACCCGCGCCGGCCGCGATGCGGTGCCCGCCTGATTCCCTCGACCACAACACCGACGACAAAGAGGAGACAAGACCATGGAATTCGACGCCGTATTGCTGCCCCCGCGCCGCGCCCGGATGGTGGCGCAGGGCCTCTGGCATGACCGCACCATCAACGACGACCTCGACGCCTGCCTGGCGGACTGCCCCGACAAGCTCGCCTTGACGGCGCTCCGGGTGGAAGAGGGCGCCACCAAGCGCTTCACCTACCGCGAAATGGCCCGCATGGCCGATCGCATCGCAGTCGGGCTTTCCCGCCTGGGCGTGGGCCGCGATGACGTGGTTGCTTGCCAGCTGCCGAACTGGTGGCAGTTCACGCTGACCTACCTCGCCTGCTCGCGCATCGGCGCGGTGATGAATCCGCTCATGCACATCTTCCGCGAGCGGGAGTTGTCGTTCATGCTCAAGCACGGCGAAGCCAAGGTCGTGATCGTGCCGAAGACCTTTCGCGGCTTCGACTTCGAGCGCATGCTGGTCGACCTGCAACCGGCCTTGCCCGACCTGAAGCAGATCGTGGTGGTCGACGGCGAGGGCCCGCACAGCTTCGAGGCGCTGCTCAGCGGTCCGGCCTGGGAGAACGAGCCCGACGCGCACGACATCCTCACGCGCAGCCGGCCCGGCCCGGATGACGTGATGCAGTTGATCTACACCTCGGGCACCACCGGCGAACCCAAGGGCGTGATGCACTCGGCCAACACCGCGATGGCGAACATCATTCCCTATGCGCAGCGCCTGCGCCTGGGCGCCGGCGACGTGGTGCTGATGGCCTCGCCGATGGCGCACCAGACCGGCTTCATGTACGGGCTGATGATGCCGATCATGCTCAAGGCCAGCGCGGTGCTGCAGGACATCTGGGAGCCGAAGCAGGCGATCGAGCTGATCCGGGCCGAGAGCGCCAGCTTCACGATGGCCTCCACGCCGTTCCTCGCGGACCTCGCCAGGACCGTCGCCGAAACGGGCCGGGAGGTGCCGAGCCTGCGGACCTTCCTGTGTGCCGGCGCGCCGATTCCGGGCCCGCTGGTGGAGCAGGCGCGCCAGGTGCTGGGCACCAAGATCGTGTCCGCCTGGGGCATGACCGAAAACGGCGCGGTCACGCTGATCCGGCTGGACGACGACGATGCACGCGCCGCCTCGACCGATGGGCTTGCGCTGCCCGGCGTCGAGCTCAAGGTGGTCGACGAGCACGACAGGGCGCTGCCACCCGACCAGCCCGGACGGCTGCTGGTGCGCGCCTGCTCCAACTTCGGCGGCTATCTGCGGCGCTCGCATCTCAACGGCACCGACGCCGACGACTGGTTCGATACCGGCGACCTGGCACGCATCGATGCGCAGGGCTACATCCGCATCACCGGCCGCAGCAAGGACGTGATCATCCGCGGCGGCGAGAACATCCCGGTGGTCGAGATCGAGTCGCTGCTGTACCGGCACCCTGACATCGCCATGGCCGCCATCGTCGCCTACCCCGACGAGCGCCTGGGCGAGCGGGCCTGCGCGGTGGTGGTGCCCAGGCCGGGCCACAGCATCGACCTGCCCTCGATCGTGCAGTTCCTGAAGGGGCAGAAGGTGGCGCTCCAGTACATCCCGGAACGTCTGGTCGTGCGCGACGCGATGCCTTCCACGCCGTCCGGAAAGATCCAGAAATTCAAGCTGCGCGAGCTGCTGCGCGAGAACGCAGCCTGAGCGGCCACGCCTCACGCTTCCCACACATCCAAGGAGACAAATCCATGTTCGTTCATACCGCAACGGCCGCACGCCGGGGCCTGGCGCTTGCCGCTTTCGCCCTGTTCGGCATCGGCTGTTCCGCGCAGGCGCAGGCGCAGACGGCCGGCCACTGGCCCACGAAGCCCATCCGCGTGATCGTCGGCTTCGCGCCTGGCGGCACCACCGATGTCATGGCGCGCATCCTGTCGCAAGCCCTCTCCGAATCGCTGGGCCAAACGGTCATCATCGACAACAAGCCCGGCGCAAGCGGCAACATCGCGGCCTCGGAAGTGGTGCGCGCCGCGCCGGATGGCTACACCTTCCTGATTGCGCCCACCTCGGTGGAAACGGCCAACCCTTCGCTGTTCAAGTCGAGCATTTTGCCTTCGCGCGACCTGACGCCGGTGGCCAGCGTGGGGCGCACCCAGATGTACCTGGTCGCGAAGCCACAGATGGCCGCCAAGGACACACGGGACCTGGTGGCATTGGCCAAGGCCAAGCCGGGCACGCTGTCCTACGCGTCGGCCGGCGCCGGCACGGCGCCGCACCTCGCCTGCGAACTGTTCAAGCAGGCCACCGGCACCTACATCACCCACATCCCGTATCGCGGCGCGGCCCCTGCGCTGCAGGATGTGCTGTCGGGCCAGGCGGACTTCGTCTGCGACCCGGGCATCGCCTTCCCGCACATTCGCACCGGCAAGGTCAAGCTGCTGGGCGTCGTGAGCACCCGGCGCTCCCCGTTCTTTCCCGAGGTCCCGACCGTGAGCGAGCAGGGCTTTCCGGGGGCCAACCTCGACATCTGGTTCGGCATGTGGGCGCCCAACGGGACTTCTCCCGACATCCTGGCCCGCATGAGCCGCGAACTGGGCAAGGCATTGGCGCAGCCGGCCGTCAAGGCGCGCTATGCCGACCTCGGTGCCGAACCGATCGCAATGGACACGGCGGAGTTCCGCAAGCTGCTGGTCGACGAGGGCACGCTGTTGTCCGCGCTGATCAAGGAACAGAAGATCGTCGTCGACTGAGCGAGCCTGCCATGCAAGACAAACCCATCCTGGTGGAGACGCGCGGCCGGGTGAGCCTCCTCACGCTGAACAGGCCGCAGCGGATGAACGCGCTCGACGATGCGCTGATGGACGCTCTGGGCGCGGCGCTGCTGGCCTGCGATGCCGATGCGGACATCGGCGTCATCGTCATCACCGGCAATGACAAGGCCTTCGCGGCCGGAGCCGACATCGCGGCGATGGCGGACTGGAGCTACATGGATGTGTTCCAGAGCGACTTCATCACGCGCAACTGGGAGACCATCCGCCGCGTGCGCAAGCCGGTGATCGCGGCGGTGGCCGGCTTCGCCATGGGCGGCGGCTGCGAACTGGCGATGGCATGCGACATGATCATTGCCGCCGAATCCGCCCGCTTCGCCTTGCCCGAGGTCAAGCTCGCCATGCTACCCGGCGCCGGCGGCACCCAGCGCCTGCCGCGCGCCATCGGCAAGGCCAAGGCGATGGACATGTGCCTGTCGGGCCGCATGCTGGATGCGGCGGAAGCCGACCGCTACGGCCTGGTCTCGCGGGTGGTGGCGGACGAGCGACTGCTGGCCGAGACCCTCGAGCTGGCGGCCCGCATCGCGGCCTTCTCGCTGCCGGCATTGATGGCGATCAAGGAGTCGGTGAACCGCGCCTGGGAGGCCCCGCTGTCGGAGGGCATCGGCTTCGAGCGGCGGCAACTCCATGCGCGCTTTGCCAGCGAGGACGCGCACGAAGGCATGCACGCCTTTCTGTCCAAGCGCCGGCCGGAGTTCAGGCACCGGTGAGCATCGGTTGTGTTCATGCGGGCCACTTTGAGGGAAGTGCTTGGGGTCGCAGCCGCAACCCGTTAGCATAGGCAACTTCCAGTTCAACACAAAGAAGCAATGGCAACAGCAAAATCCGCACCCACCGCGCCTGGAGCGTCCGCGAACAAAACGCCGGCAAAGCGTGCGGCCAATCCGGCCTTCATGAAGGCCCTGACCCCGAGCGCCGAACTGGCCGCCGTGATCGGCTCCGCGCCGTTGGCGCGTACCGAGGTGGTGAAGCAGCTCTGGGTCTACATCAAGGCGAACAATCTTCAGGATGCGAAGAACAAGCGCAACGTGAACGCCGATGCCAAGCTCAAGCCTGTCTTCGGCAAGGACCAGGTGACGATGTTCGAGATCGCAGGGCTCATCGGCAAGCATCTGAGCTAACGCCAGGACGCGTCGAAGGCTCGAACTCCAGAGAGGATGGACTGAAGGCGCGGTCGCCTTCGACCATCATCTGCGCCCACGAACCGATCGATGAAGTCCGACAAATCAAAGCGCGCAACCGCCCCGCATCACTGGCATCTGGCCGAGGATGACCTCGGTGTCGCGCTGACCGATCTCGAGTACGCCGTGATGCGCACCTACGAGTCGTTCGTGCGATGGCAGGCCGAGTGCCTGGCGGCCGTCACGGGCGCGGCCCTGACCGGCCAGGAAAACGCGCTGCTTCATGTCATCCGCATGCACGATCAGGCGAAGACCATCAAGGATCTGCTGCATCTCACGAACCGCCAGGACGTGCCCAATGTGCAGTACGGGTTGCGCAAGCTGATCAAGCTGGGCTTCGTCGACAAGCAGGGCTCGGGCCGGGCCGGCGTCTACTACGAAGCGACGGCGGAAGGCGCGAAGGTCTGCGACGACTACGCCAACTTGCGCAAGAAGTTGCTGCTCGAAGGTGCCAAGCACTACCCCGCCTTCAGGCAGCATTCGCACAGCGCCGGAGCCCATCTGGAGCTCCTCGAAAGGCTGTACGAATCGGTCACGCGAGAAGCCGCCACGTTCCACCGGCGCGGCTGAACGTTCCGCGAGCCTGATCCGCCCCTTCGCCGGCGGACACACCGCACCCTCGGGGCGCGTGCCTTCGGCCAGGACACGAAAGCCGATCACGGGCCCGTCTTGGCCCTGAAACCGCGAGCCGGGAAAACCCCCATTTCGAATCGAAGGTGCCTTCCTATACTTCGATCGAATAGAAAGTCTATTTAAAACTCTATTTGAAATCTCTCGCTCTCGGCCTCCAGACCCCGTCAACCGAAGGAACATCCATGAATCGCTTGTTGAGTACATCCGACTTTCTGCTGGGCACGTTCGCCTCCAATTGCTCGGGCGGCATGTCCGTCACCAAGGTCGAGGAACGATGGGACAACTCCTGGGACAACAACCTGCGCCTGGCGGTGCTGCTCGACGACGCCGGCATCGACTTCATGCTGCCCATCGCTCGTTGGATCGGGTACGGCGGAGAGACCGACTTTCATGGCAACGTGCTGGAGACTGTCACCTGGGCGGCCGCGCTGCTGGCCCATACCCGGCGCCTGACCGTGTTCGCGACGGTCCACACCGCGGCGAACCATCCGATGGTCGTGGCCAAGCAGATCGCCACGCTCGATCAGGTGGGGGCGGGACGCGCCGGTCTCAACATCGTTGCCGGATGGAATCGGCCCGAATACGAAGCGCTCGGCCTGACGCTGGCTGACGATCACCAGACCCGCTATGGTTTCGCCCAGGAGTGGTTCGACATCGTCCAGAAGCTCTGGACGCACCCGCATCCGTTCGACTGGCAGGGCAAGTACTTCAAGCTCAGCAAGGCCTATGGCCTTCCTGCTCCGCGCAACGGACGGCCGCCCATCCTGAACGCTGCGGGCTCGAGCGAAGGGCGCGACTTCGCCTTGAACAACGCGGACTTCCTGTTCACGCCCGCCATCGATCTCGAACGCTCCCGGCAGGAGGTCGCCGAGCTGAAGGCCAAGGCCGTCGACCAGGGGCGCAAGGTCGACATACTGACCTTCTCGCATGTCGTGTGCCGGCCCACCGAACGCGAAGCGAAGGACTACCTCAAGCACTTCGGCAACGACCGGGCCGACTGGGCGGCGGTCGACAACCTGATCGCCCTGCAGTTCGCCAATGCCAAGTCCTTTCCCCATGACTTGCTGGCGCTGATTCGCGACCGGATGGCGGCTGGCCATGGCGGCTATCCGTTGACCGGCACGCCCGAGCAGGTGGCGGACGGCATCTGCGCGCTCGCCGCGGCAGGATTCAAGGGAACGACCCTTTCCTTCGTCGACTACGTCGAGGAATTTCCCTACTTCCGCGATCAGGTCCTGCCCATCCTCGAATCGCGCGGGCTGCGCGCACCCGTGGCGATGGCTCCCGACGCCGTGCGGTTGGCAGCATGAACACCCTGCAAGCCGCATCCATGCCGGGCGCGGCGCATGCGCTGGCGATGCCGGCGGCGCCGTCGGCCTTCAAGTCGGCGATGCGAGAGCTCGCGGGGGGCGTCAGCATCGTCACGGTACAAGTCGGGCGCGAGCGCTCCGGCTTTACCGCCACCTCCGTGACCTCTCTGTCGGCCGATCCGCCGACCGTGATCGCCTGCGTCAACCGGATGAGTTCATCGGCGTCCCTGCTCGCCAGAACCGATCGCTTCGGCGTGAGCATGCTCACGCAAGCCCAGCAGCAGGTGGCGGACCGATTCGCCGGAATGAATGGCGTGACGGGCAGCCAGCGCTATGCAGACGAGCGCTGGATCCGGCTGACGGCGGATGGCGCACCCGTCATGCGCGACAGCGCGATCTCGCTCGACTGCCATATCGAGGACATGATCGAAAAGCACTCGCACTGGATCCTGGTCGGTCGCGTGATGGCCATTCACCGCGGGGAGGTCGAGGCAGCCCCGCTGGTTTACTGGCGAGGCGGCTATCACCAACTGGCCGATTGCCGCTGCTGACCTCTCGTCCGCGCCCTGCATCGCTCGCACCCACCCACCCGCAGACACTCCCCATGAACACGAACTCCTTGACGCCGCTCCAACGTGCCCTGGCCGCCGACTCGGTGCGCGTCGTCGACTTGACCCAGACCTTGTCGCCATCCTTTCCCGCCTTGCAGCTGCCGCCCCAGTTCGGCCAGGTGTGGTCGTTCAAGATGGAGAAGATCTCGCACTACGACAACGCCGGCCCGGGCTGGTACTGGAACAACTTCTCCTGCGGCGAACACACCGGCACTCACTTCGACGCGCCGGTGCACTGGGTGACCGGCAAGGACCAGCCGAACAACACCGTCGACACGATCGACCCGTCGCGCTTCATCGGCCCGGCGGTCGTGGTGGATGCGAGCGCGCAGGTCGCGCTCGACGCCGATTGGCTGTTGACCGTGGCTTTCCTCGAAGACTGGGAAGCCCGGCATGGACGCATTCCGGCGGGCGCCTGGGTGCTGTTCCGCACGGACTGGTCCAAGCGCATCGACGATCCGGCAGCGTTCGTCAACATGCAGGAGGACGGTGCACACACGCCGGGCCCCACGCAGGAGGCGGTGCAATGGCTGATCGAGGCGCGCGATGTTCGAGGATTCGGTGTCGAGACGATCAACACCGATGCGGGCCAGTCCCACGCGTGGCCGGTGGCCTATCCGTGCCACACACTGATGCACGGGTCGAACAGGTATGGACTGCAATGCCTGACGAACCTGGACCAGTTGCCGCCGACGGGGGCCGTGATCTTCGCCGCGCCGCTGAAGATCGAGGGCGGCTCCGGCAGTCCGCTGCGGGTCCTTGCGCTGGTGGGCTGAGGCGCCCCACGCGCAGCACGTCCGGCCAGCGCGCCGGACGGCCGGCGGACCCTTCGACGGGTGAACGCCATCGTGGCGCGAGTGCTGCCTTCCAGGTCCGATAGCGGCCGGTGCTGTCGCGTCCCGAATCATCCTTCGGGAAAGGGCTTATTCATTTTGACCCGAACAGGGCGGGGAAAAGTGTTGTTCCCCGAAGCTCACCGGACTGAATCAATCAGTCGAGTGCAGCAAACCAATGCCCGAAAAATCGAGGCACGCGAGAAGGCGATCACCGAGAAGCGACGCTTGGGTCGCACCACGGAGGCAACTCGACTCAAGGTATTCGAGCACCCTTTTCTGTTGGGCCTCGGGCGAAGACGCTGCGGCGAAACACACACATCACATGTGTGTTGCATGATAATTGCAATTATACACAATGAGATTTATATTTGTGCCTACGCTGCGGACCCTGATGAGTTCGCGACGACGCCATCGCCCATGCGAGTGAACATTTTTCAAGAACTCAGCTGCTTGGTCCGAGCCCAACGGACAGATCGCCAGCCAGGGGGGCRTGCTTGCGTTCACTGCCGGCGCGATCAACGCCGGTGGTTTTCTTGCGGTGCAACGTTATGCGTCGAACATGAGCGGGTTCGCGCCCGCCAGCACGGACGGACGTGTTGAACCCGCAGTTCTTCGTTGACCGGTTTCCGGGCGCAGTCGCCTGACGAAGCGACAACCAGCCGGTTCCGCGCTCGCGCCCGTCCACGCTCAAACTTGCTCATCCCTTTGATTCCCTGATGCCAGACCACCTCGAGTGTCACCAACACCAGCGACCCTTTGTCGACAAATCGCTGAACTCAAAGACCATGCATTTCTCGATCTTCGACGTTCAAAGCCAGATGCGGATCGACCGGCCCAATGACTTGATGCTGGCGTACACGCGACTCATGATGGGCTTCCTGCTGTTTTCGCCAAATCCTCGCCACATCGCCATGGTTGGTCTGGGTGGCGGATCCCTTGCAAAGTTCTGCTACAAGCACCTGCCCGACTCACGCATTCAGGTCATCGAGATCAACCCCTATGTCATCGCGCTCCGCGATGAGTTTGAGGTGCCCAAAGACAATCACCGGTTTCATGTTCGCAAGGAGGACGCTGCCGACTATGTTCGGATGGCCCGGGTTCGCTACGACGTGATCGTGGTCGACGGCTTCGACGCCAACAGGATTCCTGCGCGACTTTGCTCGCGCTCTTTCTATGGCAATTGCTTTGACATGCTAGAGCCCAACGGGCTTTTAGTGGCCAACCTCCACTCACATCATGAGTACTTTCCCATATACCTCGAGCGGATCAAAAAAAACTTTGCTGGGAATGTCGTCACCGTGAGCGAACCAGAACATGGCAACACCATCGCCTTCGCGTTCAAGGAATTGCCGGCTGCGCAGCTACATGCAAATCTTCAGCTTTGTGCATCGACGCTCGCGCCTGAGGCATGGGCGCAACTGGCACCCAGTTTTTCCATGATCAAGCAGTTCGGCAAATGGCATAGCCAGACCACGTCTTAAGGACGCGAGAGGCCGCAACGGGGGATGTTTCGTACCTTTCCTCTGGAAAGCCAGACAGATTACGGATCAAATTAGGAGGCAGTGATGTTTATCAGAGGCAGATGGGAACTCAAGGGCTATGGACAGCAATTGCCGGACGGCCGATTCGCTCCGCGCGCGTGCGCGACGTACCACGCTGACCCATTCTCGGACGATCATCCGCTGCAATGGAGCGAACCAACATTTGCGACGGAGACTGAGGCTGCCGAGTGGGGCCTGGAAGCAGCGAAGGATTGGCTCGAGGTACGCGAGGACATGGGGGAATAGGGGATCCGTCGCCAATCATGGTTGGCGCTTGCCGGTCTGTGCCTGACGTTGAACGGCACTGAGGATTCCACGGAGGATGTCGATCGGCGTTGGGGGACAGCCGGGTATCGCCACGTCGACAGGAATCACGTTCGCCACCTTGCCGCAGCTGGCATAGCTCTCACCGAAGATGCCGCCGTTGCAGCCGCAATCGCCCACGGCCACCACCAGCTTCGGTTCCGGCGTGGCATCGTAGGTGCGCCGCAGTGCCTCTTCCATGTTGCGCGACACCGGACCGGTCACCAGGAGCATGTCGGCATGGCGCGGACTGGCGACGAACCTGATGCCGAGTCCCTCGATGTTGTAGTAGGGATTGTTGAGGGCGTGGATCTCCAGTTCACAGCCGTTGCATGAGCCGGCATCGACTTCGCGGATCGTCAGCGCCTGGCCAAGGATGGCGAGGAGGTCGCGCTGAATGCGATCGAACGCGGCGAGTTCGGTCTCGTCAATCCGCGGTGCCGGCTCCGTGACGATACCAGTGCGGACGATCTGCTTGAGGATGTGCCACATCAGAGGTCGTGCCCCGCGTAACTCAGGTTGAAGGACTTGTTGATCAGCGGAAAGTCCGGAACGATGTTGCCGATGATGGCGTGCTCGAGCACCGGCCAGTTCTGCCAGGACGGATCATGGCAGTGACATCGCTCGATGCGGCCGTCGCCCCCGATCTCCAGCGCGACGAACACCTCGCCCCGCCAGCCTTCGACCCAGCCCGCGCCGAGCGATGCCGAAGCCTGCGGTCGCAGTTCGGCGTGAACGGCGCCGTCAGGCAAGCCCGAGCAGATGGCGCGGATGAGCCGCAATGACTCGAATGCCTCGTCGAACCGCACCGCCACGCGCGCCGCGACATCGCCGTCGCGGTGCGTCGCTACTGCAACCTCCAGCCGGTCATAGGGCGGCCCTGGGAAGTCGCAACGCAGATCGGCCGTCTGACCGCTGGCGCGCCCCGCCAGGCCGGTGAGGTTCAGTTGTGCGGCCAACTGGGGCGTTACCCGTCCAGTTCCGGTAAAGCGGTCCTGCAGACCCGCATGTTCGTCGTAAACACGCCGCAGCGCGCGTACCTCGCGCTCGATCGCATCGCACTGCGTGCAAAGGCGATCCCTCATCATCGGCGTCAGATCCGTCGCCACACCTCCGGGCAAAACGGCGTCCATCATCAGGCGGTGGCCGAAGATCTCCTTGGACAAGCGCAACCAGTCTTCGCGCAGGCGCGAGAACTGCGCCAGGCCGAAGGCGAGCGCCGCGTCGTTGGCCAGAGCGCCGAGGTCGCCGAGATGATTGGCCACGCGCTCGCGCTCCAGCATGAGCGCACGCAGCCAGGTGGCGCGCAGCGGGATCTCGCCGCCCCAGGCCGACTCGAGCGCCGTGCTGTAGGCCCAGGCGTAGGCTACCGTCGTGTCGCCTGAGACGCGTCCCGCGAGGCGGTGGCCCTCCAGCGGCGCCAGTTCCGTGAAGCGGCGCTCGATGCCCTTGTGCGTGTACCCGAGGTGCTGTTCGAGCCTGAGCACCTTCTCACCCACGACAGAGAAGCGAAAGTGGCCGGGCTCGATGATGCCGGCATGCACGGGCCCGACGGCGATCTCGTGCACCCCGTCACCTTCGACCCGCACGAAGGGGTAGTCGGCAGGAAGCGCGCCCCCTGCGGCCCTCTCGGGCTGCGCGGTCGGTTGCAAGGGTGGTGGTCCGGGCGACCACACACCATGGTCGAGCCAGGGGCGGTCGTCGCCGCTGGCCTCGGCTCGGAGGCCCGAAAGATCGGCCATCGCGCGCTGCATTCGACTCGCGCACGGGAATGTGACTGCCAGGTCAGGAAACCCTCGCGCTGCGCCGTCCAGCTTCAGTTCGAGCCAGACCAGCCCCTCGGGCACCGCATAGGCCGCACACGCCGCCATGCCGCGGCCGGATGCGCTGCGATCGACGCCCCAGACCGAAATCAAGCGCCCGCTTGTGTTCGCGATGCTGCGTGCTGCGGTGCTCCAAGTGTCCCGATTCGCTTGCCCATGCCAAGTGGGCATCGGCGCCGACAGGCGCCGAAGATCAAGTCCGAGTTCCGGCAGCGTCATTGGATCAGTTCCCCAGCATCGCCGCCGCCTGGACGTACCACGCATGGAGATAGGGTGGGATGTAGAGGCCGAGCATCAGACCCAGCGCCAGATGCATGAAAACCGGAACCAGGGCCGGCGGATGCGCCAGGGGCTTGACGTTGGTCTCGCCGAACACCATCGGCTGGACGCGGCTGAAGACGGATGCAAACGCCAAGCCCAAGGCGATCAGAAGGAAGGGGGTCGCCCAGGGCTGTTCGCGCATCGCGGTCGTGACGATCAGGAACTCGCTGGCGAAGACGCCGAACGGGGGCATTCCCAGAATGGCGAGTGATCCAAGCATCAGACCCCAGGCGACCGTCGGACTGACTTTGATGAGCCCGCGGATGTTCTCCATGATCTGGGTGCCCGCCTTCTGCGTGGCATGGCCGACGGCAAAGAAGATCGCGGACTTGATCAGCGAATGCACAGTCATGTGCAGCAGCCCGGCATAGTTGGCGATCGGGCCGCCCATTCCGAAAGCAAAGGTCATCATTCCCATGTGCTCGATCGACGAGTAGGCGAACATGCGCTTCACGTCCTTCTGCCGGATCAGGAAGAACACTGCCGCCACCACCGACAGCAGGCCGAAGCCCATCATCAATCGGCCGGCCAGAGCACTGTGCAGCGCGCCGTCGGTCAGCACCTTGCAGCGCAGGATGGCATAGAGCGCGACGTTCAGCAGCAGGCCCGACAACACGGCCGATACCGGCGTCGGACCCTCGGCGTGCGCATCCGGCAGCCAGTTGTGGACGGGCACCAGGCCGACCTTGGTGCCGTAGCCGATGAACAGGAACGCGAACGCCAGCGTGATGATGTTCGGGTCGAGCCGGCCCTTCACCGCGTCGAGGTTGGTCCAGAGCAAGGCGCCGCCTTCAGGTCCGATCACCTTTTCGGCCGCCATGTACAGCAACACCGTTCCGAACAGTGCCTGGGCGATGCCCACGCCGCACAGGATGAAATACTTCCATGCAGCTTCGAGACTGGCTGCGGTGCGATAGACGCTGACCAGCAGCACGGTGGTCAATGTGGCCGCCTCCATCGCGACCCAGATGATGCCCATGTTGTTGGTCGTCAGTGCCAGCAGCATCGTGAAGCTGAACAGTTGGTACATGCTGTGATACAGGCGCAGCCGCCGCGGCGTCATCTTGCCGTGATCGCGCTCCACGCGCATGTAGGGGCGCGAGAAGATGGAGGTGGTCAGGCCAACGAACGCGGTCAGCGTGACGAGAAAGACGTTCAGCGGGTCGATGTAGAACTCGCGGTCCCACACCAGCATGGGTCCGCTCTCGACGATCTGCGCCGTGAGCACGCAGGCGGCGACGAAGGTGCCCAGGCTGAAGGCGACATTGACGTCGCGCGCGTTGTCGCGATGGCCGACCAACGCCAGCACCAGACCGCCGGCCAGCGGCGTAGCGAGGAGGACGGCCAACGCAAACATCTCAGTGCTCCACCACGTGATCGCGTGACCCGCGACGCATGAAACCAGCGCAGCCAAATGCCAGGGATACCGCGGAACCGGCTTTGCCGGGCCGCCGGTATCGCCCCCTCGAGGGGGAGGCGCCGCAGGCGCTTCGGGGGTGTTTCATCCTAGTCATCCTTCAGCTTTTCGAGATGGCGAATATCCAGGCTGTCGAACTGTTCGCGAATCTGGAACATGAACACGCCCAGGATCAGCACACCGATCAGTACGTCCAGCGCGATGCCGAACTCGACCACCATCGGCATGCCATAGGTGGCCGATGTGGCGGCAAAGAACAGGCCGTTTTCCATGGCGAGGAAGCCGATGACCTGCGGAACGGCCTTGGCTCGCGTGATCATCATCAAGAACGACAGCAGCACACAGGCCAACGCGATCCCCAGCGTGCCGCTGGCCAGCGTCGAAGACAGCTGGGAGATGGGAATCGCCAGGTTGAACGCGAATATCACGACGGCGATGCCGACCAGCATCGTCGTCGGGATGTTGATCAGCGTCTCGACGTCCCAGCGGATGCCGAGACGGTCGATGACCCGGTGCAGCAGGTACGGGATCAGCAGCACCTTCAGGACCAGTGTCAGTCCGGCCGACACGTACAGGTGGTGCTGGCTGGTCGCATAGCCGACCACAGCGGTCGCGAGCGCCAGCGCTGCACCCTGCATCGTGAACAGGTGAATCAGCGTGAAGATGCGCCGCTGCGAGATCATCGCGAAGGCGAGCATCAGCAACAGCGCGCCGAGCAGGTTGACGAATTGGGTCAGGATGGCGCTGCTCATGTCACTGGCTGAGCAGCAGTTGCACCAGCATGCCGATCACTGCCAGCAGGAAGGCAGTCGCCAGAAACTCGGGCACGCGGAAGATGCGCATCTTGGCGCTGGCAGTCTCCAGCATGGCCAGCAGAAAGCCTCCCACGGCGAGCTTGATCATCAACACGGGCAACGCCAGCAGCATCTCCAGCGGGGCTTGGGCTTCGGCCACGCCCCAGGGGAAGAACAGGGCCAGGCCGATGCACGAATAGGCGAACAGCTTCAGGCTGGCTGCCCATTCGATCAGCGCCAGGTGGCGGCCCGAGTACTCGAGGATGAGCGCCTCGTGGATCATGGTCAGTTCGAGGTGCGTGGTCGGGTTGTCGACCGGGACGCGCGCGTTCTCGGCCAGCGACACCATCGTGAATGCCACCCCGGCAAAGGCCAGGCCGGGATAGATGGCCAGCTCGCGGTGCGCGAGCGTCTCGACGATCGTGGTGAGGGAGGTGGACTTGGAGATCAGCGAGGCCGAGAACAGCACCATCAGCAGCGCCGGCTCGGCAAGGAAGCCGACCAGCATCTCGCGCCGCGCACCCATGGTGCCGAACGCGGTGCCGACGTCCATGGCGGCGAGCGAGATGAACACCCGCGCCAGCGCGAACAGACCGACCAGGGCGATCGCATCCGCCGCCGGTGCCAACGGCAGGTCGGTCGACAGCATGGGGATGATGGCGCAGGCCAGCACCATGCAGCCGAACATCACATAGGGCGCGACGCGGAACAGCCGCGACGCGTGGTGGGCGACCATCGACTCCTTGTTGAACAGCTTGTGCAGCATCCGGTAGGGCTGCCAGAGGCTGGGCGCGGACTTGTTCTGGAGCCAGGCGCGCCACATGTTGACCCAGCCTGTCAGCAGCGGCGCCAGCCCGATCGCGATGACGATCTCCAGCAACTGCGACACGAAGCCGGTGAAGTTCATGGCGACCTCATCGCATCACCACCAGCAACGTGGCCACCAGTGTCAGGAAGCTGTACAGCAGGTACACCGAAATTCGACCTTGCTGCATCAGGCCGACCAGTCGCGCGAGGTACGCCGCCAGGTCGACGATGGGCACATAGAGCCAGCGCCAGAAGTGATCCTCAACCGAAACGCGGTAGTGGGGCTTGGCGTCGAAGGGCGTGGGTAGATCGCGCCGCATCAGGAAGAAGGGCTCGAAGATCTGACGAATGGGCTGGCCGAAGCCTTCGGCTGTGTCCTGCATGCGCGCGGTGCCCCACGGGAAGCCGCACGCCCAGGGCGGTCCGCGACGCACGCGGCCGTGGTAGAGCCTACGCACAAGCAGGTAGGCAAGTGCAAAGCTTCCCAGGATGCCGAGCAGGAAGATCACAGGGCCATAGCTGGCCTGCTCAAGGCTGTTCGGCGCCAACAGCCAGCCGTTGGCTGCTACCTTGGCGCCGAGACCCGACTCGACAAGCTGCCGAGTCACAGGGTCGATCAACTGAATGAACTGTGTTGGCAGCAGCCCGAGCGCGGTGCAGCCAAGCGCCAGCCACACCATCCCCACACGCTCCCAGCGACCGGCATCGTGGGCGTGGGCGAGCTTGTCCTCGCGCGGCTGCCCAAGGAAGATGACGCCGAAGAACTTGACCATCGTGTAGCCGGCCAGCGCGGCCACCAGGGCGATGAGCGCGGCGACCACCGGAATCAGCATGGTCAGCAACGGTTGCGGCAACCCAGGTGTGAAGAGGAAGCTCTGCAGCAGCAACCATTCCGACACGAAGCCGCCCAGCGGCGGCAAGCCGGCGCTGGTCAGCGCGCCCAGGAGCATGAGCCAGGCGACCCAGGGCATGGTCCGGATCAGGCCCCCGAGCTTGCCGAGGTTTCTCTCGGAAGTCGCATGAAGCACGCTGCCGGTGCCGAGGAAGAGCAGGCTCTTGAAGAAAGCGTGGCCCGCGACATGATAGAGGGCCGCCGTCAATGCGAGTGCGGCCATCGGCTTCATGCCATAGGCCGAGAAGATCAATGCCAGGCCCACGCCGACGAACAGCAGGCCCATGTTCTCGATCGACGAATAGGCCAGCAGCCGCTTCATATCGGTCTGCACCGCCGCAAAGATCACACCGAACAGAGCTGTCGCCAGACCGACCGCGAGCAGCAGCCCGCCCCACCACCACATGCGGGTGTGCAGCAAGTCGAAAGATACGCGCAACAGGCCGTAAATGGCCGTGTTGAGCATGACCCCACTCATCATGGCCGAGACCGGGGACGGCGCGGCGGGGTGGGCCTCGGGCAGCCAGACATGCAGCGGCAGGATGCCGGCCTTGGCGCCGAACCCGAACACGGCGAGCAGGAAGCCGGCCGAGGCCCAGAGCGGCGACAGGGCCTGGGCGCGCATGTTGGCGAAGGTGTAGTCGCCGGTACTGGCCTGCAGCACACCGAAACACAGCAGGACGGCGATTGCGCCGATTCTCGCCATGGTGATGTAGAGATAGCCGGCACTGCGCACCTCAGCCATGCGGTGGTTCGCGGTCACCAGGAAGAACGATGACAGTGCCATCGTCTCCCACATCACCATGAATGAATACGCATCATCGGCGAGGATCACCCCCACCATGCTGACCAGGAAAACGTGGTACTCCAAGCACAACAGGCCGGGAGGTGTGCCTTCGCCCTTGCGGAAGTACCCAGCCGCAAACGCGGAAATTCCGGCTGAAGCGCCACCCAGCACCATCAGGAAATAGGCCGACAGGCTGTCCAGGCGGAGATGGAACGGCAATGCCGGGAGTCCGATGGGTAACACGGCGACCTCGGGGGAGCCAAGCAGCGCGTCCAGGGCCAGACCGAAGAGCGCCAACCCGAGCAGCGCCCCGACGGGGAAGAGCGCCTGGGAGACCAGGCGGAATCGATGCAGGGCGAAGATCCCAGCGGTTCCCAGCAACAACCAGGCCATCGCCACAACGAGGATCCAGTCGAGATGGATCCATTGCGTGATGGAGGGCAGGCTGCTCATGACTCAGGCGGCCTTGGGGTGCGCAGCGCGCTGCCTGGCTGCTGATGAACCGCCTCCGGAGAGCCAGACTTCGTTCGCGGCGCCGGTTTGTCGGAGGAGGGGGCGCGCTCACTCGCGGCCACGTCGCGTGCCATGTCGTGGACACCGTGCTGCGCGAGGTAGTCACGGATCAGCTGCCGCACGACCTGCGATGCTGTCCGATCCTGCAGCGCACAAAGTTGCTCGAAGGCTTCCTTCTTGTTCGGATCAATGAGCAGCGTCAGCCGTGCAGTTTTGAACTCCATGGATCCTCAGCATGGCAATGCGATAAGTACCCGCAACACATGGTACATGAATGCCATGCAAATCACGAAACCTTAGCCTCGTTGGTCTTTCAGTGCGGATGCGACCAGCGCAAATCCCGCGAGCAACTGGCTGGCGGCAGCACGGTCCAAGCCTTTCGGCCGGCGATTTGCTCTCAACGGGTATGTCTCTAGTGCATTGCCTTTGCAGGCGAACACGATGCTATGGCTCAGCTCGCCGTCTTCGACCACCAGGACCGAGCCGTCGAAACTTCGACGGATGCGGGCCAGGTGCTCATCGTTTTCAGGGTCGCCGTACTGCAGATTGACCACCATGATCCCGTCGGCGTCGAGCGTCTCGTGGCAATCGTCGTAGAAGCCTTGAGAACACAAGCGGGCGGGCAGTCCCTCAAGGTCATAGCCGTCGACGACCAACACATCGAAACGACTTGGACCACGGCGCACGAAGTTCACCCCATCGGTTTGAAAAACGATGAACCGTACGTCGTCGGCGGTATGTGGAACTCATCGCGCAATGCGATCACCAGCGGATTGATCTCGGCAATCTGGATTCGGGCGCCGGGCAAATGGTGATAGCAGAATTTGGCCAACGATCCACCGCCCAATCCGACCATCCCGATGCTTCGCGGCTCCGGCCTGAAAAGGAGAAATCCCATCATCGTGCGCGTGTATTCGAGGGCCAGCGCATTGGGATCGTCGATCCGCATGCAGCTTTGAATGTCGCTGATACTGAAGTGGAGGGCTTTTGAATTTGCGTTCTCGTAGATGAAGGGCCTGATGTGGTGCGCAGGCACGGGGCTATCGGACATGGGCAAGGTCGGATTTCTTGATTCTTGATTGAGGAGCTCGGGTGTCATCGCTTGGCCATTTGCACCAGTGAGGCCCGAATGCGATCGACGTCCATGTCGGTGATCACCACGCGCGGAGTCAGGACCATCGGCTGATTGATTTGGAGATCGGGCAGCACGAGAAGGCAATGTGTCCCGTCATTGTTCGGGGCAATCATCCTGTCGTGTGCCAGCACCCCTCGACGTACGACGTCCGTCGAGGCGATGTTCGTGAGCAAAGTGACCACCACCGTTCGATCCGATCCGAGGTCCAGCGTCGCGACGTCGTCTCCCTTCTGCGAAGTTGAGTCAATTTGGCCTCGATCCAAATCAACGTCGTTCTTCAGAATCTGCCAGATGATCTCCAGCAAGCAATCGCGCATGAGCGTTTTGGGGAATGGGTCGGCCGGCTCGGTGGCCCGAATGAGCCCGGCCAAGTCCAACAGGTTGGCGTCGCTCCCCTCGTACCGCACGCACCGCAGCCGCCGCTTGGGGTGTCGCTGACAGGCAGCATCGACCTCGCGTGGATCGCTGGCGGCATAGCTCGCCGCGTCGTTCGTGAACGAGAGCTTGCGTGCTCGGGCACGCAGGAGCGCAGTCGGCTGCGGGACGTTGACGGTCGGCTCGGGCAGGTGAGCCCAGCGCCATGACGGTGGGGCCTTGCACCAGCTTGAAGCCCAGCACCGGCATGACCCACAGCACGATCACTCCCCCCGCATGCACGCCCACCTCGATGCCGTCCTGCTCATAGCCGCCGACGCGCATCAGCGACGCGGATCGCGTGCCGCGTGCCATACGCAGAAGTCATCGAAGCAATGCAAGTGAAGGGATCCAGGATCCCGACCAAGCAGGATCGGAGATGCCCGCCGTGGTGTTCAATCCAGATTGCACTAAATGATACTATTATTATCATTGAACTGACATGTGGGAGATCCGATGGAGCTTAAGACAGCGCGCCTGACGGTGCTGATCGATCCGGCGAAGAAAAGGGCCTTCGAGGCGTTGTGTGCCCGCCAGGACGTCACCCCTTCGCAGGTCGTACGACGTCTGATTCGCGACTATCTGACTCACCACGGCGCGACCTTCATCCCGAGCGGTCTGGAGCGGGAGGAGGAAGTCGCCACGAGACCCTGACCGGCGGCGACGACTGCGCAGATGCATTCGAGACCGAACGACCTTGACGACGACCGACTCGACGAGTTGGCCCGGGGGTGGCGCGCGCGTGCCGCACGTGGCGAGCAGCTTGCTTTTGGTGTCGCACAGGCGTTCGAAGCCGAGCAGCGCCGACGCCAACGGATCCAAGAAAGTCAGGTGCAGCCACTCGCATCTGCCACGCAACGGAAAGAAGCCCTGCCACGACCATGGTGGAAGTTTTGGTGAGACACCCGCATTTTTGCGTGATCCCCGGGCGCGTCGGGACGGTCCTCGATGCTTTGATTCATCTCGACCGCACCTCGGGAAAAGAGTTTGCCGGCGCCGTTTTGGCAAGGCCCGCTTGCAATTCAAAACGGCGGACACATTCTGGATATGTCGTTTACTGATTACCATCAGGCGGTGCACGACGCAGGTCCTCAAGAATCACACGCGCTTGGCAAACCCTCTGAACGTTGCTCCAATCCAGGTTGCCTTGTATGTTTGTCAAATTAACATAGAATTAACATATTTGGAGTCATCATGGAGCTTAAGACTGCCCGCCTTACGGTCCTGATTGATCCTGCCAAGAAACAGGCCTTCGAAACACTTTGTGCACAACAGGACGTGACACCTTCTCAAGTGGTGCGACGCCTGATTCGGGACTATTTGGTCCATCATGGAGTGAGCTTCGTGCCGAGCGGGGTCCGGACTGACAGCGCCAAGGCCCGCGAACGCTGACTTAGCCACGCCCAGAAGCAAGCATGCGCCAACGGTGCTGGCGACCCGCACGCGCCATCGCATTTCGGGCGCCGGACCCGTCGTCGCGATCTCAGACCTTCGACAGGATTTCCATCGCCTTGTTGGCGTCGCCCAGCGAGTCGACCGCGATATAGGCCACGAACTGTTTGCCGAGCACGGAGGCCGAGAAGCCGCGAAGATTGATTTCTCCTGCAGCGAGCTTTTGCGTCAGTTCCGAGGCGATGCCCGGGCGGTCCGGACCCATGATCCGCACCGAGTGAAGGCTTTGTGTCACGTTGAAGCCCACCTGTGCCGCCGCACGGATTTCACGGTCGTTCTGCAGCGGCGTGACATAGACGACTCCCGTCGCTGACTTGTCCGGCGTCCGCCTCGCAATGATGAATTGCAGGTCGGCCCCCGCATCGCGCAGCGTATCCAGCACCTCGGCAAGGCCGCCGGGTCGGTCCTGGATGGTCGCTGCCCATACATCCGTACGTTCCACGAGAAGATCCATGATTGGTCCTCCATTTTCGCTGCTGACGTGTCAGTCAGAGGCTAGGCCATAACCGCCGGGTTGACAAGTTCTGGCACCGTGGTGTAGGTTTTTTGCTTGGATTTCGACCTGCCCGAAAAGGAGTCGCCGCCATGACTGAACACAGATCGCCTCGCCATCCCGCCAAGCAGCGGACAGTCGATGTCTCCGAGGCACAAATCGCGGTGCATTGGCCGGAAGAGGATTACGTCGCGCCCCCCAGCCGGTTCATCGCGCAGGCCAATTTGACCGACGCCGGCGTCTTCCAGCGTTTTGGCCTCGACAAATTCCCCGAGTGCTTCAAGGAATTCGCGGACCTTCTCGACTGGTATCAGTACTGGCAGACGACGCTCGACGCCAGCAACCCGCCGTTTTGGCGCTGGTTCGTCGGCGGCAGGATCAATGCTTGCCACAACTGCGTTGATCGTCACCTCGTCAAACACAAGAACAAGACCGCGATCCATTTCGTGCCCGAGCCGGAGAACGAGCAGGTACAGCACCTGACCTATCAAGAATTGTTCGTCCGCGTCAACGAGTTCGCGGCGCTGTTGCGCGACTTCTGCGGACTCAAGGCGGGCGACCGCGTGACCTTGCACATGCCGATGGCGGCGGAACTGCCGATCACCATGCTCGCCTGCGCGCGACTCGGCGTGATCCACTCGCAGGTGTTCAGCGGCTTCAGCGGCAAGGCTTGTGCCGACCGCATCTGGGATTCCGAGAGCCGCGTGCTGATCACGATGGACGCGTACTACCGCGCCGGCCATCTGATCGATCACAAGGAAAAGGCCGACATCGCGGTGAAGGAGGCCGCCAGCCTCGGCCAGCAGGTCGACCAGGTCCTGGTCTGGCAGCGCTACCCGGGCAAGACCTCGAGCGCCACACAGCTCGTCGAGGGGCGCGACGTCATCGTCAACGACCTGCTTGGCAGGTTCCGCGGCCAGCGCGTCGAGCCCGTGTCGATGCCGGCCGAGGCGCCGCTGTTCCTGATGTACACGAGCGGCACCACCGGGCGGCCGAAAGGCTGCCAACATTCGATCGGCGGCTACCTCGCCTACGTCACCTGGACATCCAAATACATCCAGGACATCCACCCCGAGGACGTGTATTGGTGCATGGCCGACATCGGCTGGATCACGGGCCATTCCTACATCGTCTACGGCCCGTTGGCGCTCGCCGCTTCAACGGTCGTGTACGAAGGCGTTCCGACCCATCCGGACGCCGGCCGGCCATGGCGCATCGCCGAACAGCTCGATGTCAATATCTTCCATACCTCGCCCACGGCAATCCGCGCGCTGCGGCGCGACGGACCCGATGAGCCGGCGAAATACCACCACCACTTCAAGCACATGACGACCGTTGGCGAGCCGATCGAGCCCGAGGTGTGGAAGTGGTACCACCGCATGGTCGGCAAGGGCGAAGCCGTCATCGTGGACACCTGGTGGCAGACCGAAACCGGCGGCTTCCTCTGCAGCACGGTGCCGGGCATCCACCAGATGAAACCCGGCAGCGCCGGGCCCGCGATTCCCGGCATTCATCCGGTGATCTACGACGATCGGGGCAAGGAGCTCGCCAGCGGTTCGGGCAAAGCCGGCAACATCTGCATCCGCAATCCCTGGCCGGGTGGCTTCCAGACGATCTGGAAGGACCCCGAGCGTTATGTGCGCCAGTACTACTCGCGCTATTGCAAGGACCCCAAGAGCAAAGACTGGCGCGACTGGCCCTACCTGACGGGCGACGGCGCGGTGCAGTCGGCCGACGGGTACTACCGCATCCTCGGTCGGATCGACGACGTGATCAACGTCGCCGGCCACCGCCTGGGCACCAAGGAAATCGAATCGGCAGCGCTGCTCGTGCCAGAGGTGGTCGAGGCGGCCGTGGTTCCGGTGGCCGACCCGGTCAAGGGCAAGGTGCCCGACCTGTATGTCGCGTTGAAGCTGGGGCTGGCGCCTTCCGCGGAGATCGCCGACCGGATCTCGGCATCGGTGGTGTCCGAGATCGGCGCCATTGCGCGTCCGCGCCGGGTGATCGTCGTTCCCGACATGCCCAAGACGCGCTCGGGAAAGATCATGCGCCGCGTGCTCGCAGCGATTTCGAACCGCCAGGATCCCGGCGATGTGTCCACCCTCGCCAATCCGGAGGTCGTCGACCGCATCAGGGAGTTGGCTCAATAGAAGCGTTTTGTCGCGCGCGAACAGGCCGGTGCATGGGTTGGCGCCTGCGGGGTACGCCTGGGCGAATGGCGCGGCGCGCTCGTGTGTGATGACTACTCGGGCTACCAGGCCCTGCGCGCCGGACAATTCACCCAGGGAACGGCTCTATTCCCCAAAACCAGGCCCGATCCGGGCCACTTCACCATTTGATCAAGCTGCACCGCAGCAAATGATCAACCCATCATCCGGGACAACCCGGAGCGGCCGGCCACCTCGCCGGTCGGGTCCATACAAATCAATCACTTAGCGGCGCTGGCACGCCCGTTGCCCTTAATGGCCGGGGCGGCGCTGTTGCTGCCCCGGATTTGATGGATTGAACAAGTGACCCTTTCGACGAGGCCGAACAGGCACAGCGGCAGTGCCAGCGCGATGACCGGGCAGCCGTGCTTCGTGCGTGTCACCGGCACGCGGGATGCGCGCTTCGTCGAGTTCGAGTTCGCCATCGGCGACCCCGAGCTCGCAGTCGAGCTGGTCATGCAGTTCGACCAGTTCCGCGAATTCTGCGAGCGCCACGAGGTGCGCCACCTGACGACCGAGGAGGGCGCCCGGCTCGACTTCGAGCGCATGAAGTGGCGCTACGGCGCGCCCGGCGTCGATCACTAGACCCCCAGCCCCTGACCCCCCGACCCCACCCAGAGGAGACATCCCGTGCAAGTCGACATCAAGACCACCGACATCCGGCCGATCCGGCAGACCTTCTCGCACGTGGCGCGGCGGCTCGGCGACAAGCCGGCCTCGCGCTACCAGGAAGCCACGCTGGACATGCAGCCGACGGCCAACTTCCACTACCGGCCGCTGTGGGCGCCCGAGTACGAGCTCTACGACAAGCGCCGCACCGCCATCGTCATGGCCGACTGGTACAGCTTCAAGGATCCGCGCCACTACTACTACGGCGTCTACACGATGACCCGTGCGCGGCAGCAGGAAGGGGCCGACCGCCAGTTCGAGTTCGCCGACAAGCGCCGGCTGCTGGCGCAGGCCGATGCGGGCACCCGCGAGTCGCTGCAGCAGGTGCTGGTGCCGCTGCGCCACTACGAGTGGGGCGCCAACATGAACCACAGCTACTGCTGCGGCTACGGCTACGGCACGGCGGTGACCCAGCCCTTCATCTTCGCCGCCATGGACCGGCTGGGCATCGCGCAGTACCTGTCGCGCATCGGCCTGCAGCTCGACGGCAACTCCGGCTCGGCGCTGGACGCCGGCAAGGAGGCCTGGCTCACGCATCCGGCCTGGCAGGGCGTCCGCCGCCTGATGGAGAACCTCTTCGTCACGCGCGACTGGTTCGAGGTCTTCGTGGCGCAGAACCTGGTCTTCGACGGCCTGCTGTATCCGCTGGTCTATCGCCGCTACGTGAACGAGCGCAGCGCTGCCACGGGCAATGCGCTGGGGATGCTCACCGAGTTCCAGAACGACTGGTTCGACGAGAACCTGCGCTGGGTCGATGCCACGGTCAAGACCGCGGCCGATGAATCGCCGGCCAACAAGGCGCAGCTCGCGAGCTGGTACCGCAGCTGGCGCGAGCAGATCGTCGATGCGCTCGCGCCGCTGGCGGCACTGGCACTGGGCGCTGCGGGCGCCGAGGCGCTGCGCGCCGTCGCCGCCGAACTCGACACCCGCGCCGCACGCCTCGGCATCGCCGCTTGAAGACCACCCAGGAGCCACGAATGACAAACGCCACCGCAGAGCTTTCCCGCCCGCCCGTCTTCATCGCGCTGCAGACCAGCGAGACCGCGCGCGCCATCGTCGAGGCCATCGTGGCCGACAACCCCGATGCGACCGTCGTCGACTACCCGGCGATGGTGAAGATCGATTCGCCCGGCCGGCTGGTGATCCGCCGGGCCTCCGTGGAAGAGCGCGTCGGGCGGCGCTGGGACCTGCAGGAGATCCACCTGAGCCTGATCTCGCTGTCCGGAAGCATCGAAGAGACCGACGACGAATTCATCCTCCATTGGGGCGCCTGAGCGCGCCGCATCACCGCATTCAAGGACACACGCCATGACCCAAGCAGACCACTCGCAGCGCCCCGCCGCCCGCCTCGGCCTCAAGGAACGCTACGCCATGATGACCCGCGGCCTCGGCTGGGACACCACCTACCAGTCGATGGACGACGTCTTCCCCTTCGACAAGTTCGAGGGCATCAAGATCCACGACTGGGACAAGTGGGAAGACCCGTTCCGCCTGACGATGGACGCCTACTGGAAGTTCCAGGGCGAGAAGGAAAAGAAGCTCTACGCGATCATCGACGCCTTCCAGCAGAACAACGGCCAGTTCAACATCAGCGATCCGCGCTACCTGAACACGCTGAAGCTGTTCCTGACCGGCGTGTCGCCGCTCGAATACGCGGCGCACCGCGGCTATGCGATGGCCGGGCGTTCCCTGCGCGGCGTGGGTGCGCGCGTGGCCTGCCAGATGCAGTCGATCGACGAGCTGCGCCATGCGCAGACGCAGTTCCACACCATCAGCCACTTCAACAAGTTCTTCAACGGGCTGCACGATCCGCAGCACATGCACGACCGGGTCTGGTACCTCTCGGTGCCCAAGAGCTACTTCGAAGACGCGATGAGCGCCGGCCCCTTCGAGTTCATCACCGCGATCTCGTTCTCGTTCGAGTACGTGCTGACCAACCTGCTGTTCATGCCTTTCATGAGCGGCGCCGCCTACAACGGCGACATGGCGACCGTGACCTTCGGCTTCTCGGCCCAGAGCGACGAGTCGCGCCACATGACGCTGGGCCTGGAGGTGGTCAAGTTCATCCTCGAGCAGGACCCGGACAACGTGCCGATCGTGCAGAAGTGGGTCGACAAGTGGTTCTGGCGCGGCTACCGGCTGCTGACGCTGGTGGCGATGATGATGGACTACATGCTGCCCAAGCGCGTGATGAGCTGGTCCGAAGCCTGGGAGATGTACTTCGAGAAGAACGGCGGCGCCCTGTTCCAGGATCTGGCGCGCTACGGCATCCGCATGCCCAAGTACCACGAGGTGGCGTCGAAGGAAAAGAGCCGGATCTCGCACGAGGCCTGGGCCATCTTCAACAACTACGGCCACGCGGCCAACTTCAACGTCTGGGTGCCCCGGCCCGAAGAGATGGACTGGCTCTCGGAGAAGTACCCCGAGACCTTCGACACGATGTACCGCCCGCGCTTCGAATGGCTCGCCGAGCAGGAGCAGCAGGGCAAGCGCTGGTTCAACAACACGCTGCCGATGCTGTGCCAGACCTGCCAGATCCCGATGGCCTTCACCGAGCCCGACGACCCGACCAGGATCTGCTATCGCGAGAGCACCTACCACGGCATGAAGCATCACTTCTGCTCGGACGGCTGCAAGGACATCTTCGACGGCGAGCCCGAGAAGTACGTGCAGGCCTGGCTGCCGGTGCACCAGATCTACCAGGGCAACTGCTTCCCCGAAGGCACCGACCCGACGGTGCCGGGCTTCAACCCGCTGGCCGCGGTGCTGAAGTACTACCACATCGAGGCCGGCGCGGACAACGGCGAGTTCAACACCTCGCCGGACAAGGCGAACTGGGAGCGCTGGACCGGGCAGGACCTGTCCACGCAGCCGTCGCAGCCTTCGCAGCCGTCGCAGCCGAAGGCTGCCTGAACCTCATCGAACCCGACACAGGAGAACCCCATGTCAGTTGTTGCACTCGCCCCCGGCTACACCGGCACCGTCGCGGACAGCGAAGACCGCTTCCACGGCAACCGCCTGCTCTACATCGGCTGGGACGACCACCTGCTGTTCTGTGCGCCCGTGTGCCTGCCGCTGCCCGCTGCCATGCCGTTCGGCGCGTTGCTGAGCGACGTGCTGCCCGGCGTCTACGGCAGCCACCCCGACTTCGAGAAGATCGACTGGGCCGAGGCGCAGTGGTTCGACTCGGGCAAGCGCTTCGTGCCCGACCCGGCGAAGTCGCTGGCCGACAACGGCCTGGTCCACAAGTCCGTGATCCGCTTCCGCGTGCCCGGCCTGAAGGGCATCAAGGGCTCGCACAGCTGAGCCCGCGAAGGACATCGCCATGAGCTTCCAGATCATGATCGAGCCGCTCGGGCAGGGCATTGCCGCCCGCGAAGGCCAGACGGTATTGGACGCCTGCCTGCGCGCCGGCGTGTGGCTGCCCCACGCCTGCGGGCACGGCGTCTGCGGCACCTGCAAGGTGCAGGTGCTCGAAGGCGAGTGCGACCACGGCGAGTCGTCCAACTTCGCGCTGATGGACTTCGAGCGCGACGAGGGGAAGATCCTCGCCTGCTGCGCCCTGGCCCAGGGCGACCTGGTGATCGAGGCCGAGATCGACGAGGATCCCGATGCGCAGTTCCTGCCGCTGGAAGACTTCGACGCCGAGCTGGTGGAAGCACGCATGCTGACGCCCACGATCCGCGGGCTGTGGCTGCGCACCGGCAAGCCCGCCGCCTTCCAGGCCGGCCAGTACGTCATGCTGCATGTGCCCGGCGTCGAGGGCGAGCGCGCCTTCTCGATTGCCAATGCGCCGCATGAAGACCTGATCGAGCTGCATATCCGCCGCGTGCCTGAGGGCCGCGCCACGGGCTGGCTGCACGACGAGCTGCAGGTGGGCCAGCGGCTGCGCTTCACGGCACCGAACGGCCGCTTCTTCGTGCGCAAGTCGGCGCAGCTGCCGATGATCTTCGTGGCGGGTGGATCGGGCCTGTCGAGCCCGAAGTCGATGATTCTGGACCTGCTGAACGAAGGCTGCCGGCTTCCGATCACCCTGATCCAGGGCGCGCGCAATCCCGACGAGCTGTACTTCAGCGAAGTCTTCGAGGCGCTCGCGGAGCGGCATCCCAACTTCAGCTATGTGCCTGTGCTGTCCGACCTGCCGCCCGATGCCGATTGGACCGGCGCACGCGGCTATGCGCACGAGGCGCTGAAGGCGCATTTCGCGAACGACTTCCGCGGCCACAAGGCCTATCTGTGCGGCCCGCCGCCGATGACCGAGGCCTGCATCTCGACCCTGATGCAGGGGCGGCTGTTCGAGCGCGACATCTACACCGAAAAGTTCTTCACCGCCGCCGACGCCGCCACCGCGGCGCCGCGCAGCCCGCTGTTCAAGGCGCTCTAGCATGAAACACCCCCGAAGCGCCTGCGGCGCCCCGAGTCGCTGCCAGAGGCAGCGGCTCTTCGGGTCCGTCCAAGCCTGCGAAGGCAGGCTTGGAGCCGCGGACCTCAGCCCCTCGAGGGGGCGATACCGGCGGCCTGGCAAAGCCGGTTCCGCGGTATCCCTGGTATCGGACTGCGCCGGTTTCATGCGTCGCGGGTCACGCGATCGCGTGGTGGAGCACTGAGATGGAACCGACCCCCTGCTTCTCGGTCGCGATCGGCAACACGCAGGAGCGCTATGCCTGCCGCACCGACCAGACCCTGCTCGGCGGCATGGAGCAGCTCGGCCGCAAGGGCATCCCGGTCGGCTGCCGCGGCGGCGGCTGCGGTGTCTGCAAGGTGCGCATCGAATCCGGCCGCACGCGCTGCGAGCGCATGAGCCGCAGCCACATCAGCGCCGACGAAGAGGCCGCAGGCTATGTGCTCGCGTGCCGGGCCTACCCACAGAGCGACCTGCAACTGCAGGCGGTCGCCAGGATGGCGCGCTGCATCGAGCGCCATTTCACGATTCCCCGTTCCCCCACCTGAAACCCCAACCACCTGAAGGAGACTCCCCATGGCACTCACTGGCGTACTGCGACCGGGCCACGTGCAACTGCGCGTGCTCGACCTGGAAGCGGCCCTCAAGCACTACCGCGACGTGCTGGGCCTGATCGAAACCGCGCGCGACGCGCAAGGCCGCATCTACCTGAAGGCCTGGGACGAGCATGACCACCACAGCGTGGTGCTGCGCGAGGCCGACACGGCCGGCATGGACTTCATGGGCTTCCGGGTCGACACGCCCGCCACGCTCGAGAAGCTGGCGGCCGACCTGAAGGCCAGCGGCCTGGCGACCGACATGCAATGGATCGAGGCCGGCGAGCACCTCCGGACCGGCAAGCGCTTTCGCTTCACGGTGCCGACCGGCCACTCGATCGAGCTCTTTGCCGAGAAAGAAAAGGTCGGCAACGGCATGCCCTACGAGAACCCCGAGATCTCCCCGGACGATCTCAAGGGCATGGCGCCTTCGCGCTTCGACCACTGCCTGCTGTACGGCGACGACCTCGACGGCACCATCAAGCTCTTCACCGAAGTGCTGGGTTTCTCGTTGGCCGAAAGCGTGGTGGCCGGCCCCGAGCGCATGGCGATCGCCGCCTTCCTGACCTGCTCGAACAAGCCGCACGACATCGCCTTCATCCGCCATCCGGAGAAGAACAAGTTCCACCATGCCTCGTTCCTGCTCGACAACTGGAGCGAGGTGCTCAAGGCGGCCGACATCATCACCAAGAAGCGCGTCTCGCTGGACATCGGCCCGACCCGGCATGGCATCACGCGCGGCGAAACGATCTACTTCTTCGACCCGAGCGGCAACCGCAACGAGGTGTTCTCGGGCGGCTACGTGTTCTATCCGGACAAGCCGCCGCTGACCTGGACCGACGACGAACTGGGGCGCGCGATCTTCTATCACGACCGCAAGCTCAACGAGAGCTTCCTCTCCGTGGTGACCTGAAGGATCGGCCGTGAAGAACTACCTCAACTTCATCAACGGCGACTTCGTCGCCACCTCGAAGACCTTCGACAACCGCGCGCCGGCCGACAACCGGCTGCTCGGCCGCGTCCACGAAGCCGGCGCCGCCGAGGTCGATGCGGCCGTGCGCGCGGCCCGTGCGGCGCTCCAGGGCGAGTGGGGCCGCATGAGCGTGGCGCGGCGCGTCGAGCTGCTGCATGCCGTGGCCGACGAGATCAACCGCCGCTTCGACGACTTCCTGGCGGCCGAGATGGCCGACACCGGCAAGCCGCATGCGCTGGCCTCGCACATCGACATCCCGCGCGGCGCGGCGAACTTCAAGGTCTTCGCGGACATCGTGAAGAACGTCCCGACCGAGACCTTCGAGACCACCACGCCCGACGGCGGCCAGGCGCTCAACTACGCGCTCCGTTCGCCGCTGGGCGTGATCGGCGTGGTCTGCCCGTGGAACCTGCCCTTGCTGCTCATGACCTGGAAGGTCGGGCCGGCGCTGGCCTGCGGCAACACCGTGATCGTCAAGCCGTCGGAAGAAACGCCGGCCACCGCCACGCTGCTGGGCGAGGTGATGAACGCGGTCGGCATCCCGCCCGGCGTCTACAACGTGGTGCACGGCTTCGGGCCGAACTCGGCCGGCGAGTTCCTCACGACCCATCCCGGCGTCGACGGCATCACCTTCACGGGCGAGACGCGCACCGGCGAGGCCATCATGGCTGCGGCGGCGAAGGGCGTGCGCCCGGTGTCCTTCGAGCTCGGCGGCAAGAACGCGGGCATCGTCTTCGCCGACGCCGATTTCGAGAAGGCGGTGGCCGGCATCACGCGCGCGGCGTTCGAGAACTGCGGCCAGGTCTGCCTGGGCACCGAGCGCGTCTATGTGCAGCGGCCGATCTTCGACCGCTTCGTCGCCGCGCTGAAGGCCAAGGCCGAGGCATTGAAGCTCGGGCCCTCCGAGGAAGCCGGCGTGAACCTCGGGCCGCTGATCTCGCGCGAGCACCAGCAGAAGGTGCTCTCCTACTACCAGAAGGCGAAGGACGAAGGCGCCACCGTGGTCACCGGCGGCGGCGTGCCGCAGATGAAGGGCGCGCTGGCCGAAGGCCACTGGGTGCAGCCGACGATCTGGACCGGCCTGCCCGAGACGGCCGCCGTCATTCGCGAGGAGATCTTCGGCCCGTGCTGCCACATCGCGCCCTTCGACACCGAGGAAGAAGCCGTCGCGCTGGCCAACGCCACCGACTACGGCCTCGCCACCACGGTATGGACCGAGAACCTGGGCAGGGCACACCGCATGGCGAAACAGATCGAGGTCGGCATCTGCTGGATCAACAGCTGGTTCCTGCGCGACCTGCGAACCGCCTTCGGCGGCGCCAAGGCCTCGGGGATCGGCCGCGAGGGCGGCGTGCACTCGCTCGAGTTCTACACGGAACTTCGCAATGTCTGCATCAAGCTATGAGGGGCGGGCGGCCATGAGCAATCCGGAGATCGGGCAGCGCGTGCGCACCGGCGCCTTCGATACCAACGTGCACGACCTGGGGGAGGGCGCGCCGGTCCTCTTCATCCACGGCTCGGGCCCGGGCGTCAGCGCCTGGGCCAACTGGCGCCTCGCGATGCCGGAGCTTGCGAAGACGCGGCGCGTCGTCGCACCCGACATGGCCGGCTTCGGCTACACCGACCGTCCGCAGGGCATCGCCTACACGATGGACACCTGGGTGCGGCAGGCGCTGGACCTTTTGGATGCGCTGGACATCGAACGCGCCGACGTGGTGGGCAACTCGTTCGGCGGCGCGCTGTCGCTGGCGCTTGCGATCCGGGCGCCGCACCGGGTTCGCCGGCTGGTGCTGATGGGCAGCGTCGGCGTGCCCTTCGCGATCACGCCGGGGCTCGACGCCGTGTGGGGCTACACGCCTTCGTTCGAGAACATGCGCCGCATCATGGACGTGTTCGCGCACGACCGCTCGCTGGTCAGCGACGAGCTGGCGCAGCTGCGCTACGAAGCCAGCGTCCGCCCGGGTTTCCAGGAATCCTTCGGCGCGATGTTCCCGGCGCCGCGCCAGCGCTGGGTCGATGCGATGGCGAGTCCGGAGGCGGCGATTCGCGCCTTGCCGCACGAGACGCTGGTGATCCATGGCCGCGAGGACCAGGTGATTCCGCTCGCCACCTCGCTGATCCTGGCCGACTGGATTCCGAACAGCCAGCTGCATGTGTTCGGCCACTGCGGCCACTGGACGCAGATCGAGCACAGCGGCCGCTTTGCACGGCTGGTCGGCGACTTCCTCGCCGAGGCCGACTGATTCATCTCAACCACATGCCCACCATGGACACCGCACTCATCCACCAGCTCGGCGACGAGCTCTACGCCGCGCTGCGCGACCGCCAGGTCGTGGAGCCGCTCACCCACCGCCACGAGGGCATCACCATCGAGGATGCCTACCACGTGCAGCAGCGCATGATCGCGCGCCGGCTCGATGCCGGCGAGCGGATCGTCGGCAAGAAGATCGGCGTCACCTCGCGCGCCGTGATGAACATGCTCGGCGTCTTCCAGCCCGACTTCGGCTACCTGCTCGACGGCATGATCGTCGGCGAAGGCGAATCCATCGACAGCCGGACGCTGATCCAGCCCAAGGCCGAGGGCGAGATCGCTTTCCTCCTCAAGCGCGACCTGATGGGGCCGGGCATCGGCAACGCCGACGTGCTGGCGGCCACCGAATGCGTCATGCCCTGCTTCGAGATCGTCGATTCGCGCATCCGCGACTGGAAGATCAAGATCGCCGACACCGTGGCCGACAACGCCTCCTGCGGCGTCTTCGTGCTGGGCGACAGCGCGGTCGACCCGCGCAGGATCGACCTCGGCACCTGCGGCATGGTGCTCGAGAAGAACGGCGAGATCATCGCCACCGGCGCCGGCGCCGCCGCCCTCGGCTCGCCGGTCAATGCGGTCGCCTGGCTCGCCAACACGCTCGGCAAGCTGGGCATCGGACTCAAGGCCGGCGAAGTCATCCTGTCGGGTGCGCTGGCCGCCATGTTCCCCGCCGCCGCGGGCGACAACTTCCGCGTTTCCATCGGCGGCCTCGGCGGCTGCTCGGTTCGCTTCCATTGAAGGACACACACCCATGAAGAAGATCAAGTGCGCCCTGATCGGGCCGGGCAACATCGGCACTGACCTGCTGGCCAAGCTGCAGCGCAGCGCGCTGCTCGAACCCGTGTGGATGGTCGGCATCGACCCCGCGTCCGACGGTCTGCTGCGGGCCCGCGAGATGGGCCTCAAGACCACCGCCGAAGGCGTCGACGGGCTGCTGCCGCACGTGCAGGCCGACGACATCCGGATCGCCTTCGACGCCACCAGCGCCTATGTGCACGCCGAGAACTCGCGCAAGCTCAACGCGCTCGGCGTGCGGATGATCGACCTCACGCCGGCGGCGATCGGGCCGTTCTGCGTGCCGCCGGTCAACCTGAAGGACCAGCTGCGCGACGCGCCGATGAACGTCAACATGGTGACCTGCGGCGGACAGGCCACGATCCCGATGGTGGCCGCGGTCTCGCAGGTGCAGGCCGTGGCCTACGGCGAGATCGTCGCGACCGTGTCGAGCCGCTCGGTCGGCCCCGGCACGCGCAGGAACATCGACGAGTTCACCCGCACCACGGCCGCCGCGGTGGAGCAGGTCGGCGGCGCCGCCAGGGGCAAGGCGATCATCATCGTCAACCCCGCCGAGCCGCCGCTGATCATGCGAGACACCGTGCACTGCCTCACCGAAGACGAACCCGACCCCGCGCGCATCACGGCCTCGGTGCACCGGATGATCGCCGAGGTCCAGAAGTACGTGCCGGGCTACAAGCTCGTGAACGGGCCCGTGTTCGACGGCAAGCGCGTGTCGATCTACCTCGAGGTCGAGGGGCTGGGCGACTATCTGCCCAAGTACGCCGGCAACCTCGACATCATGACCGCCGCCGCGGCGCGCACGGCGGAGATGTTCGCCGAAGCGATGCTGGCCGGCGAACGCCAACCCGAAACCGCTGCAGCCTAGGAGGCCCCCCGATGAATCTCGAAGGAAAACGCATCACGGTCCATGACATGACGCTGCGCGATGGCATGCACCCCAAGCGCCATCTCATGACGCTGGACCAGATGCGCCACATCGCCGCCGGCCTCGACGAAGCCGGCGTGCCGCTGATCGAAGTGACGCACGGCGACGGGCTGGGCGGCAGTTCGGTCAACTACGGCTTCCCGGCCCACAGCGACGAGGAGTACCTCGGCGCGGTGATCCCGCTCATGAAGAAGGCCAAGGTCTCGGCGCTGCTGATTCCCGGCATCGGAACGGTCGACCACCTGCGCATGGCGCACGGCGTGGGGGTGCACACGGTGCGCGTCGCGACGCACTGCACCGAGGCCGATGTGTCGGAACAGCACATCACGATGGCGCGCAAGCTCGACATGGACACGGTGGGTTTCCTGATGATGGCGCACATGGCCAGCCCCGAGAAGCTGGTGAGCCAGGCGCTGCTGATGGAAGGCTACGGCGCCAACTGCATCTACGTGACCGACTCCGCCGGCTACATGCTCCCCGATGACGTGAAGGCGCGCATCGGCGCGGTCCGCGCGGCCTTGAAGCCCGGCACCGAACTCGGCTTCCACGGCCATCACAACCTGGCGATGGGCGTCGCCAATTCGATCGCCGCGGTCGAGGCGGGCGCCAACCGGATCGATGCCGCCGCCGCGGGGCTGGGCGCGGGCGCAGGCAACACGCCGATGGAAGTCTTCGTCGCGGTGTGCGACCGCATGGGCATCGAGACCGGCGTCGACGTGTTCCGCATCCAGGACGTCGCAGAAGACCGCGTGGTGCCGATCATGGATCACATCATCCGGGTCGACCGCGACTCGCTGACGCTGGGCTACGCGGGCGTCTATTCGTCCTTCCTGCTGTTCGCCAAGCGCGCCGAGGCCAAGCACGGCGTGCCGGCGCGCGAGATCCTGGTCGAACTCGGGCGGCGCGGCATGGTCGGCGGCCAGGAAGACATGATCGAGGACACGGCGATGACGCTCGCACGGGCCCGCAAGGCCGCAGCGCAGGGGGTGGCGGCATGAAGCTCGACCCCGACACGATCTCGGCCCTCGCCGAGCATCTGGAGCGCTGCGAACTCAATGCGCAGGACACGCCGAAGATCACCGACGAGTACCCCCAGATGGACTGGGACGATGCCTATGCCATCCAGAACGAGATCCGGCGGCGCAAGCTCGCGCGCGGCCATCGCATCATCGGCCTCAAGGCCGGCCTGACCTCGCACGCGAAGATGAAGCAGATGGGCGTCACCACGCCGGTGTTCGGCTTCATGGCCGACAACTACGCCGTGCCCGAAGGCGGCGAGTGCCGCATGGCCGAACTGATCCATCCCAAGGTGGAGCCCGAGATCGCGTTCGTGACCCGCGCCCCGCTCAAGGGACCGGGCTGCCACATCGGCGCGGTGCTCGCGGCGACCGATTTCGTGCTGCCCGGGATCGAAGTGATCGACAGCCGCTACCGCGACTTCAAGTTCGACTTGAAGAGCGTGGTGGCCGACAACACCTCCGCCTCGCGCTTCGTCGTCGGCGGTCGCCCGAGGCCGGCCTCCGAGATCGACCTGCGCACGGTCGGCATCGTGCTCGAAAAGAACGGCGAGCCGGTGGCTTTCGGCGCCGGCGCCGCGGTGCTGGGCCATCCGGCCGCGGCGATCGCGATGCTGGCCAATCACCTGGGGGCACGCGGCGAGGAGATCCCGGCCGGCACGCTGATTCTCTCGGGCGGCATCACCGAAGCGGTCGCGGTGAAGGCCGGCGATTCGGTCACGCTCAAGGTGCAGGGCATGGGCAGCGTCGGCCTGCGATTCACCTGAAGGAGACTGCATGCCCTTTGCACAGATCTATCTCATCGAAGGCCGGAGCGAGGAACAGAAGCGGGCGCTGATCGAAAAGGTCACGCACGCGATCGTGGAAGCGGTCGGCGCGCCCAAGGAGAACGTGCGCGTCTGGCTGCACGACGTGCCCAAGGAGAACTGGGGCATCGCCGGCGTCAGCGCCAAGGACCTGGGGCGTTAGAAACCTTCCGCCGCACGCCCGGGCGATCTCTCAAACGACGCCCTTGTTCGCTCCCGTCGCCAGCGATGCGACCGACGGAACGATCCAGCGCGGTTCATTGAGCACCCGCTGCATGCACTCGCGCAGCCATCGATGCGCCGGGTCGGCGCCTTGACGCGGGTGCCAGGCCATGCGCATGGCCTCGGACGGCACGGGAACCGGCAGCTCGAACACCTGCAGTCCGAGCGAGGCCGCCATCCCGCGCGCCGTGCGCTCGGACACGCTGGCCACGAGGTCGGTGCGCGAGGCGGCGATCAGCGCCGAGAAGGAACTGGGCACGAGCAGCGCCACATGCCGTTCGAGCCCGAGTTGCTCCAGCGCCGTGTCGACGGCGGAGACTTCGCCCGAACGCGGCGTCACGCCGACATGGCGCGCGGCGGCAAAGCGTTGCGCCGTCATGAGGTTCTTCTTCTTGCCCGGCTTCAGCAACGGGTGACCCGTGCGAACCGCGCCCACCAGCGTCTGCTGCGACAGCACCTGGGTCTCGGTTTCGGGATCGGTGCTCCGGAAGCTGCCGACGTCGAGGTCGAGCCGCCCTTCGCGCAGGGCGCCCGGGTCGACATGCGTTTCAGGCAGGAACTGCAGCATGGCCAGCGGCATGTCGATCTCCAGCGCGCGCGACAGGCTGGCCCCGAACACCACCGCGATCCCCTCGGGTGCCCGAACGACGAAGCGCCGTTTGACCGACGCCAGGCCTTGCGCGTCGACCGGTGCGCGCAGCGCCTGCGCCTGGGCCAGCAGCGCGCATACCGGCTCCACCAGTGCCAGCGCGCGCGGCGTGGGCACGAGCTTGCGGCCCGCCCGTACCAGGATCGGATCGTCGAAGGCTTCGCGGATGCGCGCCAGCGTATGGCTCATGGCGGGCGTGCTCAGGTGCATGCGCGCCGCCGCCGCCGTCACGCTGCCGGTGGCCAGCAGGGCATCCAGCGCGGTCAGCAGGTTGAGGTCGTAGGTGTTCGCCATACGAAATCATATGTTCGATTCATTGCACTGTACAAAATCGATGCCGCTGCGGACACTGGCGCCCCTCGCTCTGCTCGACCCCACGCACCCAATGAAAAAACAAGACAGGCCGTCCGCGCTGCTGCCGTTCGCCATGCTCGTGCTGACGCTCGTCCTGGCCGCGCTGGACCAGACCATCCTCTCGACGGCGCTGCCCGTGATGGCGCATGAACTCGCCGGCGGATGGCCGCTGGCGTGGGCGTTCTCCGCCTACCTGCTGGCCGCCACCGTGGTCATCCTGTTGTACGGCCGGCTGGCCGACGTGCTGGGCAAGAAGCCGATGCTGCTGCTGGCGATCGGCCTGTTCCTGCTGGGTTCGCTGGCCTGCGGAGCGAGCCACGACGTGCGCCAGCTGGTGCTCGCGCGGGCGCTGCAAGGCGCGGGCGGAGGCGGCCTGATGACCTTGACCATGTTGACCGTGCCCGACCTGGTCGCGCCCGAGGAGCGCGGCCGTTATCAGGCCTTGCTGGGCGCGGCCTACGGCGTCTCGACCCTGTTCGGACCGCTCGTGGGCGGCGCACTGGTGCAGCATCTGTCGTGGCACTGGGCTTTCTGGCTGAACGTCCCGCTGGCGGCATTGGCCTGGAGCGTGCTGGCCCTGACCTTGCCGCCGAAGCTGGCGTCGGTGCAGCAGGGCCCGCGTCCTCGCATCGACTGGCTCGGCGCCATGCTGCTCACGACCGCGCTCGTGAGCCTCCTGCTGGCCACGCAGCACGGGAAGCTGAACCTGCCCGAGCGTATCTCGCTCCGGCTGCTGCTGGCGCTCGGCGCCACGTTCACGCTGGGCTTCCTGTGGCGGCAGCGCCGTGCCGCGCACCCCTTGCTGCCGTTGCCGCTGTTCGCCCGCCCGGCCTATGCGGCGGTCAGCTTCATAGGAATGACCACGGGCGTCGCGCTGTATGCGGCGGTGGTTTTCCTGCCTCAGTACCTGCAGGCCGGCCTGCACCTGTCGCCCACGGCATCGGCCTGGCATCTGCTGCCGTTGATGGTGGGCATCACGGTGGCCGCCGTGACCAGCGGCAAGCTGCTGCGGGCGCAGAGGCCTGCCGCCAGGCTGGCGCGGACGGCCTGCATGCTGATGCTGCTGTCTTTCGGTTTGCTGATCGCCGTGCTGCGCTGGCTTCCGGATGCGGCGCTGGCGCTTTCTGCCAGCTTGCTGCCGCTGGGCTTCGGGCTGGGCCTGCTCTTTCCGATCGTCACCGTGGTGGCGCAACGGGTCTCGCCGGTGCAGCACATGGGGATCGCCACGGCGGCACCGATCATGCTGCGCAGCCTCGGCGGGGCGTCCGGCGTGGCCTTGCTGGCCGCCTGGGGCCACGGGCTGCAACCGGTCTTCGGCTGCGCGGCCGGCGCCGTCCTGCTGGCGCTGCTGGCCTGCCGGTGGTTGCCGCAGGGAGGTGTGCGACAAGGCCTCGAACAGCCTGTCTACCGCCAGGCTCCCTCCTGAAGTTCCGCCGCCACCGTTAGCATTCCCTCCATGGGAATGACCGACCGCCTGCTGGCCGACGCCGTGCTGCTGCTGCACGGCCTGTTCATCCTGTTCGCGGTGCTGGGCGGCCTGCTGGTCTGGCGCTGGCCGAGGCTGGCCTGGCTGCACCTCCCGGCAGTCGCCTGGGCCGCCTGCGTGGCGGTGACAGGCTGGGATTGTCCGCTGACGCCGCTCGAGATCGCGTTGCGCCGCAGCGCCGGCGAGGCGGGCTACAGCGGCGGCTTCATCGACCACTACCTGCTCGGCACGATCTACCCGGAAGGTTTGACGCGTCCGACCCAGGTCGCGGCGGGCGTCGGGGTCGCGCTGCTCAACGGAATCGTCTATGCGCTGCTTATCGCGAGGCGCGCCCGGGCGGCCTCCGGGAGGTCGGCGAAAGAGTCGTCGCCCCCCGAATAGGCGCCCCGGCCGCGGGCGAGCCTTCTAATAGACAGAAGGCGAACCCTCTTTTTCCATCGCGAAAACACGGCCTTTCATTCGAAGACCTTGCCCAATGGCCTTCTGATTTTGGCAAGGCAAAGTACGTATCAACCCCGATCTGGCCGCACGGCCCGGGTTCTAGACTTCTTCGAGTCATGCCCGCGTCACATTCGCGGGGGCCGGAATCGAAACAGTTTTGAAGCGGGTGCTTGATCGATGCAAAGAAAACACAGAATCGCCGTCGTCCCGGGGGATGGCATCGGAATCGAAGTGGTGCCTGAAGGTCTGCGCGTGCTCGACGCCGTGGGTCGCCGCTTCGGCATCGAGTTCGGCTTCGACCATTTCGACTGGGGCTCCGACCACTACGTCCGCCACGGGCTGATGATGCCCGCCGACTGGGCCGAGCACATCCAGGGCCACGACGCGATCTACTTCGGCGCCGTCGGTGCCCCGGACAAGGTGCCCGACCACATCGCGGTCTGGGGCCTGCTGATCAAGATCCGCCGGGACTTCGACCAGTACGTGAACCTGCGCCCGGTGCGCCTGATGCCGGGCGTGCCCGGACCGCTCGCACACCGCAAGCCGGGCGACATCGATTTTTTCGTGGTGCGCGAGAACACCGAGGGCGAGTACACCTCGGTGGGCGGCCGGCTGTTCGAAGGCACGCCCCGCGAGATGGCGATCCAGGAGGCCGTGTTCACGCGCGTCGGGGTCGACCGGATCCTTGAGTACGCCTACGAGCTCGCCAGCAAGCGGCCGCGCAAGAACCTCGTGGCGGCCACCAAGTCGAACGGCATCTCGGTCACCATGCCGTACTGGGACGAGCGGCTGGCGGAGATGGCCAAGCGCTATCCCGACATCGCCACCAGCAAGTTCCACATCGACATCCTGTGCGCGCACTTCGTGCAGCATCCCGACTGGTTCGACGTCGTCGTGGCCTCCAATCTCTTCGGCGACATCCTGTCCGACCTGGGCCCCGCCTGCACCGGAACCATCGGCATCGCACCGTCCGCCAACCTGAATCCCGAGCGCCGCTTCCCGTCGCTGTTCGAGCCGGTGCATGGCTCCGCGCCCGACATCGCCGGCAAGGGCGTGGCCAATCCGATCGGCCAGATCTGGTCCGCCGCCCTGATGCTGGACCACCTGGGCAACGGCGACAGCGTCTATGCGCAGGCCTCGGCGTCGATCCTCTCCGCCATCGAGACCGTGCTGACCGACGGTCCCCGGACCCGGGACATGGGCGGCACCGCGACCACGGTGGACGTGGGCCGCGCCATCGCCAGCTGCATATGACCCACTGAGATGGGACTCTTCCTTCTCAAGCGCCTGGCCACGCTGGTCGGCACGCTGATCGGCGCTTCGGTCATCGTCTTCCTGGTCCTCGAGATCCTGCCCGGCAATGCCGCGCAGATGCTCATGGGCCCGGACGCCTCGCCCGACGCGGTGGCCGCGCTGGCCACCAAGCTGGGCCTGGACCAGCCGGCCTGGACGCGCTACTGGCACTGGATCGGCGGCCTGCTGACCGGCAACCTCGGCGACAGCTACGCCTACGGCTCGCCGGTGCTCGACCTGATCCTGGAACGGCTCGCGCTGACCATCCCGCTGGCGGTGCTGGCGATGAGCCTCACCACGGCGCTGGCGCTGCTGGTCGGCGTGACGGCCGCGGCGCGCCACAACAAGCTCGGCGACGTCGGGTTGATGAGCCTGACGCAGGTGGGCATCGCCGTTCCGAACTTCTGGTTCGCGATCCTGCTGATTCTCCTGTTCTCCGTGAAGCTGCAGTGGTTCTCCGCCGGCGGCTTCGACGGCTGGGGCGAAGGCGCCGCGGGCGTGCTGGGCGGCATCAAGGCGCTGCTGCTGCCGGCGCTGTCGCTGGCGGTGGTGCAGGCCGCGATCCTGGCGCGCATCACGCGCTCGGCGGTGCTCGAGGTGATGCGCGAGGACTTCGTGCGCACCGCGCGCGCCAAGGGCGTGTCGCAGCGCGCCGTGCTCTGGCTGCATGTGCTGCGCAACGCGCTCATTCCGGTCGTCACCGTGATGGGCATGCAGTTCTCCGAGCTGCTCGCGGGCACCATCGTGATCGAGAACGTGTTCTACCTGCCGGGCCTGGGCCGGCTGATCTTCCAGGCCATCAGCAACCGCGACCTGATCGTGGTGCGCAACTGCGTGATGCTGCTGGCGGCGCTGGTGGTGTTCGTCAACTTCGTGGTCGACGTGCTCTATGCCGTGATCGACCCGCGCATCAAGGCCAGCGACATATGAGCGCCATGACCATCACCGTCCCGGGCGGCGGCGCCGCGCCCAAGGCGCCGGGCTTCTGGCGCCGCGCGCTGCACCACCGCAGCTTCACGATCGGCGCCGTCCTGAGCCTGCTGCTGATCCTGGCCGCGGCCGTCTCGCTGGTCTGGACGCCCTGGTCGCCGTACGAGATGGACATGGCCAACAAGATGCAGGCGCCCTCGGCCAGGCACTGGCTGGGCACCGACGCCTTMGGGCGYGATGTCGCCTCGCTGCTGCTGGTCGGTGCCCGGGCGTCGATCCTKGTCGGCGTGATCGCSGTSGGCATCGGCCTCGTGGTCGGCACCGCGCTGGGCCTGCTCGCGGCGGCGCGSCGCGGCTGGGTCGAGGARGCCATCATGCGCTTCGCCGACTTCTCGCTCGCCTTCCCGGCCATCCTCTCGGCCATCATGATGACGGCGGTGTTCGGCGCCGGCATCGTCAACGCGATCGTYGCCATCGGCATCTACAACATCCCGACCTTCGCGCGCATCACGCGCGCCTCGGCCAACGCCATCTGGTCGCGCGAGTWCATCGCCGCCGCGCGCGCCTGCGGCAAGGGGCCGCTGGCGATCACGCTGCAGCACGTGCTGCCGAACATCTCGGCCGTGCTGATCGTGCAGATCACCATCCGCTTCGCGATCGCGATCCTGGCCGAGGCGGCGCTGTCGTACCTCGGCCTGGGCACCCAGCCGCCGCARCCCTCGTGGGGCCGCATGCTCAGCGAGGCCCAGACGCTGATGTTCCAGCAGCCGCTGCTGGCCGTCTTCCCCGGCCTGGCGATCGCGTTCGCGGTGCTGGGCCTGAACCTGCTCGGCGACGGTCTTCGRGACCTCCTGGAYCCRCGCCTCGCMCGCGCCCGCTGAACCACGACATGCCACTTCTCGAAGTCAACGATCTCCGTGTGCAGCTGCAGACCCAGCGCGGCCCGGCCGAAGCCGTGCGCGGCATCTCCTTTTCGCTCGAGCGCGGCGAGACGCTGGGCATCGTCGGCGARTCGGGCTGCGGCAAGTCGATCACGGTGCAGTCGCTGATGGGCCTGCTGCCRTCGAGCGCCAAGGTSAGCGGCAGCATCCGCTTCGACGGCACCGAGCTGGTCGGCCTGCCCGAGCGCGAGATGTGCAAGCTGCGCGGCGACCGCATCGGCATGATCTTCCAGGAGCCGATGACGGCGCTGAACCCGCTGCACACCATCGGGCGCCAGGTCGGGGAGCCGCTGCGGCTGCAYCGCGGCGTGTCCAAGGCCGAGGCGCGCAAGGARGCGCTGGCGCTGCTCGAGCGGGTCGGCATCCCGGACGCGGCCTCGCGGCTCGACGCCTATCCGCACCAGTTCTCGGGCGGGCAGCGGCAGCGCATCGGCATCGCGATGGCGCTGGCCTGCGGGCCGGACCTGCTGATCGCCGACGAGCCCACCACCGCGCTCGACGTGACCATCCAGAAGCAGGTGCTGGACCTGATCCAGCGCCTGGTCGCGGAGATGGGCATGGCGCTGATCCTGATCTCGCACGACCTCGGCGTGATCGCCGAAAGCGTCTCGAAGATGCTCGTGATGTACGGCGGCAGCGTGGTCGAGAGCGGCCCGACCGCCGCGGTCTTCGCCGAGCGCGCCCACCCCTACACCCGCGGCCTGTTCGCGGCCCGGCCGGCGCTGGGCGCCCCGCGCGGCCTCAAGCTCGCCACCATCCGCGGCAGCGTGCCCGAACTGGTGGACCTGCCGCCGGGCTGTCC
>NZ_JBFUBW010000032.1:0-86850 GCF_056405555.1 Variovorax sp. P1_G12 | reverse complement strand
GCGGCACGTCGTGCAGCGCCTCTTCCATCGCCGGGTCGCTCAGGCCAAACCATTGTTGAAGGTAATGGATGCGCAGCATCGTCTCGATCGCAAATGGCGGGCGGCCAGTCTTGGCCCGAGGGCTGTGCGGTTCGATAATCTGCACGAGCGCGCTCCACGGCACCACCCGATCCATCTCATCGAGGAACTCGCGCTTGCGCGTCTTCTTCGTCGACAGGTTCAGGCCGAGGCCCAGCTGATTCGGGGGAGCTACGCGTTTGGCAATCATGGGCTCAGATCATGCAAGGGATGGGCCTGTTTTGCAGACCATCCCTAGCTGTTGGCGCCGGCCGAAATTTGACCCGGTGGGTCAAAGTTCAACCGGCGCCGACAGCCCAGGGCCTCGAACAGCGTCACGCTCTCGCGCTGCGCGACCACGGCGGGCGCGACCAGTTGCGCGAGGAAGGCGTGCACGGCCTCCACGCTCAGGTCGGCGGCGTCGTAGCCCGCGAGGGCGGTGGCGATGTCTGCGATGCGGCTCATCGGTGCTCGAGCGCGAGCAGCTCGGTCAGGGTGTTGACGCCTTGCGGCCGCCGTCGATGTAGCGGCGCAGGCTTTCGCAAAGGTCGGCGCGCAGGAGGCTTAAAACGGGCTGGGCGCGCGCGGCCTTTTAGCCGCCTTGTCTTCCGATCCGGAGGCACTGGCCATCGCGATCTCCGCGTTGGCGGCCACCGCGGCCTCCGCAAGCCGCTCCGCGAGGTCGAGCGGGAACAGCGGCGTCTCGCAGGGCACGGTCAGCAGCCAGGGCGTCGCGCAATGCTCGAGGCCGCTCAGGAAGCTGGCGAGCGGCCCGGGGTAATCGGCCACGCTGTCGGGCCACACCGGGGTTCACGCCTGGGCCGCACAGCACCGCACGGTGCTCGCGCCCTTCGAGCGCCCCGGCGATGCGCCCGAGGCCTTCCTCAACGCGTCGAAGGCCTCGTAGGCCGCGCGGTTGCGGTTGGCGTTGACCAGCAGCGCGCTGACCTGCGGCCGCAGGCGGCGAATCGCATGCAGCGCGAGCGGCTCGCCCTGGAAAAGCTGCAGCCCCTTGTCGATGCCGCCCATGCGCGTGCCGCGTCCGCCGGCCAGCAGCGATCCCGTGATGTCGGCAGGCGCGATGGTCTGCGTCGCGGGCATGGCGGGCGCCTGCTTCATCCGCCGATGTAGCTCATCTCGACGCGGCGCGGCGCCTTGTCATCGGCGTGGCCGGTTTCGGCCGCGCCTTGCAGCGCGCGCAGCTCCGAGTAGCGGTCGGCGCGGCCCTGCCAGATGTGGCCGATGGCCGAGGAGATGTCGTCGTCGCTGGCCGCGCCGCGCAGCAGCGGGCGCAGGTCGTGGCCCGCGGTGGCGAACAGGCACAGGTAGAGCTTGCCTTCGGTCGACAGGCGCGCGCGGCTGCAGTCGTGGCAGAAGACCTGGGTCACGCTGCTGATCACGCCGATCTCGCCGCCGCCGCCGGCATAGGCCCAGCGCTGCGCCGTCTCGCCGGGTGTGGAGGGCTGCAGTGGCACCAGCGGAAATTCGGCGTGGATGCGCGCGATGACGTCGGCCGAGGGCAGCACTTCGTTCATGCGCCAGCCGTTGGTGGCGCCCACATCCATGTACTCGATGAATCGCAGCACCACTCCGGTGCCGCGGAAGTACCGCGCCATGCTTAGGATCTCCCGCTCGTTGGTGCCGCGCTTGACGACCATGTTGACCTTTAGCGGACCGAGGCCTGCGGCCTGCGCGGCCTCGATGCCCGCCAGCACGTCGGCGACCGGGAAGTCGACGTCGTTCATGCGGCGAAACACCGTATCGTCCAGCCCGTCCAGGCTGACGGTGACACGGCGTAGCCCCGCGGCCTTCAGCGCGGCCGCCTTGCGTGAGAGCAGCGAGCCGTTAGTGGTGAGGGTGAGGTCCAGGGGGGCGTCTTCCGCTGTGCGGATCTGCGCGAGCTGCTCCACCAGCAGCTCGATGTTCTTGCGCAGCAGCGGCTCGCCGCCGGTGAGCCGGATCTTGCGCACGCCCTGCTGCACGAATAGCCTGGCCGTGCGGGTGATCTCCTCAAAGCTCAGCAGTGCGCTATTCGGCAGGTAGACATGGTCCTTGTCAAATACCTCCTTGGGCATGCAGTAGCTGAAGCGGAAGTTGCAGCGGTCGGTGACGCTGATGCGCAAGTCGGTGAGCGGGCGGCCCAGGCGGTCCGACAACTGTGCGCCAGAATCCGGCCTGCTGGACGCCGCCACCTCAAGCGAAGGCACTGCGGCGGGCTGACTGAGCATCGGGATGACGCGCATTGATGATCGAGAACTGCCGGGATCAGGTTTCACGTCATCGGGATCCATTGCCAGCGCTCGGCTGTCAGTTTCTGGTCATAGCGTTTCCTGGCGTTCTTGTCGTGCAAGGTGTCTCTGGCATGCCGGAGGCTTTCTTCGCTCTCGCCGGTCGCCCACAGCCACAGCTGCCGGCGCCAGCCAACCTTGGGCAGGCCCGCGAGACGCTTCAAGTAGGCGTGCTCGATTTCATGTTCGCCCGCATCGAGCCCGATCTGGAGTAGTGCATAGTGGCTGAGGTGCAGTGAGGTCATGTGCTCTCCATCGCTCCCGAAAGGCATGAGGCAAGTCAGAATCAATCCATATTAGATCGGTCTGGTCCTGAAAATTCATATTCTGGATCCCATCATCGGTAAAATGGTGCGAATCAATCCAAATCAACCACCAAAGGCAGTATGGCTTTCTCGGCAGAAGAAAAACTGGTCGATCAGCTTGTAGACCAGATTCAGCACAAGATCTCCACAGGCGAATACCTCCCCGGCCAAAAGTTAAAGCAGGTGGCACTTGCAAACACTTTCCAAGTGAGTCGGACGCCCGTGAGGCAGGCGTTGTCCCAGCTCGCCGCTCGGGGAATCGTCGACCAGAGCCAGTCCGGAGCGGTAGTCAAGTCCCAGAGCTCCAAGGATGTGAGGGATATCTATCGCGTTCGCTCGGAGGTGGAGGGGTTGGCGGCACAGTTGGCTGCGCAATGGATCACGGACCAGCAGTTGATCGAGCTGAGGAAGATCCACGAGCGATTTGTGCAAGCTGTCACGGATCTGAACCGCCTGCGAGCCGACAGTCCCGTGGATCACGCGGAAACGAGCGCCTACCAAGCGGCCCGTAAGGAATGGGTCGCCACGAACAGCGAGTTCCACGCGATCATCTTTCAGGCGTCGTGCAACGCGTACTTGCAAAAGATCATTGCGGACCTCGAACTGGGCTCCTCGCGCGGTGTGATCGCCTCTTCCGCGCTTGGCATGTACAAGCACCGGATGGAGAGAAACATCGCGCACCACGACGCAATCCTCGCGGCACTGGAGGCGCGCGACGACATGGCCGCGCGGCAGGCAATGGCACTGCACGTCGTGGAGTCCGGTGAGTTCGTGGCCGCCTGGCTGGAGAACCAGGTTCACGCCCGATCCTGAGCGCCGGGGCGCTGCGGGCATGGCCATTTGGACAGGATGGAGTGGGGGTGCCGGGCTTTCGGGGGAGTCCACCCCGAATTCAGTGTGCCTAGGACGATCCAGCCGACGAGATACTCGCCCTCCTTGCAGAAGGCGCGCGCAAGGCAGGGGCTGAGGACCTTGCGTCCGCTGAGCATCTTGCCCGCAAAGCCGAGGGCATGCGCTGCGTTCAAGAAGTTCGTGATCGCGCCGCCGACGGCCATCCACTGTTCGTGCGCCGGGATGGGTCGCTCGACGGAAAGGTTGGCAATCACTGCGATGGTCAAGGGCGCTCGCCGAGCGCGCTCCATCTCTAAGGCGGCAGCTTCGCTCGACGCGCCCTCCGCTCGGGCGGCCTCACCGAACAGGTCGGCCAGCAGATCGATTGAGTCGGATTCGACGACGATGAAGCGATAGGGCGTCAACGCGCCGTGGTCCGGGGCGCGCAGGGCGGCCAGAGCCATGACCGTCAGATGCGCTTCGTTCGGAGCAGGAAACGCTAGGTGGCGGGGACCAGCCGAGCGCCGCGTGAGCAATGTTGTCAGGCTCGCTGGCACCGTTGGGAAGTCCTGATGCCCTAGCTCCGAAGCGTCGTGATCGGAAATCTCGAGATCGTGCGGGGTGGTTGGATGCATAGGGACCCTCTACTGCGCAGCTGCAAGTAACTCTTGGATGCGTGTGAATTTTTCACGGGGCTTGGATGCGACGAGGCCGGCCGCGATTTCGGCCTGGTCGATTCGAAGCCAGTCCTTGAAGTCAATGGTCGTTCGTCCGGACAAGTGCTCTCGCAAGGCCTGCACGCCTCCAACATCGCCGAGATGTTCCGCTGCCAGGTCCTCCACGACTCGGCGCGTCACTGCAACGCTGTCGGCACGATTTGTGCCGATCACACCGGATGGCCCGCGCTTGACCCACCCCGTTGCATAGAGGCGCGGGATCGCCTGCCCTTCGTCTCCCAATACTCTGTCTTGAAGTGTTGGTACCACGCCCCGCTCATGGTCGAACGGTAGGCCTAGGATGGCGCGGCCGCGGTAGCCCACCGCCTTGAAGAGAAGGCCGGCCGGAATCTGGCACTCCTCCCCCGTTCCCGTAATCCTGGACGGATCCGCTTCGCAGGCCTGGGTTTTTTCGAGCACCATTGAACTCATGCGCTGGGTGCCCTCCACACGCAGGGGTCGCCTGAAGAAATGGAAGTGGATCCGGCGGCGATGGCTGTCCACGGCGCTGTGCGCGAGCGAGTTGAGCCACGCGACGGTGGAGTTGGGCGGGTTTGGCTCAGCGAGATCCCATGCATCAAAATGAATCGAGCAGTCCTCGATCTGCGCCAACTCCCTCAGCTCGTTGGCGGAGAACTTGGCGTGCGAAGGGCCGCGTCGTCCGACGATATGGATATCCCGGATATTGCTTACGGCCAGCGCCTGCAGGGCGTGGTCCGCAATGTCGGAGGCGCCCAGTGCCTCGACCGGTTTGGCAAGAATGCGGGCGATATCAAGGGCAACGTTCCCGTGGCCGAGGATGACGGCAGCTTCCTGGCTCAGATCGAAGGCGTGGTCCCGGCAGTCCGGGTGGCCGTTGTACCATCCGACGAAGGCCGATGCCCCATGGCAGCCCCGCAAATCTTCCCCGCCGATGCCGAGCGTGCGGTCGCCGTGCGCACCATGGGCGAAGATTACGGCGTGGAACATCTTGCGCAAGCTGTCCACACTGACGTCCCTACCGACCTCCACGTTGCCGAAGAAGCGCAGATGCGAAGATTGCGCGATGCGCTCGTACGCGGCGATGGTCGTCTTGAGCTTCTGGTGATCCGGTGCCACGCCGTAGCGCACCAGGCCGAAAGGGGCGGGAAGGCGCTCGATCAGTGCCACGTTGATGCCCAGCTTGAGCAGTGCCTCGGCTGCATAAAAGCCACTCGGGCCGGCGCCGACGATGGCGATCTCGGGAGGTGAGTTGAAGGTACTTTGCACGGACTGCCTCAGAAGCCGAGCGACGCGCGCTTTTCCCATGCGCCTGGCAAGGCCTCGGACTGCTCCGTGACGCTGGGGAGCATGGATGCGCGCTCGCGGTTGATGTCCAGCCAGTGCGACATCGGCGCGGGCAGGTCGTGTTCGAAATAGATGGCCTTGACGGGGCAGACTGGAACGCACGCGCCGCAATCCACGCATGTGTCCGAATCGACATACAGCATCTTCTCGTCGCCGTGGAAGCATGCCACGGGACACACCGCCACGCACTCTGCAAAGCGGCAGTTCTCACAGTTTTCAGTCACTACGACGGTCACTTCGGATCTCCAATTCGTGGGTTTAGGGGGTAGGGCTGGCGAGTTCGATGGCGACACGCGTATCGCCGTAAGCGGCCATTTCGCCGAAGTTACTCAGCACGTCTTCGGTCAGCACGTTCGCACCACCCCCGCGTTTGATCCAGGTTCCCACCGGCATCACCACCATCCCGGGGCCGACGCGTGCGTCGACATGTGCGGTCAATCGCAGCTGCCCGACCGCGGACCGGACGATGATCTCGTCCTTGTCCTTCACGCCGTATCGCTCCGCGGTGTCGGTGCCGATGCGCACGAAGGGACCCGGGTGCTCGGTGGAGGTCATCTGTGAGAGCAGCCATGTCTTGCTGAAGTTGGTTACGAAGGTGAGGGGATAGCCTTGCACTTCGCGTTGCTGCAACTCGATGTCGTCGATAAACTGGAATCGGCCTGACGGGGTCGGAAATTTCTTGTCCGCGAACGGCACCTGTGGTGCCGTCGGGCAGCGCACCGGCCCCTGCATGACGCGCTCGACGGACAGGCCTTGCGCCTCCAGCGGCTTGAGCATGCGCTGCAGCCATTCGCGCGGCGAACCTGCCATCTCTTCGCCGATGCCAAGGCGCTTGGCCAACTCCTGGAAAATCCAGAGATCCGAGCGAGCCTCGCCGACCGGGGCGATGACCGGATTAACGCCGCCGATGATGTTGTGGCCCCAGGAGACCAGGATATCCTCCTCCTCCAGGAAGGTAGTGGTGGGCAGAAACAGGTCCGCGTAGTCCGACGTATCGTTCAGGAACATGTCCACAACAACCGTGAACTCCAGCCGGTCAAAGGCCTTCGCCACAAGGTTCGAGTTCGGCGACTGGTTGATCGGATTGCCGCCGTTGACGAACATCATGCGCACGGGCGGGTCCTGCGTATCGAGCAGACATTGGCCAAGCAGAGGCTCTGGGATGGCACGCGCCGCGGTGGCCCGATCCGCAGCCTCGACCTTCTTGTCGAAGTGGCGCTGGGTCTGGAACCCCAGGGTGGCGCCCCCCCCGGGAACACCGATGTAGCCGCACAGGGCGGCCAGGGCGTCCACACAGCGGAAGATCTCGGCGCTGTGCTTGTACTTGTTGAGGCCCCAGCCAAACAGGATCGCCGCAGGTCGCGCTGTCGCGTACTCGACGGCCAGGGTGCGCACTGCGACCTCCGACAGGCCGCAGGCTGCACACAGGTCGTGCATCGAATGCCGCTCCAAAAGCTGAAGATACGCCTCGACGTTGGTGCAGTGGTTCGCTATGAACTCCTTGTCTTCCAAGCCCGCTTCAAGGACGGCCTTTGCCATCGCCAAGGCCAGCTCGGCATCACGCGCCACGCGGGGTTGGACATGGGAGTCGCAGATCGTCGCGGACTCGCTGCGCACGGGGTCGACCAGGATGACCTGGCCACCCGCCGCGCGGACTTCCTTGAGCAGGGGCACGGTGTGTAGGTTGGTTGCCATGGGATTCCGTCCCCACAGAAGCACGAGTTTGCTGTTGACGAGATCCGACGGATCGTGACCAAGCCGTATGCCGAAGTCCATGGCTTGTCCGGCGCGCGCGGCCCCACTGCAAAGGGAGCCGCTGGTCGTCGTCACGCCACCCAGGAGATTCCAAAAACGACGGCTCAGATGCTTGGTTGCGCCCCATGAGCCGGTGCGCTGGTAGTGCATGAGAGAAAGGCTGCCGTCCTGTGCAATGAACCGGCGAATCCTGTCCGCGGCCAGTTCCAGTGCCTCCTCCCAGCCGATTCGTATCCACGCCCCCGCTCGATGGCCGCCCTCCCGACGCATGGGGTACAGCTGACGCTCCTCGCTGTAGACGCGTTCCGGGAACCTGTAGGTCTTGCCACACAGATAGCCACGCGTGAAGGGGTGCTCCGGATGGCCCTCGAGCTTCACGATCCGGCCGTCCTCGACTTGGGCGCGGATTCCGCAGCCGTCCGGGCAGTCAAGTGTGCAGGTGGTGTATATGGTTTGTCGCATAGAGCATCCTTAAATGTCTTTGTTGGATCCAGAAAAGAAAAAGCAAAACGCATGCCTGGCAATACTGGACCGCTTATGCGTATTTCAGGTCCATGTGGGTGCGATCGGCCTCTGGTCGGCACCAAAATGCAGCAAAAAGCCGAAGGTCAGCGCACAGAGTCGTGGCGTGCAGATGCAGGCTAGGGCCCATTACTCAGATAATGGATCCATAAGTTGCGCTTCTGTGCTTCTAGCAAGGGTTAACCCGTGAGTTCGTCCTTGGAGGTTAGGCGTAGACTGGCATGGAATCTGCAAATGGATCCATATCAATCGGTTATGCACTTTTTTGAAGGATCGGCATCATGAACTTCTTCTCACGGAGTTGGCTGGCCGCACTGGCCGTGGCGGTCGCTGGCGCATGTCATGCGCAGGGCGTCATCAAGATTGGTGAGGTCAACAGCTACAAGGTCACGCCCTCGTACCTCGATCACTACAAGCGCGGCTGGCAATTGGCACTGGACGAAATCAACGGCTCGGGAGGAGTGCTTGGCCGCAAGCTCGAGGTGATCTCGCGCGATGACAACGGCAACCCCGGCGATGCCGTTCGTGTGGCCGAAGAGCTGTACTCGCGTGAAGGCGTCCGCCTGTACTTCGGAGGCTTCCTTTCGAACGTGGCTGTGGCCCTAGCGGACTTCGCGAAAAACCGTCAGGTGCTCTATCTCTTTGGCGAGCCCGGCACTGACCGTGTGATCTGGTCCGAGGGCAATCGCTACGTCTACAGGCTGGGCCCATCCACCTATATGTCGGTCGCCATGCTGGCCAACGAGGCGGCCAAGCAGAACAAGAAGCGCTGGGCGCTCGTCTACCCCAATTACGAACTCGGGCAGTCTGCAGCCGCCACGTTCAAGAAGCTTCTGAAGAGCCAGCAACCAGACGTCGAATTCGTCGCGGAGCAGGCACCGCCGCTGGGCAAGGTAGATGCGGGTGCCATCGCGCAGGCGCTGCTCGATGCCAAGCCGGACGCAATCTTCAACGTCCTCTTCGGCGCGGACCTGGGCAGGTTCGTTCGCGAGGGCAACAGCCGCAAGCTGTTTGATTCGGTCCAGGTCTATTCCATGCTGACCGGCCGGCCAGAGTACCTGGATCCGCTCGGCGCAGAGGCGCCACAGGGCTGGATCGTGACTGGCTACCCCTGGTACTCCATCAACACGCCGGAGAGCAAGAAATTCGTGGAGGCGTACCGGAAGAAGTTCAACGACTTCCCGCGCCTGGGCTCGCTGGTCGGGTACTCGACGCTGCACGCGCTCGCGCAAGGCTTGCGCAAGGCCAGATCGGATGATCCTGAGGCCATCGTGACCGCTTTCAAGGGGTTGGGCGTCGACACGCCCATGGGGTCGGTAGTGGTCCGCGCCCAGGACAACCAGTCGACCATGGGGGCCTATATCGGCAAGGTCGCATTGAAGGATGGCAAGGGCTACATGGTTGACTACCGCTACATCGACGGCGCGAGTGTCGTGCCGTCGGACAGCGAAGTTTCGAAGCTGCGTCCCGCCAAGTAGGCCTGGCCATGACCTTGCAGAGCCTTCTTCCTCAGCTGATCAATGGATTGGCCGACGCATCGGTGATCTTTCTTATCGCGTCGGGTTTATCGCTGATCTTCGGCGTCACTCGCATCGTCAATTTCGCGCACGGCTCATTCTTCATGGTCGGCATCTACCTGGCTTACAGCCTGGTGACTGCCATCGGGGGCGGTGCGCTCGGCTTCTGGATCAGCACCCTGTTGGCGGCGCTGCTGGTGGGGCTCCTAGGTGCACTCGTTGAGCTGACCATCCTGCGCCGGATCTACAGCGCTCCGGAGCTGTTCCAACTGTTGGCCACGTTCGCCTTGGTGCTCATCATCAAGGATGCCGCGCTGTGGCTCTGGGGTGCTGACGAGTTGTTCGCGCCGCGAGCTCCTGGGCTGGAAGGCGCCGTGTCCATCTTGGGCACGCTCTTTCCCTCCTACGACATCTTCATGATCGCATTGGGACCGGCGCTGCTCGGTGCGCTTTGGCTCTTGTTCAAGCGCACCCGTTGGGGCGTGCTGGTGCGTGCCGCCACACAGGATCGAGAGATGGTGGGCGCGCTCGGCGTCAACCAGGGACGCCTGTTCACCGCGGTGTTTGCGTTGGGCTGCCTGCTGGCTGGCCTCGGCGGCGCCTTGCAAGGACCGCGCATGCCCGCCAACCTGGCACTCGACATGGACACCATTGGCACAGCATTCGCTGTGGTCGTGGTCGGCGGGATGGGATCCATCCCGGGCGCCTTTGTCGCTGCGCTCCTCATCTGCGAATTGAAGGCGCTGTGCATCGCGCTTGGCACGATCACCCTGTTCGGAGTTGCGCTGCCGGTGTTCAAGTTCACCCTCGTAGTGGAGTTTGTCGTGATGGCGGTCGTCCTCGTGTTCCGCCCGCACGGCTTGCTGGGCAGGCCCTCCAGCACGAATTCGGTGGCAGCTGGTCAGGAGCCGGTCTTGCGCCCTGCCTCTGAGCGGATGCGCCGCGCCGCGATCGTTGCGGCAGTGGTCTTGCTTGCGCTGCCTGCGCTTGAACGCAGTTTCCCCTACCTGATGGTTCTTGGCGTCGACGTGCTGATCGCGATGCTGTTTGCGGCGAGCCTGCATTTCATCATGGGGCCAGGTGGCATGCACTCCTTTGGCCATGCGGCGTATTTCGGGCTGGGCGCCTATGTCGCAGCGGTGTTCGTGAAGTCGGCAGGTCTGGGCGTGATGACCGCGCTTCCTCTGGGCGTCCTCGGCGCGGCGGTCGGCGCGGTTGTCTTCGGTTGGTTCAGCGTCCGGCTCTCCGGCGTCTATCTGTCCATGCTGACCCTGGCGTTCGGACAACTGGTCTGGGCCATCGCCTACCAATGGGATGCAGTAACTGGCGGAAGCAATGGGCTGATTGGTTTGCGGCCRCCGCAATGGCTGCGTTCGACCACTGCCTACTACTACTTTTCGCTCGCGCTCGCCTTAGGAGGTATCTGGTACATGCGACGGGCTCTGTTCTCGCCGTTCGGCTTCGCCGTGCGCGCCGTGCGTGACTCGGAGTTGCGCGCGGGCGCAATCGGGATCGATTGCAAGCGCGTGCAGTGGGCAGCCTTCGTTCTTGCCGGCACATTCGGCGGCTTGGCCGGGACGCTGTTCGCGTTCGCGAAGGGCAGTATCTCGCCAGAGGCCATCCACGTGGCCAAGTCCATTGACGGCTTGGTCATGGTGCTCCTGGGCGGCGTGCAGACCATCGCTGGACCCATTGTCGGTGCATCGGTCTTCGTCTGGCTGCAAGACACGGTGGCTCGCAGCACGGACTACTGGCGTGCGCTGCTGGGATTGATCATTCTCACATTGGTCATCGTGTTCCCAGCGGGGATTGTCGGCTCGTTGCAGGCGATGGTCGAGTCGTTCAGAACGTCCCGCTCGCGCAAGGGGCCTGTGGCGGAGCCGGTGTCGGCCTTGGAGGTCAGGGCATGAGCTTGCTATCGGTACGCCATCTGAGCAAGCGTTTCGCGGGCGTGGCCGCGGTATGCAATGTGTCCTTCGAGGTGCAGGCAGGTGAGCTGCTAGCGCTGATCGGACCCAACGGCGCGGGCAAATCCACCTGCTTCAATATGCTCAATGGTCAGCTCAAGCCCGACAGCGGGCAAGTCATCTTGGACGGGGTTGATGTCGTGGGCAAATCGCCAAGGCAGGTCTGGAACCATGGCGTCGGCCGCACGTTCCAGATCGCAGCGACGTTTGGTTCCATGACCGTCATGGAAAACGTACAGCTTGCACTGCATTCGCACAGGTCCAGCGTGTTCCATGCATGGCAGGCGATGTCGCACTCCTACAGACAAGAGGCTTTGTCGCTGCTGGAGCAGGTGGGTATGCAAGACCATGCGGACAGGCCCTGCAGCGTATTGGCCTATGGCGACGTCAAACGGGTGGAACTGGCGATTGCGTTGTCCAACAGGCCGAAACTGCTGTTGATGGACGAGCCGACCGCGGGCATGGGGCCGAAGGAGCGCAACGAACTGATTGCGCTGACCAAGCGCCTGGTGATCGAACAGAGGATCGGGGCGCTGTTCACCGAGCACAGCATGGATGTGGTGTTCGGCTATGCGGACCGGATGATTGTTCTGGCACGCGGCACGCTCATCGCGCAGGGCGACCCGCAGGCGGTCAGAGCAGATGCGCAGGTGCAGGAAGCTTACTTCGGCACTGGAAAGACGTTCACCAGCGAAGACTTGGACGGAGCCACGGCATGACGACGAAAACCCTGTTGGAGGTCAAGGCCCTGAACGCCTACTACGGTCGGGCGCAGATCCTCTTCGGCATCGACCTGCATGTCAACGCGGGCGAGGTCGTGGCGCTCATGGGGCGCAACGGCGCCGGGAAGTCCACGACCATGAAAAGCATCATGGCCCTGGTGCGCAGACGCAGCGGCTCCGTTGTCTTTCGGGGCCAGGAGATCTCCATGCTCCAGTCGCACCAGATCTCCCGCCTGGGCCTGGGCTTCGTGCCGGAGGAGCGTCGCATCTTCAGTGAGCTGACCGTCATGGAGAACCTCACGGTGGGCGCTCAACTACCCCGCGAAGGTATGCGCGCGTGGACGACGGCCGAACTCTTCGCGATGTTTCCGAACCTCGGGCAAATGCCGCAGCGTCCGGGCGGCCATATGAGCGGGGGCGAGCAGCAGATGCTCACCGTGGCGAGGACTCTGATGGGCAACCCCTATCTGGTCATGCTCGACGAGCCCTCCGAGGGCGTGGCGCCGGTGATTGTCGAGCAGATGGCGCACATGATTCAGCAACTCAAGCGGCAGGGCCTTAGCGTGCTCCTGTCGGAGCAGAACATCCACTTCGCAAACCTGGTCTCCGACCGTGCCTATGTGCTCGAGCGGGGCCAAGTTCGATTCTCGGGCGACATGCGAGAGCTGATCGCTGACAAGCAAATTCGCAGCCAGTACCTTTCCCTTTAAGAACATGCACGATCAATCTCCATCCGCCCCCGCTGGAAAACTACTCATCAAGAACGTCGGCCTCATGCTGACGGGTGACCTGAGCGACCCGATCAATGACGCCGACGCCGTCTTTTGTGAAGATGGGATCATCGTCGAGATCGGCCGGCTCGGTGACTTGGACTGTGAGCAAGCCGACATGGTCATCGATGCCAATGGCTGCGCGCTCGCCCCGGGGCTGATCGACAGCCACGTGCATCCGGTTTTCGGCGACTGGACTCCCAGGCAAAACCAGATCGGCTGGATCGAATCGTTTATGAACGGCGGAGTCACCTCCATGATCTCGGCCGGCGAAGTTCATCTTCCGGGCAGGCCGCGCGATATCGTTGGCATCAAGGCGTTGGCCATCACCGCCCAGCGCGCCTACGCGAACAGCCGCCCCGGAGGCGTGAAGCTGCTCGCGGGTGCTCCGGTCATTGAACACGGCATGGTTGAAGAGGATTTCCGTGAACTCGCCGCGGCAGGTGTGACCCTGCTCGGCGAGATCGGGCTGGGATCGGTCAAGGACGGGCCGACCGCACGCAAGATGGTTGAGTGGTCACGCAAGTACGGGATTCAGTCCACCATCCACACCGGCGGGCCCTCCGTGCCCGGTTCCGGCTATGTCGACGCCGAGATGGTGTTGGAAGCCGATGCCGACATCATCGGCCACATCAACGGCGGTCACACCGCCCTGTCGACCAAGCAGATCCGCTGTCTGTGCGAGGGATGCGGCAGAGCGATCGAGATCGTTCACAACGGCAACGAGTTTGCCGCGCTGTTCGCCCTGCGTGCGGCCAAGGAACTGCGGCAGTTGGACCGTGTCATCCTGGGGACCGATTCTCCTGCAGGGTCCGGTGTGCAGCCCACAGGCATCCTGCGGCTGATCGCCATGCTATCGAGCATTGGCGAGGTGCCCGCCGAGCAGGCCATTTGCTTTGCGACCGGAAACACCGCGCGCATACGCAATCTCAACTGCGGCTTCGTTGAGGTCGGTCGCGCCGCCGACTTCGTCTTTCTCGACACTGCGCAGCATTCCTCCAAGTCCAACCTACTAGAGAGCATTGCCGCCGGCGACTTGCCCGGCGTTGGCATGGTAGTGATCGATGGCCTGGTCCGCTGTGGCCGCTCCCGCAACACGCCGCCCGCTGCGCGTATTCCCCAAATTCTGCAACACGCCTGAAGGCGATTATCCAAGGAGATGACATGTCCAATGAGGTTCAGCTTGATCTCAGCCAGCACAACCCCCCTGAATATCGGACTCCCGATTCGATGGACTGGGAGATGGGCCGCTTCAAGAACAAGACGAAGTTCCTGTTCCACACCAACGCAGACCGCCCTACGGAACCGAATGCGGGCTTCCTGCACTACGAGCCCGGTGCGGGCTTCCGCTTGCACAAGCACGATTTCGCCCAGGTCTGGTACGTGATCGACGGTGAGTTCAATATGGGCGGCAAGGTCTATGGGCCGGGGACCGTCGTATTCCATGGCGACCCCCACTACGAAGAGGCCATGACAACGGAAACGGGCGGCACGCTGTTCTTTGTTCAGTATCAGGGACCCACTACGGGCGCGCGCCCGGTTTACGAAGGTCGGATGAACGTCAAGGGCGAGGTCAAGGACGTCACCGCGACTGATCTCGAGCACTGACTTGAGCCGCGCCTGTCCTTTCGAAGCATGCCCGACGGGTGCTGCGGAGTTCGCTGCAAGAGGTGCGCGCCAGCGCGTGCGGCTCTCGTCCGCTTGCGGGCGCATGGAAGGGCGGAGGACGGGATCGCCTGCGCAGGGCGCATGGTCCCATGGGACTTCGCGATCCGGCGGTGAAAAGCCGTATGCCCCCCATCCCGCGATCCATGCACCGCCACCATCGAGTACCCGTATGACCGCCGTTGCCCCGCCACGCATCCGAAACAAGGAAAGAACCAAGGCTAGGCTGCTTGAGGCGGCAGTGGCTGAATTTGGACGACTGGGATTCGAGGACATCAAGATCGACGGCGTGGCCGAGTCCGTTGGCCTGAACAAGAAGCTCGTCTACTACTACTTTGACGATAAGGACGGTCTTTTCGAGGCGGCAAAAGCGCAGGTCATCTCCAACATCCGTCTTTGGGCTGACAACTCGGGATTGGAGCGGATGGAGCTGAATGGCTTGCTGCTATGTGCCCTCGACTTCTTTGCGGCTCATCCCAAGCTGACAAGATTTCTTGTCAGCAATTGGGAGAGGATTGCCGAACGACAAGGCTTGAGTGGTTGGGGGCTCTACGAGTGCTTTGCAAATCAAACGATGTCCAAAGGTGACTCGCCCATGAAACTCTTTCCCTCGTCGCTCTTACTTGCCACTTTGCAGCTATCAACCATGGAGTATCTGGTGCGCTCGGAAAACGAAATCGCGAACCGGCCGATCCGACTGAGGATGGCGGCTTTGTTTTTGGGCTCGTTGTATGACTGCTTGCATCTGCCATCACGACATTGAATCGAACATTGTTAGGACATCGATCATGAGAACTCTTCTACGACCCTCGAGGGCACTTGCAGCTCGGTTGGGACAACGATTCAGGCGCTTGCTGGCGCTACCGCTCGTTGCTTCGAGCGTTGCGTTGCTCGTGCCGTTCGCCTCCAATGCTCAAAGCTATCCCAGTCGACCTGTGACCATTGTCATCGGCTTCGCGCCTGGAGGTATCACAGACATCTTCGCTAGAGAGCTTGGCCAGGAAGCTTCGAAGATTCTGAAGCAGCCGGTGATCATCGACAACAAACCCGGGGCCGCAGGAATGATCGCCAACGACCTGGTTGCGAGATCCAAAGCGGACGGCTACACCTTGCTGATGACGGCCAACAATCACACGATCAATCCGGCACTTCGAACCACCTTGAAGTTTGACGCGGTCAAGGACTTTTCGCCGATCACGCTGGTGGCGTCCACGCCCAATATCCTGGTCGTTCCCGCGAACTCGCCCTACAAGACCGTTGCTGACTACATCGCTGCGGCAAAGTCAAAACCTGGCGGCGTCTCCTATGGAAGCTCGGGTAACGGAACAGCCCCTCACATGGCTGGCGAATATTTTGGGACCATCGTCGGCGCGAAATTCCTGCACGTTCCATACAAGGGATCGAATCAGTCGTTGCTGGCAGCCATTGCCGGCGAGGTTGATTCGACCTGGTCCGCGGCTGCGCTCACGCAGATCAAGGCAGGCAAGGTCAGGGCGCTGGGCGTGGCGAGTGCGAAGCGGCTTCCCTTCGCCGCCGACATTCCGACCTTTGCCGAACAGGGGGTCAAGGGGTTTGAGACGGAGGTATGGGTCGGGCTGCTCGGGCCCGCACACCTTCCGGATGAGATCGTCCAGAAGTGGAACTCGATGCTGCAAGAACTTCTGTCGCGTCAAGAAGTTCAGGAAAAGTTCAAAGTGAACGGGTACGACCCGATCCTGAATGTCGGTCCCGCAGTCTTCAAGGCGCAAATCGCCAGGGAGATTGGGGTGTACAAAAAGGTGGCCAGCGATGCCAATATTCAACCGGAGTGAATCATGACTGTCGAGACAAAAAACGAATTTGAAGTGCGTCCCCTTGCGGCACCCCTTGGAGCCGTTGTTGAGGGCTTTGATCTGGGACTGCTACCTGAGGGAGAGTGGCTCGGGGATCTCGAGGCTGCGTTGCATCAGCATCGAGTTCTGGTGTTTCGCAACCAGCGAATCGACGACGGCCAAATGCTGCACTTCAGCAAGTATTTTGGCAAGGAACTAGACATCCATGCGATGACCCAGTTCGCCAAGCCCGACAACCCGGAGGTCTTCGTGCTGTCGAACATCGTCGAAGACGGTCGCCAGATTGGGGCCGTGGATGCCGCGCAATATTGGCACAGCGACCTTTGCTATACGCGCACTCCCAGCCGTGTGTCCATTCTCTATGCCCTCGAAGTGCCGGTGAAGGGCGGCAGGGTGCTAGGGCCAACGGACTTCGCCGACACGGCGGCGGCCTACTATGCGCTGCCGACAGAGATCAAGGAGCAGCTGGAAGGCCGGAAGGCGCGATTTGTAGCCTCTAAGAAGAAGCCAGGCCAGCGGGCCAGCCATTTCAACAAGATGAACAAGGACACCGAGTCCCGGTTAGAAGACTCCGTAGTTCACCCTGTGATTCGGACGCACCCCAGCACTGGAGAGAAGTCCATCTTCGTGAACGAGGGGTTCACCACTGAAATCCTCGATATGGAACAGGAGGAAAGCGAACGCCTCCTCAACTATCTGTACGCCTTCACGCGCCAGCCCCGCTTCATCTACCGCCACACGTGGGCGCCAGGAGATGTCGTCATGTGGGACAACGCGCTGACCTTGCATCAAGGGGTAGGTGACTACGCGCTTCCTCAGCGCCGGCTGCTCTATCGGACCATCGTTAAGGGCACCGTGCCGTTCTGAAGCTCTGAAGCATGAAAACGGACTACCTCGCGCTCAAGGCCGCCGGACACTCTTTGTTCCGCATGACAAACCAGGGGCTTGATTGCTCCCTGGTGCGGGCTAACATGGAGCGAATCGTTTCGAACAGTGACTGGTTTCCTGTTTGGACGACTGTAGGCGCAGACTTTGAGAAACTCGGCGACACAGCAGCTATGCAGGGGAACTTGGTGAGTGCCGGTCAGCTTCTTACAAAGGCTGCCCTCGCGTACCACTTCGCTCAGTATCTTCACTTTGAGGATCTCGATGAAAAGAAGCGCGCTGCAGTGGCAAAGGTTGCGTGCTACACCCGAGCTTTGCCGCTGCAGCCGGTCCCCGGCATGCGGCTCGAGATTCCGTACAGCGGAAGGACGCTCCCTGCGGTTCTTCGGGTGCCACCGGGGGTAGCTCGGGTGCCGCTGGCTTTGCTTGTTTGCGGCTCCGACTCATCCAAGGAGGAACACTTCGCGATTGAGAGGGAGTTTCTCGCACGAGGCATGGCAACGCTCTCGTTCGACGGCCCCGGCCAGGGCGAAGTGTCCGATTGGATGCCGATGCGGCCTTCGTACCACGAAGCCGTTTCTGCTGTCATCGACTACGTGCAGGCGGAGGAGGGCATCGACCCGCATCGCATTGGCGTCGTCGGCTTCGGCTTCGGCGGCATGCTCGCGGTCAGCTCGGCGGCGGCCGACCAAAGGATTCGAGCGTGCATTTCGGTCAGTGGCTATTTCGACATGTGTGTGATGAATTGGGACGACCCGATTCGCAGTTGGCGCTTCGCCCATATCGTGGGAGTCGAAACGATCGCCGCGGCTCGTGAGGTCGCTCGTGACTTCACACTTGAAGACTGGTGTGATCGTCTCGAGTGCCCTGTCCTTGTCATGCATGGCCAGGCTGATGCAGGAATTCCTGCGGCCGCTGCAAAGAAAATTGCAGATCGAATTGGAGCCAACGCGGAGTACTGCCTAGTAGAAGCAGGGGTCCATTGTTTCCACAATGTCGCGTTTAGAACAACGCCACTGATTTGTGATTGGCTCGCTGCTCACGTGTAGCATGGCTTGCTGAGTGTTCCAGCTGAGCGATTGAATCGCATTGCTGCGCACATCAGTTCGCCAGTATGGCCGGGTGAGGCTGCAAGGGAAAAGAGCGGCGCCGCGCGACGTATGTTTTGTCCGACAGTTGTCCATGGTTTCAGTCATTGGAGACGACGACATGTCCATAGAACCGGACACAGGTGCCGCATTCTTCGCATGTGCCAGACCCTGCTCGGGGGCGCCGCTCGCGGCTGCGTCATGGGAGTCGGCATGGCACGGGCTTTGCACTTCGCAGGTCGCCTTTTCCATCCAACGGAGACAACAGCGAACAATCGTCAACCCCCAAGCCCGCTGTTGGTCCAACCGTGCAGTGATCTGCTGCTCGTAGCCACCGAAGGCATTCTTTCCATGCACGACAACGGAGATTTGCATGAGATCACTCTGGGCGAAGCTCGTTTGCCTGACGGGCGAGTTCGCCTCCGGTTCCGGAAGCAGCGATGGGACCGATCGCCACGCGATCGTGATGGGCGAATTGATCGCCAACTCGCTCTTCTGCTGTTGCCATACCCTTGTGAGCGCCGACGCGGGACTGGTCTTTAGCGCGGCACGAGTTCCGGAATGGCCATCAACAACAGCGTCGTAAGTCGCTACCTCGCGATCTCGCTAGTGGCGGGAATCGTGCCGACGCTCGCAGTGGGCCTGCTGTACGACCGGTATGCGCAGGCGCTGATCGACGAGCTGGTCGGTGAGCGCCTGTCGGTCCAGCTCACGGCAATGTCGAAGCGCCTGGAGTCGTTTCTCGACGGTCGACGCTATCAGGTGGAGACCTTGGCCAGCCACCCCGCCATGACCGCCTTGCTGCGCGCCGACATCAGCGACGCGGGCGAGGAGGCGCATGGGCTGCTGCAGCTGGAAGCCGATCTGCCGGACCTCTACGGCATCCTGCTGCTGGAAGACGGCGGCCGGCTGCGCCWTTTCGTGCCCGGGCAGGCGGCCGCCGGGCCGCCCTATTGGAGCGAGCAACCGTTCTCGATTGCTTCGCTGCCGGTCACCCGTTTCGACAGCAATGAGGTGGTCGGGCCGGCCGCGCCGGGCGACGGCCTCGCCGGATGGTTCCTGGTGCGCCATCCCCTGCCGGTCGCTGAGGGCCGGCGCCGGGTCGACATTGCGCTGCACGTACGCTTCTCCTCGCTGACTGAACTGATGGGCGGGCCCTCGGTGGCCGGCATCGTGCAGCCGGTTCTGAAAACGCCTGCCGGCTACTTCAACGCCGTCGGCGTGCGCGTCACCCCCGCCGAGCGCATGATCGCGGGCCCGGAGGTGTTGCCCGGCTGGCAACCGATGTTGCAGATCGAGCCCTCGGCGCTGCTCAGCCGTTTCGAGAATGCGCGGCGTGTGCTGCTGGTGGCCGTGCTCGGCACCGCCAGCGTCCTGGTGTTCCTGTTCTACCAGCTCGCGCGCAGTCTGCAGGGCCGCGTGGCACAGCTTGTGAGCGGAGTCGAAGCCATCGCGTCCGGCCAACTGGACCACCGCATCCGGGACCAGGGGCGCGATGAGATCGCGGCCGTTTCGCGTGCCTTCAACACGATGGCGGAGGGCCTTGCCAACACGTTCGCCCGATTGGCACGCGCGCAGCGGCTCGCTTCGCTCGGCGAATTTGCCGCCGGCATTGCGCATGAGGTGCGCAACCCGTTGTCCGCCATCAAGACGACGGTGCAGGCGCTCGCCCGACGCGAGGCCGATCCGCGTCGGCACCAGCTTCTGCAGGACGTGGAGACCGAGGTCACGCGGCTCACCCGCGTGGTGAGCGATCTATCTGATTTCGGGAAGCCGCGCCCTCCGGAACCGGCCGTGGCGCCGGTGCGCGAGGTTTTCCGCCGGGTCGATGGCCTGGTGAAGGCCGAACTGAAGGCGCAGCGGCTGTCACTCGCGATCCAGGGCGACTCCGAGTTGCGCCTGTGGGTCGATGCCGATCATCTGATCCAGATCATGCTGAACCTGATGCTCAACGCGATACAGGCCACGCCGCCGGGCGGCCTGATCACACTACGTGCGGCGCGCGCCGGCGACGGCTTCGGCGTGCTTGAGGTCCGCGATACGGGTCGTGGGGTGCCGCCCGAGGCGCTCGCGAAGCTGAGCGATCCGTTCTTCACGACCCGACCGAAGGGCATGGGCCTGGGCCTCAGCATTTCCCGACAATTGGCCGAGTTGAATGACTGCACGCTCGTGATCGAGAGCCAGGTGGGCGCGGGCACGGTGGTCACGTTGCGCGTGCCGATGCCGCGAGAGGAGACATAGGTTTTGAAACAGGTGCTGGTGATCGACGACGAACCCGGCGTGCTGAAGGCACTGGTGTTCGCGCTGGAAGAGGAGGGATTTGGCGTCGCGACCGCGGTGGACGGCGCCGGCGGATTGGATGCCGCCTGTCGAGGCGCGCCCGACATCGTGTTGCTCGACGTGAACCTGCCGGACATGAGCGGGATGGACGTGCTCGCGCGGCTCGCCACGGATCGGCCCGGGCTGCCCGTGATCATGATCTCCGCAACGAGCGACACGCGGCTGGCCGTGAAGGCGGTGAAGGCCGGCGCAGCGGACTACGTGACCAAGCCGTTCGAGCTCGATGAATTGCTCTACACGCTGCGCGGCGCGCTGCAGAAGGCGCGCATGGCCAGTGAGATCGATTACCGGCGGCAGGAATCGACCGCCCACGACGGAGTGATCGGTACGAGCGCACAGGTCCGCGCGCTGGCGGCGACCATCAGCCGCATTGCGGCGAGCCAGACCAAGCGTGTGCTGGTGCTGGGCGAGTCCGGCACCGGCAAGGCGCTGGTGGCGCGCGCCATCCACACGGCGAGTGCGCGCAGTGGAGGGCCCTTCGTCGAGGTGAACTGCGCCTCGCTGCCGGAGCAACTGATCGAGGCGGAGCTGTTCGGTGCGGAGAAGGGCGCCTACACCGGGGCGACGCAGCGGCGCGTGGGGCTGGTCGCGCTGGCGGACGGCGGCACACTGTTCCTGGACGAGATCGGCGAGCTGCCACTGGCACTGCAGGCCAAGCTGCTGCACTTCCTGGAAGACGGTCAGTACCGCCCAGTGGGTGGCACCCGTGGCGTGACCGCCGACGTTCGGGTGGTGGCCGCGACCAACCGCGACCTGGCCTCCGAGGCTTCGCGGGGCCGCTTCCGCGAAGACCTGTACTACCGGTTGAACGTGCTGCCGATCGCCCTGCCGACCCTGCGGGAGCGCGATGACGACGTGCTGGTACTGGCAGATCATTTCGCCGCGCGCTATGCCAAGTCCGAACGCTGCGAGCCGATCCGCTTCTCGCCCGACGCGCGAGCCTGCCTGACGGCCTACGCATGGCCCGGCAACGTGCGCGAGCTGAAGAACCTCATCGAGCGTCTCACCATCCTCCATCCCGGCAGCGTGATCGAGCGTTCGCAGCTGCCCTCCGACCTGGACAGTGGGGAGGTGCGCTCGGCGGCCATCGAGCAGAAGCTGGCCGTCGAGGAGGAGAAGCTGCTGCGCGATGCTCTGGCCCGCGCGCAGGGCCATCGTGGCAGGGCCGCGGACCTGCTGGGCATCTCCCGCCATGCGCTGCTGCGCCGGCTGCAGCGGCTCGGGATGGATGGGGAGGGCCGCCCGTGAGGATTCGTGATCTGCTTCGCTGCGCCGCCACGCTGGTGATGGCCTGCCTGGCTGCAACCGGCGCCCATGCCCGCGTAGAGCTGGGGGCACCTGTTGGGCAGGCCGACATCACCATTGGCTGCCTCTACCCCCTGGCGGGCCGGGCCGCGATCTACGGCCGCGACAGCATCGCGGCGATCAAGCTGGCGCTCGCCGAGCTGGATGCTGAGCGCGCGCGCGACTGGCGCCCGCGGCTGCGAGTGATCGTGGAAGACGACCGCTCCAAAGCGGCCTATGGCGTTCGGCTGGCCAGCCAGTTCATCGATCACGACAAGGCGCAGTTCCTCTGCGGGGTGGTGAGCTCCGGTGTGGCGCAGGCGGTGAGCCGGCTGTCGCGTGCGCGCAAGGTGATCTTCGTCGGCACCGACCACGCCTCCTCGCGGCTCACGATCGAGGACTTTCACCGCTACTATTTCCGGGTTTCGAACGACACCTACACTTCGATGGCGGCCGGCGCGAAGTACCTTGCCGAGCAGCAGCGCGAGCGTGGTTGGAAGCGGCTGGCATTCCTGGGGCCGGACTACGACTATGGCCACGTCATGTGGGCCGACCTGCAACGCAGCCTGGCGGCCAGCGGCGCGAACTATGAGGTCGTTGCCCAACTCTGGCCCAAGCTCTACGAACCCGACTATTCGGCGTACCTGACGGCCCTGATGCGCTCGCGGCCGGACGTGATCGTGACAGGCCTTTGGGGGGGCGACTTCCTTGCCTTCCTCGCGCAGGCCCACTCCAGCGAACTGCTCGGCAAGGTGCCCATAGCCAACTTCGATGCCGGCGGCAACTACGACGTGCTGGTGGCGCTGGGCGACCTGGCGCCGCCGAATCTCGTGCTCTCGGCGCGCCATCACAACAACTGGCCCGACACGCCGCGCAACCGCAAGTTCGTGGCCGACTTTTTTGCGGCGGAGGGGCGCTATCCGACCTATGCGGCAGAGGGCGCCTATGCCGGGATCCTGGCCATTGCGCGCGCGGTGGCCAAGACCGGCAAGCCGTTCGACGTCGAGAAGGTGGTGGGAGCGCTGGAGGGGCTCTGCCTGGAATTGCCGGAGGATCCGCCCGGGTTTGCCTCATGCATCGACCGCGAAACGCACCAGATCGCGCAAGCACAGGCGATCGGAGAGGTGGTGGTCGACACCCGGTTTCCGCCGGCCCGGGTGATGTTGGGCAAGTGGCGGGTCTACCCTGCGGAGCAACTGCGGCCATCGCCGGAGCTGGTGCGGGAGCGCAGGCGGGCCGCGGGGGCGCCGTAGGCAACGCACCGTCACATCCGCAAAGGCCGCGGGGCTGAATCCGCATGCGCGGTTTCCGCGCGATCCGACCGCCGCAATGCGCGGAATCCGCGCAATACATCTTCGCGAACTACGCCCAAGTCCTTGATCCACAAGGCTTTCACGGTGTGGCACGCTCCTCGCAATACTCCTCGTGAGCAACACAACTCACAAGGAGACAACGTGACCCTGAAGTTCCCCCTCACGCGCCTGGCTCGCAGCTTCGCGCTCGTCACTGCCGGCGCCGCCTTCGCGCTGCCGGCCGCCGCCGCCGACAACGGCAAGTTCCGGATCGGCGTGGCGACCTTCCTGTCAGGCGCCGCCGCAGGCCCTTTCGGGGTGCCAGCGGCCAACGCCGCCAAGCTCGTGGTCGACGCGCTCAACAAGGGTGCCTTGCCCGCGCCCTACAACACCAAAGGCATCAGCGGCGTCGAGATCGAGATGGTGTTGATCGATGAGAACGGCGGCGCCACCAAGCAGGTGGAGGAATACCGCAACCTTGTGCAGCGCCAGAAGGTCGACTTGGTGATTGGCTACATCTCCTCTGGTGACTGCCTCGCGATTGCCCCGGTGGCCGAGGAGCTCAAGACCCCGACGGTGTTCTTCGACTGCGGGACCTCGCGCCTGTTCAGCGAGACGCTGAAGAACCCGAAATACGTGTTTCGCACTGGCCTCGACGCGGTGGTCGACAACGTGGCGGCTGCCCGTTACATCGTGGAGACGAAACCGAACGTGAAATCGGTCGGCAGCATCCAGCAGAACTATGCCTGGGGCCAAGATGCCTGGGCCGACTTCAGCCTTGCTTTCAAGCAACTCAAGCCGGACATCAAGGTCGTTTCCGAGCAGTGGCCGAAGCTGGGGCAGGGCCAGTACGGCGCCGAGATCTCCGCGCTGGCTGTCAGCAACCCCGACCTGATCCACTCCAGCTTCTGGGGTGGCGACATGGAAGCGCTGGTGCTGCAAGGCGGCGCGCGCGGCCTGTTCGACAAGCGTGTGGCGCTGCTGACCGCGGGCGAAACCGGCTTTGAGCATTTCAAGGACCAGGCGCCCAACGGCACGATCGTCGGCGGCCGCGGCCCGTTTGGCGCTTTCGCGCCGAAGAACGGGCTCTCCGACTGGTTGCGCACAACCTACAGCGCCGCGCACAAAGAGCAGCCGACCTACCCTGCGTTCAAGATGATGCAGGCGATCCTCGGCGTGAAGGCGGCCGCGGAGAAGGCGGGCAAGCCCGGCGCCATGCCGACGCAGGAGCAGGTGCTCGCGGGTCTCAAGGGTCTCACCTTCGAATCGCCCAGCGGCACGGTGCGCATGAGCCGCGCCGGCGGCCATCAGGCTGTACAGGGTGTTGCCTACGGCGAGTACCACTATGACCCGAAGACCCGCAAGGCCAGCATCACCAATGTGAAGGACTATCCGGGCGACTGCCTGATGCCCCCCGATGGCACGAGCCATGCCGACTGGATCAAGGCCGGCTTTCCGGGTGCCAAGTGCAGCCCGACACCGGCAAAGGAGCGCACCTCGTGAGCACCTTGCTGGCCATTGTCATCGACGGCGCCATCTACGCCTCATGGCTGTTCCTCGTGGCTGCCGGCCTGACCGTGATCTACGGGGTGATGCGCATCCTCAACATGGCACACGGCAGCTTCTACGCGATCGGCGCCTACTGCGCCGCCTCGCTCACAGGCTGGTACTTCTCGGGCGAGTCGGGGGCCAGTCCGTACTGGAGCTACCTGCTGCTATTCGGCTGCGCAATCGTCGGCGGCCTGGTTGTGGGCGTACTTGTGGAGCAGGGGCTGCTGCGCCACCTGCGTGGCCGCGATGAGATCCTGATGGTGATCGTCACGTATGCGCTGCTGCTGATCCTGGAGGACGCGGTGAAGCTGGTGTGGGGCGTCAACCCGTACCTGGCGTACCAGCCCTACCGTCTGCTCGGGCAGAGCTCGGTCACGGGTTCGCTGCGTTTCGCCAACTACGACCTCGCACTGGTGGCGATCTCGCTCGTGGTCGGCGCCGCCGCATGGTGGGCGCTGAACCGTACCGACAAGGGACGCATGTTGCGCGCGGTGATCCACGATCGCGAGATCGCCACAGCAATGGGGGTGAACGTCAATCTGATGTTCGCCATCACCTTCGCGATCGGCTCCATGCTCGGTGCGCTTGCCGGGGCGCTCACTGCACCGGCCATTTCCGTCACACCGGGCATCGGTGTCGAGGTGATCGTGCTGGCGTTCGCCGTGGTGGTGGTGGGCGGCCTGGGCAGCGTCGGCGGCGCCGCCGTCGGCGCGGTGCTGGTCGGTCTCGCCCGTTCCTTCGCTGTCCATCTGGCGCCGCAGATCGAGTTGTTCGTGATCTACGGCGTGATGTTCCTGGTACTCGCATTCCGGCCACAGGGCCTCTTCGGCCAACTGCAGCCCCGAAAGATCTAAATGAAATTCAAGTCCGAACTTGGGCTGCCGCTGGCGGCCGGGTCGATTGCCGCCCTCGGCTGGGCGGGGCCCGACTGGTTGAGCTTCCTGCTCACCCTGGCCTTTGCCAAGGGCCTGGTGGTTCTCGGGGTGGTGCTGCAAATGCGCGCCGGCCTCGTCTCCTTCGGCCAGGCGCTGTACTACTGCATCGGCGGCTACGCTGCCGGCTTGGCCGCCAAGCACCTGGGCATCCAGGATGCCTTCGTGCTGCTGGCGCTGGGCGTGGTGGCTTCGCTGATGATGGCCGCGCTGTGCGGCATCATGGTGGCGCGCTATCGCGACATCTTCTACGCCATGCTTTCGATGGCGTTGTCGATGATTGTCTACGGCATGCTGGTGAAGTCCAGCGCGCTCGGCTCCACCGACGGCTTCAACGTCGCGAACCCGAGCTACCTTGGCTTCCAGCCGGACCCGTCGCAGGCCAAACGCGTCGCCTTCCTGGTCACGTTGGCGATCGCGCTCGTTGCGGCCCTGGTCTGCCACCGCGTGTTGCGCTCACGGTTTGGCCGGCTCTCGGAAGCAGTGCGCGAGAACGAAATCCGGGTTGACTTCCTCGGCATCTCGCCGTTCGGACTTGTCTACCTGAACTACTGCGGCGCGGCCGTGCTGTCGGCCCTCGGCGGCGGCCTGATCGCGATCGCCACCGGCCACGTGGATCCCGACATGGCGTTCTGGGCGACCTCGGGCGAGTTCGTCTTCATGGCCCTGCTCGGCGGAACGGCGCATGTGGCGGCACCGTTCGTCGCAGCCATTGTGTTCTCCGCGGTGCGCACCTTCGCCATTCAGGAGGCGCCGCACCTGTGGCAGCTCACGCTGGGCAGTGTCCTGCTGGCACTGATCCTTTTCTTGCCCAAGGGCTTGTGGAGCCTGGTGTCCCGTAGGCGTGCCGCTGTGCCTGCGGAGATTCCGTCCGTGACGAAGGAGGTGTCCCCATGAGTGTGCTCGAAACGCGCCAGCTCACCCGCACCTTCGGTGCCGTGGTTGCTGCCAATTCGCTGGACGTGACCATCCAGCGCGGCGAGATCGTCGGAGTGATCGGCTCCAACGGCGCCGGAAAGACCACGTTCATCAACATGGTGACCGGGTACCTGCCGGCCACCTCGGGCGACATCCTGTACGAGGGCAGCTCTGTGCTCGGGATGAAGCCGCGCCAGATCACACGCCTCGGCCTGGCCCGCTCGTTCCAGGTCGCGCAGTTGTTCCCCCAGCTCACCGTGCTGGACAACGTGCTGATGGCGCTGGCGGCCGCCCACGAAGCGCAGCCCTCCATGCTGCGGCACTTCGAAACTGCGGAGGCGGTGCGCGAGGCCCGCCGCATCCTGCAGGCTTTTGGCGTGGCGCACTACGCCGACAGCGAGGCCAGTGCCGTGCCGCAGGGCGCGCGCAAGCTGGTCGACATCGCGATGGCTCTGGTCTCGAAGCCGCGCATGCTGCTGCTGGACGAGCCCACCAGTGGCGTGAGCGCCGACGAGAAATTCCCCTTGATGGATGCCGTGATGGCCGCTGTGAGGCAAAGCGGCGTGACGGTGCTGTTCGTGGAGCACGATATGGAAGTGGTGGAGCGCTACGTCTCGCGCATCCTGGCGTTCTACAGCGGCGAGATCATCGCCGACGGGCCGCCGGCCGCGGTGCTTGGAAACCCGCGCGTGCAGGAGCTGGTGGTAGGCAAGCGGGCTCCGGCACGCGAGGAGGCACTCGCATGAGTGAGCTTGCCCTCGACATCCAGGGATTGGACGTTGCCATCGCCGGCACGCCCATCCTGCGCAAGGTCACGCTGCAGTTGCCGCAGGGCAGCATGGCCGGGCTGATCGGCCGCAACGGCGCCGGCAAGACAACGCTGATGCGCGCGGTGATGGGACTGCTGCCCTCACGTTCGGCGACGCTGGCGTGCGCCGGCGAGTCGATGGCGCAATTGCCAGCGCACACCCGCGCCGAGCACGGCATCAGCTACTTGCCGGAGGACCGGCGGCTGATTCCGTCGCTCACCGTCGAAGAAAACATTCTGCTGCCGGCTTGGGCCAACGGCCTGGGCGACGCAAGACAACGCCTCGCATGGATCTACGAGCTGATTCCCGAACTGCTCGAGCACCGCGAGCGCAAGGCGCTGCAGCTCAGCGGCGGCCAGCAGAAGCTGGTGGCGTTGGCGCGTGCGCTGATGCCGGGACGCAAGCTGCTGCTGCTGGACGAACCCTTCGAGGGCGTCGCGCCGGTGCTGTCGCGGCGCCTGACAGAGGTGATCGCGAAGCTGCGCACCGAGGGCCTGACGGTCCTGCTGAGCGAATCGGATGACAAGCACTCGGCCGACCTGGTTGATCGCATCTTCCGTATCGAGCGCGGCGTCGTCCGCGAGAGTTCTGCAACCCACTAGAGGAGACTGGAATGTCTATGTCCGCAATGACCCGCCTCGCGGCGGCGCTCGCCCTGGCGACGCTTGCCGCCGGCACATCGGCGCACGAATGGTGCCGTTCGAAATACGGTCCGGCCGACGAGATCGGCGCGGCCAACCTGCTGACTCCGCAACTGGCGCTGGAGGCCGCAAAGCTGGTGAAGACCGGCAAGACCTACCGGCTTGGGGTCGAGACCAACTCCAAGACACCGGCTTTCGGCCCGCGCAGCTGGGCGCTGGCGATCAACCAGCCAGGGCAGGTCGGCGGCGTCGGCCTGGGCCCGACCAAGACCAACTACAACGACGACATCTACATGGGCTACGTCGGCACGGGCTCGCAGATCGATGGCCTCGGCCACATCGGCGTCGACAACGTCTACTACAACTGCCACAAGAACAGCGAGTTCGTACAGGCCAACGGTCTGAGCAAGCTGGGGGTCGAGAAGCTGCCGCCCTTCGTCACGCGCGGCGTCGTGCTGGACATGACGGCGTACTTCGGCCAAAACCCGGTGCCGGAGGGCACGGCGTTCAACCGCAAAGAGATCGACGAGCAAGCGCGGCGCCAGGGGGTCGAGATCCGAAAGGGCGACATCGTGCTGTTCCACACCGGCTGGCTGCAGCTGGTGGGCAAGGACGACAAGCGCTACATCTCCGTCGAACCGGGCCTGGGCAAAGAAGGTGCCGAGTACCTCGCGAGCAAGCAGGTGGTGGCGGTCGGCGCAGACACCTGGGCCCTGGAGGTGATCCCCGCCGAGAAGGGGGCGGGGGTGTTCGAGGTACACCAGATCCTGATCCCAAAGCACGGCATCTACATCCTCGAGAACATCGACACCACCGAACTGGTCAAGGACAAGGGCTGGGAGTTCATGTTCGTGCTCGGCGTGTCGCGCATGACCGGCGGCGTGCAGGGCATCATCAATCCGGTCGCCATCCGCTAAGCAGTCGCCGGCACCATGGAACAGAAGTTGAGTGACAGCGGGCTGCTCGAGCACCACGCCTTCATCGGTGGCAGTGGATCGCAGTCGACGGGCGGCATGCTGGAGGTGCACAACCCGCCGGATGGCGGCGGGCGTGTGTCACCGTTCCGCCCTGTGCGAGCCGGCGGCCCAGGCCAACGCGCCGACTGACTCAAATGGTGGCTGAACTGGGGCGGGACGGCCTGGCCGTACTGCTCAGCGAATCGGACGACAAGCATTCGCCAGACCTGGTGGGCCAGGTCTAGCGCACTGAACGCGGCGTAGCGCACGCTGCCTGACAAGAGAACCCATATGACCGGATTCAATTTCGAAACCACGCCGCGCATCGTCTGCGAGCAGGGCGGCTCTGGCCGCCTCGGCGAACTCGCCCGCGGGCTCGGTGTGCGCCATTTCTTCCTCATCACCGACCAGCCCTTGCTGCAGGCCGGCCTGCTGGCGCCCGCGCTGGCAAGCCTGCGGATCGCGGGAATCGCCGCCACCGTTTATTCCGACGTGCTGCCCGATCCGCCCGAGGAGCGGGTACTCGCCGCCGTGCAGGCTGCCCGAGAAGCGGGCGCCGATGGCGTCGTGGGCTTCGGTGGCGGCAGTTCCATGGACACCGCCAAGCTCGTGGCCTTGCTGGCGCGCACGCCGGCGGCGCTGCACGATATCTACGGGATCGACTTGGCGCAGGGGCCACGCCTGCCGCTCGTGCAGGTGCCGACCACCGCCGGCACCGGCTCGGAGGTGACGCCTATCGCGATCGTCACCACCCCGACTTCAGAGAAGAAGGGCGTGGTCTCTCCCTTGCTCTACCCTGACTTCGCGCTGCTCGACAGCCACCTCACGCTGGGCCTGCCTCCTCGCCTTACGGCGATGACGGGAATCGATGCCATGGTGCACGCGATCGAGGCCTTCACCTCGCGCCACAAGAAGAACCCGGTGTCGGATGCGCTGGCCCTGAAGGCGTTGGCGCTGCTGTATGCCAACCAGCGCAAGGTGCTCGAAGAGCCGCGCAACGGCGCGGCGCGCGAGCACATGCTGCTTGGCTCGCTGTTGGCGGGCATGGCGTTCGCGAACGCGCCGGTGGCGGCGGTGCATGCGCTGGCATATCCGCTGGGCGGCCATTTCCACGTGCCGCACGGCCTGTCGAACGCGCTGGTGCTGCGGCCGGTGCTGCGCTTCAACCTGGAACACGCGGCGCCGCTCTACGCACAACTGGGCGAAGTGATCGGCACGGCGCGGCCCGGCCAACCTCCCATCGAAGGCGCCAGGGCGTTCGTCGATGCCATGGCCGCGCTGGTGGCCGTGATGCCGTTCGAGCAGAACCTGCGCGCTGTCGGCGTGGACCGGATTGACCTGCCGATGCTGGCGGAGGACGCACTCAAGGTCCAGCGCCTGCTGGTGAATAACCCGCGCGACGTGGCGCTTGCCGACGCGCTCGCGCTCTACGAGGAGGCTTTCTGATGGTGCAGTTGAAAGATACGGCGTTGCTGAAGCGCCTGGCGTTCATCGGCGGCGAGTGGGTCGCTGCGCGGGGCGGCGGGTCGCACGAGGTGTGCAACCCGGCCAACGGCGAAACGATCGCGGCCGTTCCCGACATGGACGCCGCTGACACCGATCGCGCCATCGCCGCAGCCCAGGCCGCGCTGCCCGCCTGGCGCGCGCGGCCGGCGAAGGAGCGCAGTGCCTTGCTGCGCCGCTGGCACGATCTCGTGATTGGCGCGGAACAGGACCTCGCGCTGCTCATGACCTTGGAGCAGGGCAAGTCGCTCGCCGAAGCGCTGGGCGAGGTGCGGTACGGCGCTTCGTTCATCGAGTGGTTCGCGGAAGAGGGCAAGCGCGCCTACGGCGACCTGATTCCGGCACCGACGGTCGACCGTCGTCTGATGGTGATGAAGCAGGGCGTGGGTGTCACCGCGGCCATCACGCCGTGGAACTTCCCCATCGCGATGATCACGCGCAAGGTTGCGCCTGCACTGGCCGCTGGTTGCACCTCGGTCGTGAAGCCCGCAGAGGCGACGCCGCTGTCGGCCCTCGCGCTGGCCGAACTGGCGCAGCGTGCCGGCATTCCGGCCGGCGTGATCAACGTCGTCACCACCGCGAGGCCGGCGCTCGTCGGAGGAGCCCTCACGGCCAGCCCGGTCGTGCGCAAGCTCTCGTTCACCGGCTCCACGCCCGTCGGCAAGCTGCTGATGGCGCAATGCGCCGCCACGGTCAAGCGCGTTTCGATGGAATTGGGCGGCAACGCACCTTTCATCGTTTTCGACGACGCCGACTTGGACCTCGCCGTGCAGGGCGCGATCGCTTCCAAGTACCGCAACGCGGGCCAGACCTGTGTCTGCGCCAACCGGTTCCTGGTGCACGAGGCCGTGTTCGATGCCTTTGCCGAGCGGCTGGTGCGTGCGGTGGAGCAGCTGAAGGTCGGTGCCGGCGTCGAGCCCGGGGTGCACATCGGGCCGCTGATTGACGGCCGGGCGCTGGCCAAGGTCAGCCGTCTGGTCGATGAAGCGCGAAGCCAGGGCGCACGCGTGCTGGCGGGTGGTGTTGTGCACGCGCTGGGGGGCAACTTTTACGTGCCGACGGTCCTGGCTGGCGTAACGAGCGAGATGGCCGTTGTGCGCGAGGAGATCTTCGGGCCGGTCGCACCGTTGATGCGGTTCGCGAGCGACGATGAGGCCGTTCAGCTCGCCAACGACACGCCCTTCGGTCTTGCCGCCTACTTCTACACGCGCGACGTGCGCCGAGCCTGGCGTGTCGCCGAGCGGCTCGAGTACGGCATGGTCGGCGTCAACGAGGGCCTGATCTCCAACGAGGTAGCACCGTTCGGCGGCATCAAGGAGTCGGGGGTAGGGCGCGAGGGTTCGAGGTATGGGCTCGACGAGTACCTCGAAACCAAGTACGTCTGCCACGGCGGGGTCTGAGCCGCGGCGGGTTCTTTCGAACGAGCGCGTCCGTCAGTTACAGGAGACACCAATGAACCCTATCCGGAGACGAGCATTCTGTGCCGCGGCAGCCGCGGCAGCCTCGGCGCCGTGGATCGTGTCTGCGCGCGGCAGCGAACCAGGCGTTTCTGACAACAAGGTGGTGTTCGGTCAGACCATCGGCTTCGACAGTGTCTGGGGCAGTCTCTACCGCAACTATACCGACGGGCTGCTCGCCTGCTTCGCGCAGGTGAATGCGCAAGGCGGCATGCATGGCCGCCAGCTCTCGGTGGTGCGCCGGGAGGACAACTACGTCATCGACAAGGCACTCACGAACGTCCGTGCGTTCGGGCAGGGTGCGGATGTATTCGGACTCGCATGCATCGGCGGCACCGGCATCACGCTGGCCGCGATGCCGCTGCTCGAGGAGTATCGGCTGCCGGCGGTGGGCACACTGACCGGAGCCGACGGAGCTCGTGTTCACAACCGCTACCTCTTCCACACGCGCACGGCCTACTCCAATGAGGTCGAGAAGATGGTGGAGCATCTCGCGACGATCGGCACACGCCGCATCGCGGTGGTCTACCAGGACAACGCGTTCGGCAAGAGCACGCTGGCCGCTGCACACAAGGCGACGCAGCGGTTCCACGCGCAATTGGTGGCGGACGTCCCGCACCCCGCGGAAAACTGGGACGGTCGGAGCATGGCCGCGACGCTCGTGAAGGCTGCTCCCCAGGCCGTGCTGCTGTTCACGTCGCCGAGCACGGTGGCCGACTTGATGAAGCTGTACAAGGCGCAGGCACGGGCGGCGCTGCCTTCGCCCTGGGTCCTCTCGGTCACATCGGTGCCCAAGCTATTCGAGCTGCTGGACGCTGACGTCCGCGGCATCGCGATCACGCAGGTGATGCCGCATCCGCGCGGCTCGTCGCGCGCCGCGCGCAACTTCCGCTCCGTGATGGCTCGGCATGGCAACGAGGACAACCTGTCTTACGAAACCCTGGAAGGCTTCATGACCGGACGGGTGATTGTGGAAGGCTTGCGGCGCGCCGGCCGCAATCTCACTCGCGACGGCTACGTGCGCGCTCTCGAAAGCTTCGAGTTCCAGAGCTTTGAAGAGCTCGATTACCGATACACAGCCTCGAGCCACCTGGGCCCATCCTTCGTGGAAGTGACTCTGCTGGGAGCTGGCGGCACCGTGTTGCGCTAGTGGTCGGCACTCGAGGTTGTTGTACTTGTATTTCTTGAGGCAGTGCGCCTGCATTTGAGGTGGCGCACCCTCGGGGATGTCTGATTTTCAGCAAGATAACGATTCATAGGCGGCAACATTCATGAATGCGACCCATGCCAAAGGCTCGGAAGGATGCGACGCCTTCCTCAATCTGGTCGACTTCAAATGGCTCATGGCTGGCGTGGGCTGGCGGGTCGATCTGTCGCGCCTGCAGAGCGATGGCGCCTATATCGATGAGTGCCTGCAGCGCGCTCTGAGGAGCGACTCCGAGTTGCTGCGGGAACGCAGCGTCGAGTTGCTCGGCTTGAGGCGCAGCGCGAATGCGCATTGCGACGTTGATATGCCGAGCGCATCCAACGGCTTGGCACGTGATGGGCGCTGAATGAGCCCATTCGATTTGCAGCTGCGCGTGGGGCTACTGAGGGATGCCTCAAGCCAGGTACGGATAAGTACATAGCTGATCGGCGCGGGCGGGCGGGACGATCAGCAACGCGCATGTCAGCAGGAAAACCCGGACCATGCCGAGGCCGGCGACGCAGTGCAAGTGCCGGGACCAACAATGTCGTCTTGCCCCTTGGTGCGCGGCCCGTTGTCACCGCGCCATTTGGCCGAGCAGCCTACGACAATCGGGCATCTCCGGCCAGGAAACGTTCGACCAACGCAAACTGCTCCGGCGTGTTCAACGCGGGCGCATGGCCGCATCCCTGGATCTCGACCACCACCGCGAGCGGTCCGCGCGTGCGCATCTGCTCCGCGGCGTCCGGCAGCAACAAGTCCGAGTGCGCGCCACGCAGGCAAAGCACGGGCACGTCGAGGCTGTCCCATGCCGGCCACAGCCCTTCCGGACTGCTTGACTGCAACTGCATTGCGATCCCCGGGTCATAGTGCGGAGTGACGCGGCCATCGGGCAACCGGCGCACCGAGGTTTCCGTGAGGCGTCGCCACTGCGCGTCAGAGAGGCGACCGTACGGCGCATAGACAGTGCGGAAGTACGCTTCGAGTTCGCTCACGCTGCCGAAGGCCGGTGGTCGGCTGGCATAGGTGAAGATGCGTTCGACGGCCTCAGGAGCCGGGCACGGGCCGATGTCATTGATCACCAGCCGGCGCAGCCGGCCTCTGAGCGTCGTGGCGGCGGCAAGGATGCCGATCGCGCCGCCCATCGACGTGCCGAGCCAGTGGAAATGCGGTAGCCCGAGCTGGTCGACGAGCGAGGCGGCCAGCCGCACATAGAACGGCAGCGTGTATTCGTTCGCAGGGTCCGGGCTCCATTGCGACAGGCCGCGTCCGATGGTGTCGGGGCAGATGACGCGGTAGCGTTGCGCCAGCTGCGCAGCGATGTCGTCCATGTCGCGGCCGGTGCGAGCGAAGCCGTGCCAGGCGATCACCGCATCGCTCGCGGCGTTCGGCCCGGCCCACTCGGTGTAATGCAGTTCGCGCCCTTCGCAGCGGAGGTAATTCGATGTCGGCTTCATGGCTCGGACCGCCGCGACATGCGTAGGCGGCCGACGATGCCGCTGGGGAAGTGGTACACGGACAGCACGAACAGGATCCCCAGCCACAGCAGCCAGCGGTCCGGTGACACGAACTGGGGCAGGAGCGGCAGGCCGCTCAGCACCGAACCGCCGACTTTCAGCAGATCCTGCAGGTAGTTCTGCGCCAGCACGAACAGTGCCGCGCCGACCACCGCGCCATACATCGTTCCCATGCCGCCGATCACGACGATGAGCAGCACGTCGAGCATGATCTCGAACGACAGCGTGGTGTCCGGCCCGGTGTAGCGCAGCCACAACGCGAGCAGCGCGCCGGCGAGCGTAGCGAACAAGGCCGAGAGCACGTTCGACACGGTGCGATACGCCACCGTGCGGAAGCCGAGCGCCTCGGCCCGGAAGTCGTTCTCGCGGATGGCCTGCAGCACGCGGCCGAACGGCGAATTGACGATGCGCAGGAGGGCGAGGAAGCTCGCCGCGACCACCACCAGCAGGAGGTAGTAAGTGAGCACGCGGCCGTCGATCGTCACGCCGAGCAGCGGCTGCTCGAAAGGCTCGAACGAGGGCGACAACCATTCCGGGGTGCGGAAGCTGATCCCGTCCTCACCGCCTGTGATATGGCTCAACTGCGAGGCCAGCGTGAGGAAGCCCGATGCGACCGCCAGTGTGATCATCGCGAAGAAGATCGCCTTCACCCGCAGGCTGAAGAGGCCGATGGCCAGCGACAGCAGCAGCGAGAGCAGCAACGCCGCGCTGAGCCCGAAGAGCACCGAGCTCGCGCCGGCACCGAGGCGGCTGCTGGCGATCGCCACGCCGTAGGCGCCGATGCCGAAGAACATGGTGTGCGCGAAACTCACCACACCGGTATAGCCGAGCAGCAGGTCGTAGCTCGCCACCAGCAGGATGAATATGAGGGCCTTGGCGGCGACGCCCAGCGCCTTGTGGCCGGGAAAGAGGAACGGGGCGAAAGTCAGCGCGATGGCAATGAGAACCAGCGCCAGGGCGAGCCAGCGGCTGCGCGGTACGTCGTGGGAGAGCAGTCGGTCGATCATCGTGATTGCCCTCATTGCTGCCCGACGGGATAAAGGCCGTTCGGCCGCCACAGCAGCACCGCCACCATCAGCGCGATGGTGGAGAAGAGCGCGAACTTGGGCATCAGAAAGCCGGCGTAGTTGGCGACCAGGCCCACCATCAGGGCACCCACGAAGCAGCCAAACGTGGACCCGAGTCCGCCGATGATGATGACGGTGAAGATCAGCACGTTCACCTGAGTGCCGATCTGCGGCACCACGCTCTGCTGGTACAGCGCCCAAAGTGCGCCGCCCAGTCCGGCCAGTGCCGAACCGGCGACGAACACGCCGATGAAGAGCCGCCGTATCCGGTAGCCCAGCGCCTCGACCATCTCGCGGTCCTGTACGCCGGCGCGTACGAGCAGGCCCACCTTGGTGCGGGTCAGCACCCATAACATCGCCACGAAAACAACGCTGCCGACAGCGACCGCCAACAGCCGGTACTTCTCGACGGACGCATCGCCGAATGAGAAGGAGCCGCGCAGCGCCTGCGGCAGCGGCACGGCCAGCTGGTCGGGCCCCCAGAAGACCTTGATCAGCTCCTCGCCGATGATCAGGCCGCCCATCGTGACCAGGATCTGCCTGAGCGGCATGCCGTAGACGGGACGCACCAGCAGCCGCTCGAAGACGAGCCCGGAGACCGCAACCACTGCCGCGGCGGCGAGCATTGCGGCGAGCACTGCGGCAGCGTTCAGCCACAGCGATTCGCTGCCGACCCAGGCGCCCAGCGCCAGCATCGTGGTCATGGCGACATAGGCACCCAAGGCGATGAACACGCCGTGGCCGAAGTTCAGAACGTCCATCAGCCCGAACACCAGCGTGAGGCCGGACGCGACGAGGAAGATGATCATGCCCATCGCCAGGCCGGCGACGGTCAGCGTCACCCAGGTGCCGGTGTGGCCGACAGCAGGCAGCGCGAGGGCCGCCAGTGATGCAAGCAGGGCCAGAGGCCGCAGGTCGAAGCGCGCCTGCGGCACCGCGGCCGAAGGCGCGGGCAAAGTGGCGGTGGTCATTGGTGTACTCCTAGAGAAAGGCCGAGCAGCCGCTGCTGCAGCGCTTCGTTGTCGGCCAGGTCGGCCATCGCGCCCGTGTGCACGACGCGCCCGTTGTCCATCACGGCGACGCGGTCGCCGATGGCCTTCGCCATGGCGAAGTTCTGCTCCACGAGCAGCACCGTCGTGCGCTGCCGCTTCAGCTCGGCGAACGCGGCAATCAGGTTCTGCACCATCGCCGGCGCAAGCCCCTTGCTGGGCTCGTCGATCAGCAGCAGATCGCGCGGCTCGATGATCGCGCGCGCGATCGCGAGCATCTGCTTCTGGCCACCCGAGAGCTTTCCTGCCGGGTACAGCCAGAACTTCTTCAGAGCGGCAAAAAGAGAAAGGACCCACTCCAGCCGCGCACCGTCCAACGCGTCGGCGGTGGCGGCCCCTCGCGCGGCGAGCACGAGGTTCTCCTTGACCGTCAGATCGGCGAAGATCCCCATGTTTTCCGGGACATAGGCGATGCCGAGCCGCGCAATCTCCGGCGTGGCCAGCGCCCCGATCTGTGCGCTGCGGAAGTGCAACTCACCGCGCGAGGCACGCCAGAGGCCCATGATCGTTCGCAGCGTGGTGGTCTTGCCGGCACCGTTGCGGCCCAGGAGCATGGTGACATTGCCCTCTCGCACCTCCAGGTCCACGCCGTGGAGGATGTGATAGGCACCGATGTGCGTGTGGACATCCTTCAATTGCAGCAAGGCGGTCATGCGGGCTGCTCCTGTGGCACGACGCCGAGATAGGCTTGTTGCACGACGGCCGACGCCATCACCGCGCCGGGCTCGCCGTCGGCCACCAACTGCCCGTTGTGCAGGACGACGATGCGGTCGGCCAGCTCGCGCACCACGTCCATCTTGTGTTCCACGAGCAGGACCGCGCAATCGCGTCGCTGCTTGAGCTGCCGCACGAGGTCCAGGATCACCGGTACTTCGTCCACGCTCATTCCCGCCGTCGGCTCGTCGAACATGTAGACCTTGGGATCGAGTGCGATCAGGAGCGCGACCTCCAGCTTGCGCTGGTCGCCGTGGGCCAGCGCGCTGGCGAGCACGTTGGCCTTGTCGAGCAGACGCACCGTCTCAAGGAGGGACTGCGCCTCGTCGATCCAGGCGCGCCGGTCCAGCCACACGTGCGCGAGGTCGAAGCCGCCGCCGTGGCGGCCCGACTCGCGCGCCTGCACTGCGAGGCGCACATTCTCCTGCGCGGTGAGGTGCGGGAACAGTTGCGTGAGTTGGAACGCGCGGCCCAGCCCGCGCCGCGCGCGCAGCGGCGCGGGCAAGCGGCTCACGTCCTCGCCGTTCAGCCACACCTCGCCTTCGGTGGCCGGCAACTGGCCGGAGATCAGGTTGAAGTAGGTCGTCTTGCCGGCGCCGTTGGGGCCGACGATGGCGGTCAGCGTGCCCGGCGCAAAGCGGCAGGACACGGCGTTGACAGCCACGTGTCCGCCGAAACGAATCGTTAGGTTCTTGGTTTCAAGCATGATTCTCTATCAGGGACAAGATCAAGGACAAGTGCCGACCACGTAGTAGCTGGGCCCCGTCTTCTTCAGCGTGGTGATGACCGTGCTGTTCCACAGACCCAAGTTTTGCAGGGAACCGTACGCAAAGGTGTAGCCGTAATTCGCATAGGCACGGCCCGCCGTCGTGTGGGCGAGGTTGGAGGCCGTGTAGCAGCTGTTATCGCTGCGGGTGGTCGTACCCGAGGCCGATGCGGATGTCGCGCCTTCGGCCCCGTTGGCATCGATCGCGCGCACAGTCCAGCTGTAGGTGGTGTCCGCAGACAGACCGCTGTCGTTGTAAGGGCTGGCAGCGACCGGCGAGGCCGTGACCAGCGCACCGTCGCGGTAGACTTTGTAGCTGCTGGCGCCGCTGACCGAAGCCCAGCTGATCGTCATGCTGCTGGCGCTTGCGTTCGAGGTGCCCACGCCCACCGGCGCGGGCAGCGTGCCGCCGCCGCTTGCGCCTGCGGACACTTTGTCCACCATCGCCTTGATGGCGGTCATCTGTGTGCCGGCCTTCTGCGCGAAGTTCGAGCCGTACCAGCCGAGCCAGTCCCAGCAGCCGCCGGTGTTGGCGAGCGAGCCGCTGGCTGCCGTCATGCGATAGGTGCTGTCGTTCTTCGTCTGCGGGAACAGCACGATGATGCTGTTGGTGTCGGCCCAGCGGGTATAGCCGGTGTTCTTGAGGTATTTGTCGCCGATGGTGGCGTAGTTTTGCGCGCAGCCATGCAGGACCACATGGAGCTTGCAGACGGCGCCGGTCGCGCAGTTGGCCGGTACATAGAGCCAGCCGCTGGCGGCCATGCCCGGATTGCTGTTGATGAACGCGCTCTGGTCGAACTCGATGTAATTGCCGGCCGCGGGCGCGTCGTTGCGCGCATTCAGCGTGCCGTAGAACTTGCTTAGAGCGGCCTTGGCGCCGTCGTAGCCGCAGTTGCTGATGTAGGGCGAGGCCGAGTTGTTGCATGCATTGTTGCCGGTCGCATCGAAATCGGTCGGCATTACATGGGCGGTGTTGTCGCGCTTGATGTAGTCGAGGTTGGCCGTCGTCACGCCATTGTTCTGGTACAACGTATTGACCGCGTTCATCTCGTTCGGACCGACGGTCGTGTCACTATTGCCTACCCACAGGAAGACCTTCTGCTTGGCCACATTGACCTTGTCGTCGATGGTCGTGCTGCTCCAGTTGTTGATGTCGGCCTGCATGGTGTTGATCATGCTGGCGCTGACCACGGCATTGCTCATGCAGTTGGTGGAGTAATAGTGCCCGCCGCAGCTGTACGGACCGCCGGTGAACACGCCAACGCCCTTGAAGGTGGCCGAGAAGGCATAGCCCAATTGGCTGGCCATATAGCCGCCCGAAGACATGCCCGACACCGTGGTCTGGCTGGTGTCCACATTGAAGGACGGCAGCGCGACAGCAACCGCTTGAGCCGGAGGCGATGTCACCAGGGCCGAGACGGCCAGGGCCAAGCCAAGAAGCGCGTGAAATTTCATTGCAAGTCTCCTAACTCATTTTTTTTGCCGACGCCGCATGCGCTGAACGACGGGCCGGCCCCGTTCCTGCTAGTCCGGTGGTTCAGAAGCGCCGGGGGAGCGCCTCATTCCAAAGCGCTTATTGCTGGTTGCGGATCGGGATGTTCATCTCTTCGGGCCTGATTTCCCGAATCAATTCCGGCACGCCCCAGGCGAGCGCGGGGTCGTCCTTGATGCGCGTGTGGTACATCGAGTGCATCGCCTGGTGGTCTTCCTTGCGCAGCGTGATCTTGCCCTTGGGCGACTCGAAACTCATGCCTTCCATGGCTGCGATCAGCTTGTTGGTGCTGGTGTCGCCGTTCGTGCGCTTGAGCGCCTCGACCACTGCCACGGCGGCATTGAAGCCGTCGAGAGTGAAGAAATCTGGCGGAGCCTTGTAGCGGCCGTAGTGGTTCGCGACGAGCCACTCGTTGACCTTGTTCTTGGGAATGCCGAAGTAGTAGAAGGTCGACCCTTCCATGCCGGCCAGCTGCTTGTAGGGGACCATCCCCTGCAAGGTGGTGCTGACGGTCGAGATCTCGATTCCGTAGCGTTTCAGGTCCATGTCCGCGATCTTCAGGGGGTTGCCGGCGCCGGCCCAGTAGACGTAGATGATCTTGCGGCCGGGCTTGTCCTTGAGTGCCTGGATGATGCGCTGGGCACCCGCGGTGAAGTCGGTGGTCGTCATCGGCAGGTATTCCTCGTGCACGATGCGGGACTTCTTCAGCGCTTCCTTGAAGGCCTTGATGCCGTCGCGGCCGAATGCATAGTCCTGCGCCAGCGTGGCGATGTGCACGTTGTCCTTGTCGAGCGCGACGGCGTTGGCGATCGCGTCCTGCGAGCTGTTGCGCGCGGTGCGGAAGACGTACTTGTTCCAGCGCTCGCCGGTGATGGAGTCGGCAACCGCCGTCTCGACGAGGAAGACCTTCTTGAATTCCTCGGCCACCGGCAGCATGGCCAGCGCGACGGCGGACGACGTGGCGCCGACCGCGATGTCGGCCTTGTCGTCGGAGTAGGCGGCGGCCAGCAAGTTCTTGCCCACGTCGGGCTTGCCCTGGTCGTCGCGCTCGATCACGACGAGCTTGCGGCCAGCCACGGCCATGGTGCCGCCGGTGGCGTATTCAAGGCCCAGTTGGAAGCCGGTCTGCGCCTGCTTGCCGTAGGCCTCCAGCGGCCCGGTGAGGCTATGGATCTGCGCGATCCGGATTTCCTTTGGTGCCTGGGCGGAAGCTGGCGAAATAAGGCCGGTCAGCAGCGCGGCGATGGCGACCGCGGTGACGTGGCGGCGCGTGTTCGATGGCATGGGAGTCTCCTTAATTTATGGTCAAGCCGGTCGGTGGACTGCAAGGCCCATGCCACGGGCTGAGCGTGCTGTGGCTGCAAGGGGGCGCATTGCGGCGCGGCGTCAGGAGGCCGTCGTGCTGTCCTGAGCGGTTGACATGCCGCCATGTCCGGGTGGCCGACACACCAGACAACTGTCCTGTTGGCCGGACGGTTGCGGCACTGTGAGGTCAACTTAGCAAGCGGCCCGCAGCCCGCTACACTCGACGGACGCCATGACACCCGATCTCGACCCCACCGACGCACTCGACCCTGGCGGTGTGCTCCAGCTCGCCGCGCAGCGCATGTTTGCCACGTTCGCCGAAGCGGTGATGGGAATGGTGGTGATGGACCGCGAGCACCGCATCGTCTGGTTCAACGAGGGCTACCGGCGCTTCATCGCACTCGGCCCGTTCGCAGACTCCGGCGTCATTGGCCGACGGATCGAGGAAGTCGTGCCCAACTCGCTCATGGGCAAGGTGATCGACACGGGTATGCCCGTGGTCGTCGATTTGCTGACCAACCAGTATGGCGCCTTCCTTGTCAGCCGGCTGCCCCTGCGCAACGAGCAGGGCAACGTTATCGGCGGGGTGGCTCTGGTGCTCGCCGACCAGCCCAATGGGGCAATGCAGCCGCTGATCGGCAAGCTGGTCGATCTGCAGCGCGAACTCGAGGATACCCGGCGCAGACTGGCGGTCGAGCGGCGTCCGAAGTATTCCCTCGCCAGCTTCGTTGGCAGCAGCGCTGCGGTCGCAGAGGTGAAGCGCCAGGTGCGGCGTGTCGCTGCCACCGACACCACGGTGCTGCTTCTTGGTGAGACGGGCACGGGCAAGGAGCTCCTTGCGCATGCTGTGCATGCCGCGAGCCGGCGTTCCGTCGGCCGCTTTGTCAGTGTCAATATCGCTGCTATCCCAGACACACTGTTGGAGGCCGAGTTCTTCGGCGTGGCGCCGGGTGCCTACACGGGTGCCGACCGTAAGGGGCGCGATGGCAAGTTCAAGTTGGCCGATGGCGGCACGCTGTTCCTCGACGAGATCGGCGATATGCCGATGGAACTGCAGAGCAAGCTGCTGCGGGTCCTGCAGGAGCAGGAGATCGAGCCTCTCGGCAGCAACCGCGTCGAGCGGGTCGATGTGCGCATCGTCTCCGCAACGAGCCGCGACCTCGAGGCGATGGTGGAGGACGGACGCTTCCGCGCAGACCTCTACTACCGGCTCAACGTCATGCCGATCCGCCTGCCGCCGCTGCGCGAGCGGCTGGAAGACCTGCCCGACCTGGTGGACACGTTGTCGGAAGACATCGCACGCCGGAGCGCGCTGGCACCGAGGGCGGTCGGACCCGACGCCATGGAGCTGTTGGCAGGGCGGCCGTGGCCGGGAAATGTACGCGAGTTGCGCAACGTGCTGGAGCAGGCGTCGCTGATGACCGACGACCTCGTGCTCGAGGCACTGCACTTCGAGCGAGTGCTTCAAGCGGCAGCCAAGCCGGGGCAGCCTGTGCCACGCGGGCATGCCGGCGATGTCATGCCGGCCAACGACTCCGCGCCTTCCGCCGTCTCCAGCTCAGACACCGGAGCAGCGGTCAAGCCGCTGCATCAGGCCATGGCGGAGGCCCAGGCTCAGAGCATTCGTGTGGCCCTCGCCGCCACCAAGGGCAACAAGGCTGCCGCCGCGCGGCTGCTCGGGATCTCTCGTGCGGCTTTGTACGAGAAGCTCTCGGCAGGGAGCGAGGCGGACGGCGCATGAACATCGCGCCACAACTGTTCTTGCTCCTTGGTGGCCCATCTCGTCGGGGCTCGGCTGGCTCTTGACTGGCGATTCAGGGCAGCGTTTGGCATCGAACGCCCCGAACTGGCCCAACTCCCTGCTCGGGATCGCCAAGCACCTTTTCCCATTTTGGACAGCGCCGCTTCCTCTTTCGAATATCGCTTGAGCGGACGCCTTTCTAGTATTCCCCTCCGGTAAGCCGGTGGATGTTCTGCCGGAGCCTGTCACCCATCACATTGGAGGGGAACGCATGCGTTTGTCTTTCTGGTCCAAGGCACTCCGTGCGGCAAGGAACTTGCCTCTGTGGCTCGCCGTCGTGCTGTTCGTGGGATGCGGGGGCGGTGGTGACCGCCCCGTGCCGCAAATCCCCGAGCCGCAATCGGGCGACGTGCTCTCTTCGACGGCATATGTAGCGCCGGGAGTCAATGGAGACGGAAAGCTGCTGGTTCATCTCATGCCTGGGCTCAATGGAAGCCTGATCCGCGCGACCAGTCTGGTGTTCGTGCCGAAGGGTTCGCCACCTGTGGGCGGCTGGCCTGTCGTGACATGGGCGCACGGGACGACGACAGTCGGACAGCCGTCGTGCGCCCCGAGCCTGAAGCCCGCCGCGCTCGACGGCAACCTAACAACGGAAGGCGCTGTGCTTGGCGTGGAGCCCAGCGGCTATGCGGACCTGATTGCGGCACTGGTGAGTGCTGGCTATGCCGTGGTGGCACCTGACTTCGAAGGCTTGGGCACGGAGGCTCAAGCCCCCTATCCCTACTACAGCTTCTCGAGCTTGAGCCGCTCGCTAGTCGCCGCCACCCGGGCTGCCTACAAGTCGGTGCCCGGCCTGTCGAAGAATTGGGCCGTCGTTGGCCACTCCGACGGGGGACATGCCGCAGTCGCCGTGGAGAAATTCGCCGGCGAGGCCCCTGAGCTCGACTACAAAGGGGCCGTCGCGATAGCGCCCTTCGTCTCCATCCGCCATGAGGTCGACCTGCTGAGCGCCAATGCAGCCAGCGACCCAAGCAATGCGGCGAACTACGTGGTCTTCCAGAACTTGTTGGTTGGCATGATGACCACTGGTCTGATCGCGCAACAACCGGGCTTCGACGCGAGCAAGGTGATGGGTTCCGACTTGCTCGCGATGATGCCGACACTGAAGAACAGTTGCATCTTCGCGGCTTTCGGTGCAGTTGGCGCTGCGGTGGCTTCGAAGACCCCGGCCGCGTTCAACGGCTTCAAATCCGATTGGGCCGCAGACCCCGCCATGAGCGCGTTTCTGGCGGCCAACGATCCTGGCGTGATGCCTGGCTTCATGCTGCGCAAGCCCACGTTGATCCTGCAGGGCAGCGCCGACGCGGCCGTGCTTCAGCCGATGGTGGACGACTTTGTGGGCGAACTACGTACGGCTGGCTCGCCCGCCGTCACGTACAAGCTTTTCCCGGGTGCCAGCCACCAGAGCATCGTTCCGCGCGGAACGGCTGATACGCTGACCTTCCTGCAGACGATCGTCCGCTGAGAGTATGGAGACGAGTGGGCTTGACGGCTCCACAAGATGCCCGGCATCCTACCGGGTGTCGATGGAGTGGGTATGTACAAGGATCGAAAAACCGCGGAGCCTGAACCATTGCGGCTGAGAACCGGCGACATCAATCAGGTCGTCGCCGTGACAACTCGATTGTTCGCGCACCACAAGGTCAAGTCCTTTGGCGCCGGACCGCTGGACGTATCGATTTTCGGCAAGTCTTCCGGAGGACTGTTGCTCGGCGGCGTGTCGTACAACACCAGCATGGTTTGGGATGTGGACGAAACGCGGGAGTCGTTGATCATCACCGAACCGCGGAGTTGCGACGGCGTTCTAGGAGAGCAAGCGTTTCGCTCGCGAGACTTGATCGTTTTTCGCCCCGAATGGTGCGGCCGAGTGGAGATCACGCCGCCTGGCGACTTGCGCAACACCTGCATTCCAACGTCCGCATTGCTGCGCTCCACCCAAGCGCTGCTCGGCATCGAAGTCGACAGCGTGCCTGCTTTCTCGCCCAGGATCGCGGGCGATACGAGCCAAGCCAGGCGCTTGCGAGCCATGCTCGATGTCCTGCATGAAGAGCCGATGCACCCGAACCAGGTGCTCGAACGCGCGCGCACGCACTGGTTTCTGCTCGAATTGCTCACGCTATGGTCGCACTCATACTCCAAGTACCTCGACCACGAGATCGCTCTGCCGCGCTCGCTCCGGCGCGCGTGCGAGTTCATCGATGAGAATCTGGCCGAGCCTATCAGTGTCGTGGACATCGCCGCGGCAGCGTGCATTGGGGTGCGCGCGCTGACGCTTGGCTTTGTCAAGCACTTTGGGCGACCGCCGTGGCGCTACACCCTCGATCAAAGGCTCCACGCTGCGCGCCATGACCTGCGCGTTGGGGGCGGCCTGACCTCGGTCACGCAGGTGGCACACAAATGGCAGTTTTCTAATCCCGGACTTTTTGCCCGTTATTACAAGGAACGGTTTGGTGAACTGCCTCGGGTGGCGAAGCGCTGACGCACCGACTGCTGCCTCCACCGTCAATGCCGGTGAGCGAGTGCTTGGCCGGTACGGCGTCGTTACGCACGTCGGCCCTTTGCCATGAAAGTTGCAACCCGAAGCCATCACGCGCTTTCTGCCGCGTCATCGGCGTTCGGCAGCAGGCATGCCATCCGGGGCCGCTACGCACTCGTGACCCATATGCATCGGCGGTGGCCAGGGCGTCGTGGTGATCCTTGAGCGCCTCCGACGGTGCCTCGTTTGGACTTAGTCAATATCCGATGATCGAACTGCGGCTTCTGCGCTATTTCATTGCTGTCGCCGAGGCACTCAACTTCCGCCGCGCAGCCGAGCGCATTCACATCGACCAGACCCCGCTGTCGCGCACTATCCGGGACCTGGAAGAACGGCTGGGTGTGGTGCTCTTCATCCGCTCACCGCGCAGGCTCCAGCTCACACCGGCCGGGATCAAATTGCTCAATCATGCGCGCGGGCTTTTTATTCGCCTGGAGCGCATCAAGCGCGTCGTTCGAGAAACCGACGCCTGCCACCGCGAGCCCTTGCGCATTGGCGTGGACGACAGCACCGCGCAGCAGCTGGCTGAATGTCTGGCCCGCTGGCAGGCCGTTTCCCCCAGCATCCCGCTGGAACTCACGGAAATGCGCACGACGGAACTGCTCGCCGCGCTGCGCAACGAAGAGGTGGACGTGGGCTTTTCCTTCGGCCTACCGGACGACGAAGCCATTGCCCAGCAGCCAGCTTGGGTGAGCCCCATCGTGGCGCTGCTACCGCTGGTCCATGAACTCGCTGGGCGCGAGGTGATTTCCCTGGCCGAGCTCTTGTCTCTTTCCGCCATCGCTTGCCATGCGGCCTACCGCCCGGGGTTGTGCCGGCAGATGGAAGCGATACTGGAGCGGTATTCATTGCGTCCGACGATCGCCGGCGAGGCGCGCTCATTGACTGGCTACCTCACCCGCGTGGCCGCCGGCCTGGGCGTCGGAGTGGCCGATGCCGATCACATGCCCGCCCTGCGGTTCTGTCGCGATAGTCGGTCGGCCACAATGCAGCAATGGTACCGCTGCACGTCCAACTTGCGAACTCGACCCTGCGAGGGGTCTTCAGGCGTTTGCATTTCCCGCTGGAGATCATGCTCGTGTGCATTCGCTGGTACGCGGCCTACCCTTTGAGCCTGCGCAACCTGGAAGAGATGATGGCCGAGCGCGGTGTGCTGGTCGACCACGCCACTGTCCACCGCTGGTCACTGAAGATGCTGCCGGTGCTGGGCAAGGTGTTTCGTCGGCGCAAGCACCCGGTGGGGCGCTCGTGGCGCGTCGACGAGACCTACGTGCTCGTCGGTGGCCAGTGGAAGTATCTGTACCGAGCCGTCGATCGGCTGGGCCAGACGGTTGACTTCCTGCTGACCGCGCGCCGTGACGCGGCGGCCGCACGCCGGTGCTTCGAGCGCGCGATCGGCCAGCACGATGTGCCCGAGAAGATCACCATCGACAAGAGCGGTGCCAACACCGCCGCCGTGCGGGGTCTGATCGCCGATGGAGGCGTCACCATCGAACTTCGGCAGTCCAAGTACCTGAACAATCTTGTCGCGCAGGACCATCGGAGCATCAAGCGGCGAATCCGACCGATGATGGGATTCAAGTCCTTTGACTGTGCTGCCCGGCTGATCGCCGGCATCGAGACCATGCACATGGTCAAGAAGGGGCAGCTGCGCTGCCCCGGTGGCCTGGCATTTTCAGATGCTGAATACTTCTACAGTCTCGCCGTCCGTTGACCCGAAACTGCCGGACTTCGTCCGCCTCGACCGGCTTAACGCGACAAAACCCGGAGGATCCCGCCGAGGAACTCGCGCAAGTCGCATTGACCGGACGACGCCAAGGCATCGAGTTCCTCAGTTCGACGCCGTGCGATCATGCGCGCCTCGCGGTTGACCTCGAGCGCGCCCTCCGCATCAACGCGACCCAGGCGGTCGCGATCCCACAGAACGTGTTGGCGCCGCGGCCCTGACGGGCGCCAGCAGAGAGAAGCGTGCCGGCGAACACAGAACTTGCCGCCGGCTCCGTCCGGGCGGCGGGACTACTTGGGCGGTACGAATCCAGAACAGCACCGCGACTGCGAGCAGCATCGGCCCAAACAGGGCCTGCCCGCAGAGGCTCGTTTGGGGGGCTGCATGGACCCGAAGATCTAGCTCAGCTTGAACCCGGTCTGCGCGACCACCGCCTTCCATTGACGAATCTCCGCGTCGAGGAAGCTCGAAAATGCTTGCGCTCCTTGCGGCATCGGATCGATGAAGGCAACGGTAAGCCGCGCCTTCACCTCGCTCAGCTCGAGCACCCGGCGAATCGCGGCATTGAGCTTTTGCACCACGTCCACCGGCGTGTTAGCGGGGGCCATAACACCGTACCAGCTGCTCACCACGGTGTTAGGAACGCTCTCGGAGAAAGTCTGCACGCCAGGTAGCCTCGCATCCCGCGACTTGCTCGCGATGGCAAGGGGCTTGAGCTTGCCGGGCTCTATGTGGGGCATGCAGGCGGGAATCGAGTTGATCACCAGAGAGATCTGGCCACCGACCGCGTCAGCCAACGCGGCAGCGCCGCCCTTGTAGGGCACATGCACCGGATCCAACCCGGTCTTGAGCTTGAGCATCTCGAACAGCAGGTGCGGTCCGCTTCCCTGTCCGACAGTGCCGATGGAGAACTTGCTGCTTTGCGCGCGAGGGGCCGCCAGCAAGGCCTTCAGCGAATTGAATGGGAACGAAGGATGCGCGACCAGCATCTGCGGTGACGAACCTATCAGCGTCAGGGGCTCGAAGTTCTTGACGGGATCGAACCGGATCTTGGCGTAGGTCGCGGCATTGGTCGCGTGCGCGGCATCGGCGAGCAGTAGCGTATAGCCATCGGCGGGTGCCTTGGCGACGGCATCGGTTCCGATCAGTCCGGAAGCGCCGGGCTTGTTGTCGACAATCACGTTGAAGCCAGCTGTCTCGGTGAGCTTTTGCGCGAGAAGCCTCGCCACGAAGTCTGATCCGCCGCCGGCGGAGTAAGGAACCACGAGCCGGATGGGACGATTGGGAAAACCTTGTGCCCAAGCATGGGGGCACGCTGCTACAGCCGCCAAGGAAACGCCGGATGCCAGCACAGATCGACGAGAGACGTTGTTCATGAGATTCACTTGGAGACTCCGATGCAAGGGATGGGTGGTTGGCAAGGACCTACGTTGACGAAGCGAGTCGTTCGACAACTGTCCTGAAAGCGGCAAGAACGTGCTCCAGCGCGTGGTCATCGACATGCCGGTGAGTGACGCAGCGCAGCCGAAAAGGGCCCCATGGACGGACCAGGACGCCAGCGCGGTTCAACGCGTCGACCCAGTCCCCGCTGTCATTCGCCCCGGCTGGTAGATCGATCAGGACGATGTTGGTTCGGGGGACGCTTGTCGATAGCATCGGGAACGCATCAATCAAGGAGCGACTCAGTCGACGGGCCCGCAGGTGATCTTCGGCCAGTCTTTCGCACATCTCCTCGATTGCCACGATTCCCGCGGCTGCCACGATTCCAGCCTGCCGCTGCGTCCCACCAAGTACCTTTCTCAACCCCCGAGCCCTGCCGATCGTGGAACTCGGGCCCGCAAGAATCGCGCCGACGGGAGCGCTGAGCCCCTTGCACAGGCAGAGGGAGACGGTATCGGCGTATTGCGCTATGGCTTCAGCTGGAACTTGAAGGGCGACTGCGGCGTTGAACAGCCGCGCGCCGTCGAGGTGAACCCGGGCGTCCGCCTGTCGAGCCGCGGCGAACACCTGCGCCATGTGCTCAAGCGAAAGCACGGCGCCCCCGGCGTTGTTGTGGGATGTTTCCATGCAAACCAGCGAGGTCCTGAGCGGGCTTGAAGCTGGGCGTAACGCAGCTTCAAGTTCGGTCATCTCCATCGCGCCGTCGACGCCGCGAATGCCAGCATAGAAAGCGCCAGTCAGCGTTGCCCCGCCGCGCTCGGAGGTGTACATGTGTGCAGTCGATTCGATCACCACCTGCTCTTGACGCTGTACTTGGCTGAATGTGGCCAGCAGATTGGCCATCGTCACCGTGGGGACGAATAGGCCCGCCTCTTTGCCCAGCTTCTGCGCCACCAGTGCCTCGAGCTGACGGACAGTGGGATCCCCCTCCAGACCGTCGTCGCCCAACGCCGCGGTTCGAATTCGCTCGTACATCGCCGGCGTGGGGCGCGTCACGGTGTCGCTGCGCAGATCAACGGGCAGGCGGGGTTCAGGCGACGGTGCTGCGTCTTTCATGCGTGCGGCCCATGGAGAGCTTGGGAGGGGCGTCACAATTCATGCAGGCCAGTGTCCGTGATCGTCGCGGACATGTGAAATGCGAATACCGCAGCCATCCATACGTCATTGATATGCCAACACTCCGCATGGGTTTGAAACACATCGAGGTCTTTCGGGCCGTGATGCTTACGGGTTCGATGACCGAGGCATCGCGCCGCATGCATACGTCGCAGCCGCAGATTAGTCGTCTGATCGCACAACTGGAAGCGACCGTTCGATTCCCCCTTTTCAGCCGCAGCGGCAGCAGGCTGACCCCGACGGTGGACGGATCAAGGTTCTTCGAGGAAGTGGAGAAGACCTTCGTGGGCCTGACGGCGCTCGAAGCGGCCGCATCCAACATTCATGCATTTGGTGGCGGCAGCCTAAGCATCGCCGCCATGCCGCGGCTCGCGGGTGGGCTGCTTACGCGTGCGGTCGTCCGATTCAAGGTGGACCATCCCGATGTGCCGGTGACGATTCATTCCGGCTCGGCCTCTTCGGTGAACACCTGGATCAGCTCAGGGTCCTGCGATCTTGGCCTGGCCATGCTCTACGCCGGCGTGACCGGCCTGAAGACGGAAACGATCCACACTATGAACTGCGTCGTCGTGCTTCCCAACGGCCACCGCTTGGCGAAGCGAAGGCGCATCGGACCGAAAGACCTGGAGGGAGAGCCGTTCATATCGTTCCCGGTAGGCAGTCCGCCAAGAGAGTCCATCGACCAGGTCTTCAGCCAAGCAGGAGTGGCGCGACGTACGGTGTGCGAGTCCGATCTCGGCAGCTCGGTTTGTACCTTGGTGGCCGCAGGACTCGGCATCAGCATCATCAATCCCTTGGCGGCGCTCGAAGAACGGAAAGCGTCGGGCATCGAGCTTCGCCATTTCGAGGCATCGATCCCCGTCTCGCTGGCGTTGCTGTATCCAATGCACAGGGAGAGCTCGCGGCTTGCCAGCACCTTTGCGGAGCATGTGAGGCAGGTGGTGGCACCTGAACTGTCCGGAATTGACGCGAGCGTCCGCTAGCACGAAAGGCGGCAGCGCCTGGCGTTGAACATGCCCGCACTGGATCTCGGAGTAGCCCGACCGCGAAGCGCGCCGCTTTCACGCTAGACCGAGAGTATTTTTTTGCCTGGCTCAGCGACCGGGCCGAGCCCGCGTATCCGCTCCACGGCTCGTTCGGCTCTGGTGCAAATGACCCCTTGCGGTAGGCTACCGACCTTTGGACGGGAAGGTCGATGGGGAAGAAGCTTCAAAGCATGGACGATCTTTTCAAGGGCCGGCACTTCGAGCGAGAGATCATCGTTCTGTGGGTTCGCTGGTACCTGCGATTCAAGCTGAGCTTGCGCGACTTGGTGGAGATGATGGCCGAGCGCGGCTTGGCCCTGGCCCACACGACGATCATGCGCTGGGTGCAGCGCTTCGTGCCCGAGTTCGAAAAGCGCTGGAACCGATTCGCCCGCAAGGCCGGCCGATCGTGGCGTGTCGACGAAACCTACGTGAAAATCCGCGGCAGATGGACCTACTTGTACCGGGCTGTCGATAGAGAAGGCCAAACGGTCGACTTTCGCTTGAGTGCCAACCGTGATGTGAAGGGCTCTGGTGCAAATCGCGCCTCCGGTAGGCTACGGCATTTGAACTGAAGGCGTATCGATGGCGAAGCGGCTGCAGTGCGCGGACGAACTGTTCAAGGGACGTCACTTCGAGCGCGAGATCATCGTTCTGTGTGTTCGCTGGTACCTGCGCTTCAAGTTGAGCTTGCGCGACCTGGTGGAGATGATGGCCGAGCGCGGCTTGTCGATGGCCCACACGACGATCATGCGCTGGGTACAGCGGTTCGTGCCCGAGTTCGAAAAGCGCTGGAATCGATTCGCTCGCACGGCTGGTAGATCGTGGCGCGTCGACGAGACCTATGTGAAGATTCGCGGCAAGTGGAGCTACCTCTACCGGGCCGTTGATCGCGAGGGGCAGACCGTGGACTTCCGCCTGAGTATCAATCGCGATGTGAAGGCGGCGAATGCGTTCTTCCGCAAGGCGCTGCAGACGCAAGGCAGTGCGCCGGAGAGCATCACATTGGACGGTTACGCCGCCTCGCACCGCGCGGTGCGAGAACTGCCAGCGCAGAGCACGCGTTGGAAACACACGCGGCTGCGATCATCCAAATATCTCAACAACATGATCGAGCAAGACCATCGGGGCGTGAAGTCGCGCATCAACCCCATGCTCGGCTTCAAAGTCTTCGATCGAGCGGCGGTGACGATCGCCGGCGTGGAGTTGCTGCATCGCATCCGCAAGGGCCAATTCAATCTCGGCCGGCTGCGCCTGCGAGGCCAAGCTGCGCCCGCGATCTGGAACGCGGTGCTTTCGGCCTGACAGGCGCAACGCACTCGCGAAGTCGTTCGGCTGCGCGAAAAATTCGCACCAGAGCCGCGCTCGCTAGGATGGAGCACCTGTTGGGGCACCCGCCGTGCTCTCGGATGCCCAGCATGCTCCTGTACGGGGACAGCGACATCGGCAAGACGATGATCGTCGACAAGTTCGTCCGCGATCATCCGGACATCTGCAACGAACATGGCGAGGTCGAGGCGAGAAAGGTCCTTCGACTGCAAATGCCGTCCAGGCCCAGCGATGACAGGCTGTACGCCCAGATCATCCAGGGGCTGGGGCATCAGGCGCCGTACTCACGCCGCGGCACCGATCTGGAGATCTTGGGCTTGCGCCTGCTGCATCGGCATCCGCCGCGACTGATGATCGTCGACGAGGTTCACCATCTGTTGGCAGGCACTGTACGCGAACAGCGCCAGTCGCTGAACCAACTCAAGTTCCTCAGCAACGAGTTGCGCATGCCGGTCATTGCGCTGGGCACGAGCGAGGCGCTTTACGCGATGCAGGCGGATCCCCAGATCGCTTCGCGCTTCGAACCGATGGCCCTGCCCAGATGGCGAGAGAGTGCCGGGCTGCGCGAGTTCGTAGTGAGCTTCGGTCGGCTCCTGCCGCTGCACCGGCCATCGCCGTTCGGCGAGAAGGAGATGATCCAGAAGCTGATGGCGTTCAGTGGCGGCCTGACCGGCAGGATCGCGACCTTGCTGGCTCAGGCGGCCGAGCTGGCAATCCGTGAGGAGGCTGAATCCATCAGTCCCGGGCTGCTCGATCGGGCGGCCGCGGCAGGGGTCTTCAAGCTTTCCCTCGAGCAAGAGCCCGACGAAGCCGATGCGTGACGCAGCCGAAGGCCGCCTCCGCCAGGCAGCTGACACATTGAAAGGATCATCAGTGCCAATTGAAAGATCAAAAGTGACAGATTGAAGGGAAACCGACACCTGCCTCCTGCTTCATCACACACACGAGTTACTTGCGATCCGGGAGGCGCCCATATAAGACCATCCCTAAGGCCCCTCGTGATCGACCGCAAATGCTTTTGCGAGTTCCATAGGACACAAAGTGTCCTATAATGGCGTTCCTTCATCAGACCGGCGGCATCGCCGTTATCAAGGAGCGTCCATGCTTACTGCCACAGACCAACCGCCCCAACACGAGGAACGGCAAGTCGTTCCTGCCTGGAAGGGGGTCGTTCGATATCTGCACATCACGCCTCGCGCCTTCCTTCCCATGGAGTCGTTCGACGAACTGAAGCTCGTGGCCGGCAAAGGCATCGAGGGAGACCGGTACCTGATCGGACGGGAGTCCGGCTTCTACTCCCACAAGCCGGAGGAGGGACGACAGATCACGCTGTTCGAGATCGAGACACTGGAAGCCTTGGCGCGCGATGCAAAAATCCAGATGCTGCCCGAGGAGCATCGTAGAAACGTGACCGTGGAAGGTGTGCCGCTCAATCATCTCGTCGGGCGCCAGTTCTGGGTCGGAGACACGCTTCTCGAGGCAACGCGGCTGTCCACGCCGTGTCGCCACATCGAGGAGATCCTCGGCAAGGCCGTGTTCGATCCATTGATCAACAGGTCAGGGCTCAACTGCCGGATTCTGACAGGCGGCGTCATCCGAGTGGGCGACGCCGTCCGCGGGGTGTGACATGCCTAAGGCCATCAAGCATCTCCAAGCTGTCGTTCGGGAAATCGACGAGCCCTTGCCGGGGGTCAAGCGGCTGATACTGACCGACCAGGACGGTTGGCGTTTGCCTGCGTTCAGGCCCGGAGCGCACATCGACCTCCATTTGGGCAACGGGCTCGTTCGCACCTATTCGTTGTGCAACGATCCCGCCGACTGCAGGAGATATGTCGTCGCCGTCAAGCGCGAGGAGGAGGGGCGCGGCGGGACCCGCCACATACACGACGAGCTTCGTGCCGGCGAAGTGATTGGTGTTTCGGTACCTCGTAGCGGGCTGGAGCTCTTGTCCACCGGAATGAACATCTTTGTTGCGGGCGGCATAGGCGTCACACCATTCGTCTCTGCAATTCTGGCGTTGGAGCGTGAAGGAAAGGCGAACTACCAGCTGCACTGGGCCAGCATGGGCAATCCGAGCCTGATCGACATGCTGGAGGCGGCGGTCAAGGGCGGACGCGTCCATCTCTACAACACGCTCGAGGTCAATCCGCCCGACATCCAATCCCTGATGGAGGCATCTGGACAGGACGCAAAGGCTTTTTGCTGCGGACCCGCTGGGATGCTCGACGCATTCGAGGCCGCTGTCGCTGAATGGCCCGAAAGCCGCAAGCATGTGGAACGGTTCAGCGCGCCAAAGTTGGCGTCCACCCCGGACGCGCAATCCTATAGCGTTGTGCTGGCCAAGAGCGGACGTGAGCTAGAGGTTCGTCCTGAGGTGGGCCTTCTGGCCACCCTCGAATCTATGGGGGCCGACATCTCAGTGTCATGCGCAGGCGGTATCTGCGGTGCATGTCGTACGCGCTGGATCGAGGGGCCGCCGATCCATCGCGACCGCGTCCTGAGTCCCCAGGAACGCGCGCATGAAGTGATCGTGTGCGTTGCGGAGTGTGCTGGACCGCGCCTGGTTCTCGATCTGTAGGCGACGGCTTTGGAAAGCAGTGGACAAGTGGTTGCGCCGATCCTGGGCGAGGCGATGGGCGCCATACTCGTGCCAGAATCAGGCCCCACAGCAATTTCCAGTGATTCCCGTACAGCTGCGCAGTCTGACGAGAATCCCTTCAAAGTCTTGGCACTACATCTGAAGTACCTGCGCGTCCAAAGCGGACTGACGCTGGAGAATCTGGCCCGGGATTCAGGGCTGACGCGCAGTTATTTGTCGAAGATTGAGCGGGGCGTATCCACGCCGTCGATCGAGTCGGCGCTCAATATCGCCAAGGCCCTAGGTGTGACGGTAGACCGGCTCTTTGGGCAGCAGTCGGAAGTGGATGTCGTTTCGATTGTTCGGGGCAATGGGTCCATTGCAGGAGATCCGACGATGCATCTCTCGCTGGTCGCGGGCCTTCGCAACGACCGCGTGATGCGGGCGTTCATCGTGCGTCCGGGGAAAACCCAGAAGCGCGGCCGGATCATGAGCCATCATGAGGGCGAAGAAATCCTCTTTGTCCTGACCGGCCACATCGAAATGCAGATCGGGGCACGCAAGGAGCGCCTGGAGTCAGGCGACTGTGTGCAGTTCGACTCCACCATTCCGCACAAGCTGACCGCGCTCACCGACGAACCAGCTTCGGCGCTTGTCGTGATCGCCGCCACCGCATAGGTTCAGAGCCGCGGCTCGACCCGCAGCCTGAATCCGGCCTCAGGGGGGCGGCGCCAGCACCCCTTCCGAGGAGAATCGCCTCACCGTTGGCGCCAGCTTCAGCGGCGCCCCGGTGAGTTGCTGCACGGATTCGAGCGATGCACCCTCGAAAAGCGCCTGCACGACGAATCCATCGCCGGTGACGTCGATGATCGCGAGGTTCGTGAACACCTTGGCCACAACCCCCACCGCCGTGAGTGGCAAGGTGCAACGCTCTACCAGGCGAGGCTGGGCGTCGCGCGTGGTGTGCTCCATCATCACCCATATCTGTTTTGCTCCCACGGCCAGATCGATGGCTCCGCCAATGGCCGGCGGCGCACCGTTCAGGTCGCCGGTGGTCCAGTTGGCCAGGTCGCCGTGCTGGGATACCTGGAACGCACCGAGGATGGCAATGTCGAGGTGCCCTCCGCGCATCATCGAAAACGACAGGCTCGAGTCGAAGAAGGACCCGCCGCGGGCGAGCGTGACGGGCACCTTCCCGGCATTGATCAGATCCAGGTCTTCCTCTCCCTGGGCCGGTTTGGGACCGACGTTGAGGATGCCGTTCTCGCTGTGGAGCATGACCGATGTATCGGAGGGAAGATAGTCCGCCACGCTCGTCGGTGCTCCGATGCCGAGGTTGACGAACCCTTGCTTGGGAAGCTGGTGTGCGACCAGGCGCGCGAGTTCCAGTCTGGATAGAGAGTTCATGCGGGCCTCGAGAGAAAGACGCGATCGACAAAGATGCACGGGGTGACGATGCCTTCGGGGTCGAGCTCGCCGGGCTCCCGGAGTTCGTCGACTTCCACTGAGACCACCTCTCCGGCCGTAGCCATCACCACAGAATGATTTCGTGCCGTCTTGTTGTAGTTCAGGTTGCCGAGCGCATCGGCCTGCCGGCCCTTGAGCAATGAGAACTGCGCGCGCAAGGGCTTCTCCAGAAGAAACACGCGGCCATCGACCACGACCTTCTGTTTGCCCTTTTCGAACACGGTGCCCACGCCCGTCGGAGTCAGGAATCCGCCGAGGCCTGCGCCTCCGGCCCGGATGCGCTCGACCAGCGTGCCCTGCGGAACCAACTCGAGTTCAACCTCGCCGGCCCGGTATTGATCGGCGAACACGTCTGCGCTTCGCGGATAGGAGCAGATGATCTTCCGGACGATGCGCGCACCGAACCACAGGGAGAGATCCTGGCCGCCGGAGCCTGCGTTGTTGGAGATGACGGTCAGTTCGCGCACCCGCAGGTCCAAGACTGCCTCGATCATCCCGCGCGGAACCCCCGCGCCGCCGAAGCCCCCGACCATCACCGTGTCTCCGTCGCGCAGACCGCTGACTGCCGCGTTTGCGTCCTTGACGACCACATTTCTCATTGATCAGATTCCTTCTGTGCGGGCGGGCCCATAGTCTTTGGCCAGACCTTTGGCTATGCGTTCGAGCAGCATCTGGCTGGTGCCATCGCCGAATGCCGCCAGCCGTGTTTCGCACGACAGCATGGCAAGGCGGTGATCGGCGCTCGCGCCGGTGGCGCCCATTGCACGCTGGCACTGGTCGAGTGTCCAGACGGCCACGTCGACGGCGAACTTTTTCGCCTGCGCGGCCAGCGTCAGCGCCGCCTTTCCTGTTTGCACGGCAATCGCTGCGCGCAGCACGAGTGCATTGGCCGCCTCCAGGCGCAGTGAGACCTCCGCGAGCTCCCACCCGAATCCCTGGTGCCTGAGTAGCGGCTTGCCAAAGGCTTGCCTTGATTCCGCGTAGCCCACCGTCTCTGCCAAGGCCGCTCTGGCAGAGGCGACGCACATCGCCGCGACATGAACGCGTGCGGCGTTGACCGATGCCATGGAAGACTTGAAGGCCCGCCCTGGCGGGTCGAAGACACACCAGTCGGGAACGAAATGATCCTGGAAAACCAGGGATGCCAGTCGGAAGGACCGGGCGCCCGGCATGACGAGTTCTTCCCTTCGCAGCGTCGGCCCGTCAACCAGGGGCACCAGAAAAGACGCGATATCGCCGACTGCTTCCGCGCCGGCTGGGTCAACTCTTGCAAGCAGGTTTGCGCATTGGATGATCGAACCGTTGGTGATCCACGACTTCGTGCCGCTGATCAGCCATCCGCCGTCCACGCGCCGTGCCCTCGTCTTCAGCGCGGCCAGGTCGCTGCCGCCATCGGGCTCGGACATCGCGGGGGCGCACAACGTTCGCCCGCCCAGCATGGCGCCGAGAAGCTCGGCACGTTGCCTCTCGGAACCGAAGCGCGCCACGCGAGTCACGGAGCCTTGCAGATTGTTGATGGCGAAGGCGGCGGCAAAGCCATGCTCCGCCATCGTCTGGGCCACGCGGATCTTGCAGAGGAACGAGGCATCGTGGCCGCCGAATTCCCTTGGCGCTTGAAGTCCCAGAAAGCCTTCCTTTGCCCACCTGTCGATCCATGAAACATCGTAGGCGCGGCCCTGCGTGTGAGATCCCAGGAGATGGGCGCTGAATTCGCCGCGGCAGAAGTTGCTGGCGGCCTGGACGAGCGATCTTTCCGCCGCGGACAGTCTCTCGTCGTAGAGGTCGTAGAAGTTCATCGGGTTCGAATGCGCGGTCGGCAGTCGCTCAGCGGGCCAAGGGAGTCGTCAATGTTTTCGCCCAATCGTTCCAGAACACGATCTCCTTGGCCACCTGTTTGGTGTACAGATCGGGTGTCGACACCTTCACCGGAACGGCGCCGAGCGTCTCCAGCTGCGCCAGGAACTCGGGGCTCGTCACCACCTTGTCGAGCGCCGCCGCAATCTTCTGGACGACAGGACCCGGCGTGCCGGCAGGCGCCGCAATACCGAACCAAGGCGAAAGATCGATCGGCTTGCTGCCGGCTTCCTGGAGCGTGGGCAGATCGGGGAACGCGGGCGAGCGCTCCGGCGCGGCGACCGCGAGGGCCTTGATCTTTCCGGCGCGGATGTGCTGGGCGACCGTCGCCTCGGTGAAGAAGCCGACCTGCACCACGCCGGCCAGGAGGTCAGTGATGGGCTGTGCGCCGCCCTTGTAGTTCACGAACGTCAGCTGCGTGCCGTTGCCCGCGTCGAAGAGCGTTCCGCCGATGTGCGACGTGGCGCCGAAGGTGCCGCCAAAATTCAGCTTGCCGGGGTTCGCCTTGGCGTAGGCGATGAGTTCCTTGATGCTGTTGATCGGCACGTCGGGATTCACGACGACGAGATTGCGCTGCTTGGCGACGTTCCTGACATAGGCGAAGTCCTTGAGCTGGTCATAGGAAAGCGTCGGGTTCAGGGCTTGGCCGCGCGTCTGCGAGGACTCCACCGCAACGAGCAGGGTGTAGCCGTCCGGCTTCGACTTGGCCACGGCGTCGGCACCGATGACGCCGCCGGCGCCAGCGCGGTTGTCAATGATGACCGTGCCATTGAGCTCCTTGCCAAGGGCCTGCGCAATCACGCGGGCAATGATGTCCGTGGGGCCCCCTGGCGGGAAACCCGCAACGAGCTTGATCGGCTTCGACGGATACGGCTCGTCGGCCAGCGCGGTGGTGATGGCCAGGCAGGCGAGGCCGGCGGCGACAAGCCATTTCTTGATGGAGTGGGGCTTCATGGGGCTTCCTTCTGCAGAAGTGAGGAGGTGGTAGAAGTATTGGCTACAGGACACATTGTGTCAATTAGGACTCGCATTGGGGTTTACGAGCAAGACTTGGGCCTGCGATCAAGTCGGGAGAAATATGCAAATTCAATCCGTCGACCCTGCAATGAAGTGCAGATCGCCCAATGAAAGTGCATGCGTGTCCGCATGTTGGTGCGGCCTTAGCGGATGCGTGCGCGCCTGGGAGAAAGCAGTGGATGTTCTCTAGACGATCGGTCTAGAATTGCCGCATGACAGAAAAACCCCAAGCGGCCGTGCGTCGCGGCAGGCGGCCTGCGCCAGCGTATGCGGCAACGCGCGACGTACTGATCCGATGCGGGATGGAGCTGCTCACCGAGCAGGGTTTCAGTTCGACGGGCTTGGATGCCGTGCTGAAGCGGGCGACTGTGCCCAAGGGTTCGTTCTATCACTACTTCGCGAACAAGGATGCGTTCGGAGCGGCCGTGATGGACGCCTATGACGACTACTTCAAGCGAAAGCTCGATCGATGGTTGTCGAACCAGGAGCGCGCACCGCTCGATCGGCTTGCCGACTTCATCGCCGATGCCTCCAGAGGCATGCGCAAGCACCGCTTCACACGGGGATGCCTGGTCGGCAACCTGAGCCAGGAGCTGGGTGCCCTTCCTCCGGATTTTCGCGAACGCCTCGACGCCATTCTTGTCGGCTGGCAGGAGCGGGTGGCTCGCTGCCTCCGGGAGGCTCAGTCCGCAGGAACCATCTCGGCAACGCTGGACGTCGAGCAGCTCGCCGAGTTCTTCTGGATCGCCTGGGAAGGGGCCGTGCTTCGAGCCAGGCTGGTGCAGACGGACCGACCCCTGAAGACCTTCATCGAGGCATTTCTGTCCAGCCTGGGTGTATGCGCCCAGGCCTCGCCGCGCAACGCAGCGGATCACTGAATTCTTATTGGAGCGAAAACATGTTCAAAGGCATCGTCGTGGAAAAAGACGCGGAAGGCTACCGCGCCTCGCTGGCCGAGATCGATGAAAACCGCCTGCCCACAGGCGACGTCACGGTCCGAATCGAATACAGCACGCTGAACTACAAGGACGGCTTGGCCATCACCGGAAAGGGTCCCGTCGTCCGGAGCTTTCCCATGGTGCCGGGCATCGACTTTGCGGGCGTGGTGGAGCAGAGCGACCATTCTGAGTTCAAGCCGGGCGACACGGTGGTGCTTAACGGCTGGGGCGTTGGCGAGACCCATTGGGGCGGGCTTGCACAGCGCGCGCGCGTGAAGGGCGATTGGTTGATTCCGCTTCCAAAGCGTTTCGGCGTCAGGGATGCCATGGCAATCGGTACCGCAGGGTATACAGCCATGCTGTGCGTGATGGCCCTGGAGCGGCACGGGCTGAAGGCGGGCGATGGGCCGGTGCTCGTGACGGGTGCGAACGGCGGCGTCGGAAGCGTTGCGATCGCCCTGTTGGCCAAGCTCGGGTACACGGTCACGGCGTCCACGGGGCGGCTCGACGAGTCCGAGTATCTTCGGCGGCTCGGCGCCACCGACGTGATCGATCGCAGGGAGTTGAGCGAACCGGGCAAGCCGCTGCAGAAAGAGCGCTGGGTCGCCGCCGTGGACTCCGTTGGCAGCCACACGCTGGCCAACGTATGCGCGCAGCTTCGATACAACGGCGTGGTCGCTGCGTGCGGCATGGCCCAGGGGCTCGACCTGCCTGGGTCGGTCGCGCCGTTCATCCTCCGCGGTGTAAGCCTCATCGGCGTTGATAGCGTGATGCGGCCGAAGGCAGACCGTGTCGCGGCGTGGGAGCGGCTGGCGCGCGATCTGCATGGCCCGATCCTGGAAGACATTGCGACCGAGATTCCGCTGTCGCAAGCGATCGATGCAGCCGCCAGGCTCATGCGGGGCGAGATCCGGGGCCGCCTGGTCGTCGACGTGAACGCGGCATGAAAAAAGGGGCGGTCATGACGTATCGAGTTGCCGAGGCCATTGTCGACAGCATGGTCGCGCATGGCGCGGACCGTGCATTCAGCGTACCCGGTGAAAGCTTCCTGGCGCTCCTGGACGCGCTTTACGCGCGGCGCGACTTCGATCTGGTGACATGTCGCCACGAAGGATCGGCGGCCCTTGCAGCGATTGCGGACGCCAAGCTGACGGGCCGCGCCGGAATCGTCATGGCGAGCAGGGGGCCCGGGGCATTCAATGCTGCGATCGGCGTCCACGTGGCGGCCGAAGAAGCGGTTCCGCTGATCCTTTTGATTGGCCAGGTCGAAACGCCGAACTTGGGCCGCGGCGCCGTTCAGGAAATCGATTCCGCCAAAGCGTTCTCCGGCCTGCTGAAATGGACCGGTCGCATCGACAAGGCGGCAAGCGCCGCCGAAGTGATGGCCCGCGCCTTTGCCGCGGCTGCCTCGGGAACGCCGGGGCCGGTCGCCGTCGAGTTGCCCGAAGACGTCTTGACTGAAGTGGTCGAGCGGCAGCCCGCGCGGGTTCACGGCGTGGCACGCGCCGAGGCGACCCTGGAAGACGCGGTGCGCGTACATGATCTGCTTTCCAAGGCCAGCCGCCCGATCCTGATTGTGGGCGGAGAGTGCCGGACCGATGATTTCCGCAATGATCTCCAGGAGCTCGTCGGCCGGTGGCGCCTTCCCGTTGCCGTCACCAACAAGAACCAGGACCAGTTCTCCAACACAGACCCCCGCTGGGTTGGCCAACTGAGCTTCTTCACCTCGCCCGCACACACGGCGCTCTTCAGCGAAGCCGACTTGCTTGTCGCGATCGGCAGCCGCATGGGCGATGTGTCGTCCCTGGGGTTCGCCTTTCCGCGGCAAGGCACCAATCCGCAGAAGTTCGTTCACGTGTATCCCGATCCGTCCATGATCGGGCGCCATTTTTCGGCGGAACTGCCGATCGTCTCGACGGCGCATGGCTTCGTGCGTGCCGCATTGCGCCATGGCGGCTCTGGAACAGTGTCGAGCCAGTGGCTCGAGCGGGTGCGCGCGGCGGCCGACCGTGCGCACGGCTGGCAGCCACAGAATGTGGTGGCGAACGACGTTTTGGGCCATTCGATCATGGCGCTTGCGCGTCTGGCCCGGAACGATGCGGTCTTGACGACCGATTCGGGCAACTTTGCAGCCTGGGTTCACCGCATCTTCAGGATGACGCCGGCGAACCGGCTGCTCGGCTCGGCTTGCGGAGCCATGGGAACGGGGGTCCCGGCCGGCATAGCGGCTGCCTTGCGCCATCCGGAGCGAGAAGTTCTCGCCTTCGTCGGCGATGGAGGATTTCTCATGAACGGCAACGAACTGATCACCGCGGTCGACAGAGGGCTGAACCTGCGCGTGGTGGTGTCCAACAACGCGTCTTACGGCACGATCCGCACCCACCAGCAGCGGCACTTTCCCCATCGCATCAGCGGCACGGACCTGGCGAATCCCGGCTTCGCAAGACTTGCCGAGGCATTCGGCGCCCGCGGATTCAGGATCGAGCACTCCAGGGATGCCGCAGGCATCGTCGAGCAAGCCATGAGAGTCGAGGGACCGGCGTTGATCGAAGTCTGCAGCGATCCGGACATGTCGGTGGAGCGCTCTCTCAAGTGGGAGTGAGCCGCTGTTCAGTCTTCCAGCGTGTCGCCGCGCGAAACTCATAGCTGCTATGAGCTGTGCTGCATGGTGTCCCGTGCCTCAGCCAAGGATACTTTGTGTCATTGCAAAGTCACGGAGACAAACCACATGGCTGAAGACTTGCGGTCCAAGGACTACTTCGACGATCGTGCAACCAGGGACATGGCCAAGCAACTGGTGTCACCTCGCCGGACCATGAAGGAGACCTTGGCCTGTGCTTGCCGGATTCTCGCCATGACCGGGCAGGAGGCGGGTCTCGCCGGCCAGATCAGCGCGCGGTCCGACCGCGGAGGCGCGTACTGGACGCTCCGGTTCGGCCTCGGCTTCGACGAAGCCACGCCGGACGACTTCATCGAAGTCGATGGCGACCTGAACACGCTGACGGGCAGCGGCATGCCGAACCCCGCGACGCGGTTCCACCTGTGGGTGTACGAGGCGCGGCCCGACGTTCAGTCGATCGTCCATACGCATTCGCCCTGGGCCTCCGCGCTCGCTGCAGCCAAGCAGCCACTGGTCATCGCCCAGATGGACATGACCCCCCTGCATGACGATTGCGCGTTCCTCGGGGAGTGGCCGGGGGTGCCCATTGCGGATGACGAAGGGGTCATCATCTCGCGGGCGCTCGGATCGAAACGAGCCATTGTCTTGGCACACCACGGCTACCTGACGGCGGGAAAGACGACCCAGGAAGCCACCTACCTGTCGGTATATCTCGAGCGTGCCGCGCGGATGCAGATCCGGGCCCAAGCCGCCTTCGGCCCGTTGACGCCGGTGGACGACGCCTTGGCGCGCGAGGCGCACGACTATCTGCTGAAGCCGTCGATCGTGAACAGCACCTTCGACTATTGGTGCCGGCAGACCGAAGCTGGCTTGGCGCCGCTGCTCGCCAACCGGCCGCGCCCCTAGAGCACTCGCCCGAACCCCCGCCTTCCGGCGTTGAATTCGATGGACATGCATCTGGCATGTTCGTCCCAGACCCGTTCGCCCGCCCGCTTCTCCACGTTCAGCGTCTTCGCTGAAAACTCCCAGTCCACAAGGAAGATCGCCATGAAACTTGTCCGCCTCGCGGCCGCCGCCCTGATGGGCCTTTGTCTCTCAGGTATGAGCCATGCCGGCCAAACTTTCGACACGGTGAAGAAGCGCGGCTTCGTGCAGTGCGGTGTCTCGACGAATCTCCCTGGATTCGCATTCACCGACAGCAAGGGAGAGTGGCAGGGCATCGACGTGGACACCTGCCGCGCCATTGCAGCCGCGATGTTCGGAAATGCGGCCAAGTTCAAGGTGATCCCGCTCACCACACAAGCACGCTTCACCGCGCTGCAGTCCGGCGAAGTCGACGTGCTGACGCGCAACACCACCCAGACGATGTCGCGCGACACCACCCTGGGCCTCATCGGCGTTGGCGTGAACTTCTATGACAGCCAGGGCATCATGGTGACCAAGGATGCCAACGTCAGCAGCGCGAAGAATCTCGCCGGCGCAACCATCTGCGTCCTGCCCGGAACCACGACCGAACTGAATCTCACCGACTGGTTCCGCGGTCTCAAGCAAAGCTTCAAGCCGGTGCTGCTGGACACCGTCGACGAAATCAAGCGCACGTTCGCGGCGGGCCGCTGCGATGGCATCACGATGGACAAGTCGCAGCTGGCGCTGGCGCGTATCGCCTTTGGAAACACAGACAAGTATGTGATCCTGCCGGAGCCGCTGTCCAAGGAGCCTCTCGGACCGATGGTCCGCCAAGGCGACGAAGCCTGGTTCAACGTTGTGCGCTGGTCCCTCAATGCGCTTCTGGAGGCGGAGGAATACAACCTGACGTCCAAGAACGTCGATGAGATCGCGAAGGGCAGCATCCCGCCCAACATCCAGCGGATCCTCGGTACCTCTCCTGGCATGGGCAAGGGACTCGGGCTTGACGACAAGTGGGCATACAACATCATCAAGCAGGTCGGCAACTACGGTGAGATGTTCGACCGCAGCCTGGGCGCTGGGAGTCCGATGAAGCTCGATCGCGGCCTGAATGCCTTGTACACGAAGGGCGGCTTGATGTATGGGTGGCCCATTCGATAGCTCAAAGCCCATGCGGCAGATGCGTCGCGCATGTGGTGCGCGCACCGCCGCGATCGCGCCAAACCCGCACCCTACATTCCCATGAGCTCACCTCGACGCGCTTCGCTCAAGTTCAGCTGGAACAATCCGGAGTTCAGGGCGCTTGCCTATCAGTTCGTCGTCGTGGGCCTGGCTGCCCTCGTGGCGTACTACCTTGTCTCCAACACCTTGCACAACCTCGCGACGCGCAACATCGCGACCGGTTTTGCATTCCTGGAAAGGGAAGCGGGATTCGCCATCGGCGAGTCCCTGATCGAGTATTCGCCTTCGGACACCTACGCCCGCGCCATTCTCGTGGGGCTCGCCAACACCCTGCGGGTCTCCGCCGTCGCATTGGTGTTGGCCACGATGCTCGGCGTCGTTGTCGGGATCGCCCGGCTGTCGAGCAACTGGCTCATCGTGCGGCTGGCAGGTGCCTATGTCGAACTGATCCGCAATGTGCCGCTTCTGCTGCAGCTCCTGATCTGGTATGCCGTCATCGGTGAACTGCTGCCGGGTCCAAAGGCGGCTTTTCATCCGCTTCCGGGCATCTACCTGTCGAACCGCGGCATGCTGATGCCATCGGTGGATGGACCGGCCATCGCGGGAATGCTCTGGGGATTGGTGCTCGCCGCAGTCGCCATCGTGGCGGTAGCCCGCTGGCAGCGAGCCAGCCGGCGCCGGACCGGCGCCCCTACGAGACTCTGGCCTTTCGCCCTGATGCACTTGCTGCTCATGCCAATGGTCGGCTGGCTGGTCGGAGGGCGCGAATTCGAGCTCAGCATACCCCATCGGAGCGGATTCAACTTCGAAGGGGGCTGGGCGCTCTCGCCCGAACTGTTCGCCTTGCTGGTCGGTCTCGTCACCTACACAGCCGGGTTCATTGCAGAGATCGTCCGTGCCGGCGTCCAATCGGTGAGCAATGGTCAATGGGAGGCGGCACAGACGCTCGGACTGCCACGGTCGCGCGTGCTTCGGCTCGTCATCCTGCCCCAGGCGCTCCGCGTGATCGTTCCCCCCACGACGAGCCAGTACCTGAATTTGGTCAAGAACAGCTCGCTCGCCGTCGCGATCGGCTACCCCGACCTGGTTTCCGTCGTCAACACCGTCCTCAACCAGACCGGCCAGGCGATCGAGGGCGTCCTGATCATCATGGCGGCCTTCATGACCGTGAGTCTGACCGTCTCGCTGTTGATGAACTGGTACAACAAGCGCATCGCGCTGGTGGAAAGATAAGCATGAGCACCACCACCCACACGGACCGGCCCGTCCAGTTCGCGCCGTCCAGAGTCCGGGCCAAGCTCGTGACCAGGCTGCGCCAAAGCCTTTTCCAGTCCCCGGCGAGTGCGGTCTTGACCATCCTGACGATCTGGCTCGTCCTGATGCTGGCACCCCCCTTGGTGCAGTGGCTGTTGGTCAAGGCGAGCTTCCGGGCCCCTGACGCACAGGCCTGCAGGGAGGCGGGCGGGGCGTGCTGGGCTTTCATTCGGGAGAAGTATCGGTTGATTCTCTTCGGTACTTACCCGCACGCCGAGCAATGGCGGCCATTGCTCGCGACGGCGCTGCTCGTCGCGTCGATCGTCTGGACGGCCACACGCCGGTTGGCCGGACTCCAGATTGTCGGGCTGTGGGTGTTCACGATCCTGGCGGTGGCGACGTTGATGTGGGGCGGCTTCCTCGGCCTAGAGTTCGTCGAGAACACGCGCTGGGGCGGCTTGCCTCTGACACTGATACTGTCAACATTCGGAGTCGCGTTTGCCTTTCCCATCGGCATCCTGCTCGCCCTGGGACGCCGCTCCCGGATGCCGGCTATCAAGGCAATGTGCGTCGCATACATCGAGCTGATACGCGGCGTGCCTTTGATCAGCCTTCTGTTCATGTCGTCGGTGATGCTGCCCCTGTTCTTGCCGGAGGGATTCAGCATCGACAAGCTGTTGAGGGCACAGCTGGCGATCATCTTCTTTGCGGCGGCCTACATTGCGGAAATTGTCCGCGGCGGACTCCAGGCCATTCCCAAGGGCCAATACGAGGGCGCCGAGTCCATCGGACTGAGTTACTGGCAGCAGACGCGAAAGATCGTCCTACCCCAGGCCCTCAAGGTAGTGATTCCGCCGCTGGTGAGCACCTTCATCGCACTGTTCAAGGACACATCGCTTGTCGTCATCATCGGAATCTTCGACCTGACGCAAGCAGCGAAGGCGGCTCTTGCGGATCCCGCATGGACAGGTTTCGGCGTGGAGGCCTACCTTTTCATCGGCCTGATCTATTTCGTCTTCTGCTATTCCATATCGAGGTACAGCCGATCGCTCGAACGGAATCTGAAGCGCTAGAGCGCAATGGGAGCATCAAATGAGCGAAGTCATCGTCAGTCTGCAGAAGGTCAACAAATGGTATGGGGACTTTCATGTCCTGCAGGATATCGACCTGAACGTGCACAAAGGAGAGCGCATCGTGATTTGCGGACCGTCCGGGTCGGGCAAGTCCACGATGATCCGCTGCATCAACCGGCTCGAGGAGCATCAGTCGGGGCTCATCACGGTGGACGGCGTTGAACTGATCCACGACCTGAAGCGCATCGAGGCCATCAGGAAGGAAGTCGGCATGGTGTTTCAGCACTTCAACCTGTTTCCTCACCTCACCGTTCTGGAGAACCTCACGCTGGGACCGACCTGGGTTCTGAAGAAACCGCTCGCCGAAGCGCAGGCGATCGCAATGGAGTACCTGGAGCGGGTTCGCATCCCCGACCAGGCGCACAAATACCCAGGCCAATTGTCCGGGGGACAGCAGCAGCGCGTTGCGATCGCGAGGTCGCTGTGCATGTCGCCCAAGGTCATGCTGTTCGACGAGCCCACTTCGGCGCTCGACCCCGAAATGGTCAAGGAAGTGCTCGACGTGATGGTGAGCCTGGCCCAGGAGACGAAGATGACCATGCTCTGCGTGACGCACGAGATGGGCTTCGCCCGCAAGGTGGCGGACCGGGTGATCTTCATGGACCGAGGGGAGATCGTCGAAGAGAACGTTCCAGAGCTTTTCTTCGGCAACCCGCAGACAGATCGTGCCCGCCAATTCCTGAACCAGATCGTCCACTAGGCGCTGCCGCTGCCGCCGGGACGCTGGCTTGTTTATATCGACAGGTTCAACAATGAAAGAGTCAAGCATGAAAGAGATTTCGCAAGGCCTGGGATTTCAGACTCGCGCGCTGCATCATGGCCACGACAGATCTGATCCCTATGGAGCCGTTTCTCCGCCGATCTACATGACCTCCACCTTCGCCTTCGACAACATGGCGGAGGCGGCAGCAGTGTTCTCTGGAGAAAGCGACCGGTACGTCTACGGCCGGCAGCACAACCCGACGCAGCATCTCCTGGAGGCGAGGCTCGCAGAGCTCGAAGGTGCCGAAGCAGCACTGGCCACCGGCTCGGGCATGGGTGCTATCTGCTCCACCTTGCTAACGCTCCTCTCCGCCGGAGACGAGTTGATCGTGCATCACACGATGTACTCGACGGCGACTTCATTGGTCGACGAGGGCCTACCGCGCTTCGGGGTGAAGGTCACGAAGGTCGACCTCACCAGGCCCGAGAAGTTGAAAGAAGCATTGTCTGATCGCGCGCGGCTCGTGTACTTCGAAACGCCCGTGAACCCGACGGCTCAGCTGTTGAACATTCGTGAGCTTGCAAAAGTGGCGCACAGCCGTCCGGGCGTTCGGGTGCTTGTCGATTCGACGTTCGGCTCGCCCGCGCTGCAGCGGCCGATCGAGCACGGGGCCGACCTTGTGGTGCACTCCATGACGAAGTACATCAACGGGCACGGCGATCTRCTCGCGGGGGTCGTGCTCGGAGATCTGCCCACGATCAAGCGGATCAGGTCGGAGGGCCTCAAGTACATGACCGGCGCGACGCTCTCGCCCATGCTGTGCTTCCTGGTCATGCGAGGGCTGAAGACGTTGACGCTGCGGATGCGGCAGCACAGTGAGAGCGCGCTGAAGGTCGCCCGCATGCTGGAATCCCACCCGGCGGTGAAGCTCGTGCGCTATGCCTACCTCGAGGGCAGCCCCGATCATCGACTCGGCCTCTCGCAGATGAGTGCCGGTGGTGGGATGTTGTCCTTTGAGCTGCACGCCGGGGTCGATGGTGCAATTGCGATGATCGACCGGTTGAAGCTCATATCGCGGGCCATCAGCTTGGGCGACACGGAAACCCTGATCACCCATCCCGGCACCCTGATCCTGGCGCGCCARAAGGTCGAGCCTGCCGCGCATCTCAGCGCCGGCGTGACGATGGACCTTATCCGGTTGTCTGTCGGGCTGGAAGATGTGGATGACATCCTCGCTGACCTTCGGCAGGCACTTGACTCGTTGCAGTAGCGAGAGCGGCGGCATCCCAAAGGCGAACGTTGCGGCGCTGGAGAGACTGATTCTGAATCGGCTCACACCGGTTCTCGGAACTGAAAGGATCAGGTCGAGCGTTGCAGTTGTTCGGCGACCTGCAAGACGCAAACGAGCAGATCGGAGGTCAACGGTGCCATTGCCTTGCCCGTGCTCGAGATGGCAACCACTCGGCGGCGCAAAGCGGGGCGCTCGATGGAAACTTTGCGAAGCCCGTAGTCGGCAAGCAGCCTGTCGGGAATGCGCGACGGCAAGATGCAATGGCCGACCCCGGAAGAAACGAGCTTGAGCATGGCGTCTATGGTTTCTGCTTCGGCAACATGGGTGGCCTGCAGCCCAGCGCTATGGATCATCCGCCTCAGAGCGTAGTGCGCGGGAAAGCCGACCAAGCGCAGGCTGAGAGTCGACAGGTCCTGGGGCGATTCCAGGGGACTGTTGTCGAGGACGACCAACGCCATTTCGTCCTCGAACAGCGGCTTCGATGCCAAGGTTCCGCAATCCACCGCGGAGTCGTAGACGAAACCCAGATCTGCCTTGCCGTTTTCGACCAGAGCGACGACCTCGGGCGAACTGCGGCTCAGCAGCGAAAGATTCACATCTGGGTGCGTGCTGACGAAGAGCGAGAAGACTTCAGCGACAAAGTAGTAGCTGAGCGTATGGACCGTCGCCAGGCGGACCGTGCCGTGCGTAACCCCTTGCCGGCGCACGCTGTCGACAGCGCGATCGATCTCTCTGAAGGCCGGCGCCAAGGCGCTGTGGAGTTTCGTGCCGGCTTCGGTCAACTCGACGCCGCGACCCGTCCGGACAAACAGTGGCTGGCCCAGGTTCGATTCGAGTGCGCCCAATTGCTTGCTCAATCCGGACTGTGTCTGGTCGAGCTTGTCGGCAGCCTTGGAGAGTGAGCCCAGTTCCGCGATGCATAGGAAATACCGCAGCGGGCGGTCAAGTGTTTCGATCGCCATGGTATTTCTTGGTTGGTCGCTCTGTACGTGGTCGAAGTACGTGCGAAATTGGCTGTTATGGTGCAGCGGAACGTATTGCCGAGTCGAGGTCGCTCCAGAGATCGTCCGCATCCTCGATGCCGGCACTGAGTCGCAGAAGCGAAGGTGGAAGGTGGCCCTGTCCGGGGATCGCAGCTCTTCTTTCCATCGTTGATTCCACGGCACCGAGACTTGTCGCATGGCGGATCAGCCTGACATTTTTGCAGACACTATCAGCAAAACCAGCCCCTCCACACATGTCGAACGAGATGATCGTTCCGAAGCCCTTGAGCACACGTTTGGCAATGGCATGCGTCGAATGCGAGGGCAAGCCTGGATACCGGACACGAGCGATCAACGGGTGCGCCTCGAGCCGTTCCGAAAGCAGCATGGCAGTTTGCTGGGCCCGTTGAAGTCGAAGCGCGAGGGTTCTCGCGCCGCGGACGGCAAGAAAGGCTTCGAGCGCTCCCGGTGTCGCGCCAGTCAGTTCGCGGGACTTCCTGAGGGTGCGCCACAGTGCATCGTCCCTTGTCGTGGCGAGACCCGCCAGCAGGTCGGAATGGCCGCCAATGAACTTGGTTGCCGATTGCAGAGACACCGTGGCACCGAAGTCGAGCGGCTTCTGATTCAAGGGCGTGGCGAAGGTGTTGTCCACTGCCACTATGGCTCCTGGCTTGCGTGGTGCAGTGCAAATAGCTTCCAAATCCGCCACGGTCAGCAGGGGGTTCGAGGGCGATTCAAGCCAGATCAGGTCAGCGGCGGCGCAAGCACGAATCCAACCTGCTGTATCGTCCACCGCCACCCGCTGCATGGACCATCGCCCTCTTTCAACGCCGGCTTCGGCAAGGCCTGCAACACCTTGATAGCAATCATCTGGCAGCACGATATTGGCACCAGCCGCAAGTTGATCGAACACCGAGGCAATGGCGGCCATGCCGGAGGCGAACGCTACGGCCTTGCCTGACTCAAGCCCTCCGACGACTTCTTCGAGTGCTTCCCAGGTTGGCGTACCGTCATCACGCGAGTACTCGCGCCCCCTGCCGATGATGAAGTTCGATGCTGGGATAAGCGGCACGTTCAACGGAGCGCCCGGCTCAGAGGCACGGCCTGCCGTGACGAGCCACGATTCCGGTTTGATTGCAGAAGTGTACATTTCCATTCTCAGTACCTCCAAAAAGACTGTGGTGCGTGCGGTGCACGGCGTTGATGATGCAGGCACGCGGTGTACTCGGCAGCTCGCACTTGCAGCCGAGCAGACTACGCCGAGCTTGTCAGTTTGAGGCCGACGATACCGGCAACGATGAGCCCCAGACTGACCAACCGACCGGGTGCTGCGGATTCCCCGAACAGGACAATGCCTAGGATTGCTGTGCCGACTGCCCCGACTCCGACCCAGACGGCGTACGAGGTGCCAACGGGTAGGGATTTCATCGCGATCCCTAGCAACACGACGCTGATGACCATGGACGTAATCGTGAAGATGCTTGGCCACAACTTGGTGAATCCATCTGTGTACTTTAGGCCGATGGCCCAGCCCACTTCAAGAAGACCGGCGATAAGCAGAAGCATCCAGGCCATATGATTCTCCACTCCGCGATCCAGACGCCGCATCCGATCGACTCCGTCGCTGTTCACAAAGCCGCCAAGATTCAGCGGACACAAGGTACTGATCGCGTTTCGCCAGCGAGCGGGTGCTGAATGCCGCCATCGCCATAGGAGCGGACGATCTGTGCGATGACCACCTGATAGCCGTTGAGCCAGAGCGCTTGCCGCTGCTTTGCGGCGATGTGCGCTGGGTGCCCTATGAGTTCCTGAAGCGCATCCATCGTTTCCCAGTAGTACACGGTTGAGATGAGCCCCGTCGCGGGGTTCTCCCAATTCTCTTCGCCGAGATAGCCGGTGATGGATCTTGCAATCTGGGCAATGACTTCGTCCAAGGCATGGAACTCGTCGTCGAGCTGGCGCTTTGCGAAAGTGAAGGTTGACGTGTACATGAGCTTGTGCTGGCCTCGTCAGTTCGTTCCGCCGGCCCTGCGCATCGATTCGGCCAGTTCCTTGCTTCCGCGCGTCTCCAGCGTTTCCGCAGCGTTGAGACGGTCGCGCGCTTCCCTGTTTTGGCTGAGCTTGGCCTTGCCCACGAGCGAGGTGATGGCGATCTCGATGCCCACGATGTTGCGCACCATGCTGTCGATGTACTCGGGCGCGGAGTCACCCATCTTCCAGGGCTTTGGTTCGGCCGCCTCGTGGCGCCGCGTCAGGCGCGCGATGATGCCGCGCGCAAAGCGCTCGTCGTCGTGCACGGTGAGCACGCCGTGCGCGTGTACCACCTCGTAGTTCCAGGTGGGCACTTGGCGGTGCGCCTCGTGCTTGGATGGGTACCAGCTGGGCGAGATGTAGGCTTGGGCGCCGCCGAAGATGACCATCACTGGAGTTGCGGTGGGGCAGCGCTGCCACAGCGGATTGGCGCGAGCGAGATGCGCCGAGAGCAATCCGTGCGCTCCCACGTCAGGATCGAACTCGAACGGGAGGTGATCGGCGTCCAGGCCCGTGGCCCCATGCGTGACGAGTGCACCCAGCGGATGCTCGCGGATGATGCGGGTCAATTCCTCGGGTCTCGCTTCGGCGAAGTGCGTGGGGATGTACATCGGGGGAGGGGGAATGCTGTGGCAACTGGTACTGTCGTGCGGAACCGGCACAATGGGAAGGACCAGTTTTAATCCTTTTGCATGGACCAGTTTCGTAAGCCGCCGAGCCTGAGTTCCGGTGCCAGCAGCCCCGGACGCCACGTCTACGACCTGCTGCGTTTCCAGATTGCGGACGGGACGCTTGCCGCGGGCGCGCAGGTGCCGTCCACGCGTGCCTTGGCCGCCGATCTGGGAGTGTCGCGCACCACCGTCACCGCCGCCTATGAGCAGCTCGCGGCCGAGGGCTTTCTTGTCACGTCGCCCGGGCGCGTTGCCCGCGTCGCGAGTCCGATGGCTGCACGCGCACGGTCCGACACCAAGCTGAAGCGGCGAACCGGGACTGCGCCGACGCTCTCGGCCTTTGGCCGTCGCGTGGCGGCAATCGACATGCCCGGGCTTGCTCCTGCGGAACCTTGCCGCATCGACTTCCTGTACGGCGCTGTCGCTTCTCGCGATTTTCCCGCGCTGGCCTGGCGGCGGGCCTACCAGGCCGAACTGCTGCGCCATCAACGCAGGCTCTACTACGCCGCGCCCGAAGGCGACGCGTTGCTGCGAGGCTCGCTGCAGGGATACCTGAGGCGCGCACGGGGCCTGGCCTGCGATGCCGAACAGATCCTCGTGGTGCACGGCTCACAGCAGGCCATCGACCTGTGCGCGCGGCTTCTGCTCAATCCTGGCGACACCTTCGCTTTCGAGGAGCCCGGCTACCTGATGGCGCGTCGGTGTTTCGAGGTTACGGGCGCGGAGGCCCTGGCGATACCGGTGGACGCCCAAGGCTTGGACACGGCGAGGCTGCCAAAAGACGAACACGTACGCTTGGCCTACGTGACGCCATCGCACCAGTTTCCGCTGGGAGGTGTGCTGCCCATCGGCCGGCGCCTGGAACTGCTTCGTTGGGCGCGAACGCACCGCGCCTGGGTGATCGAGGATGACTACGACGGCGAGTTTCGCTACGGTCAGCGCCCGATCGACGCACTGCAGTCGATCGATTCCGACGGCCGCGTGATCTACATCGGCACCTTCTCCAAGGCGTTGTCGCCGCAGCTTCGACTGGGCTATCTGGTGCTTCCTGCTGAACTGGTACCGGTGTTCCGGCAGGCAAAGCGGCTGGCCGACCGCCATGCCCCCGTGCTGGAGCAGCGAGTGTTGGCGTCGTTGATCGACAGCGGCACCTACGAGCGCCACGTGCGGCGCACGCGTCGCGAACACGAACGCCGGCGGGCGGCCTTGCTCGATGCCATTGCGCGCCACCTACCTGCCAGCGCCACGGTCGCCGGCACGGCGGCCGGACTGCATATGGTGCTCTGGCTACCGTTCCTGGGGCCGCACGACGAGCCGGCGCTGGTGGCTGCCGTGCGCTGCAAGGGTGTCGGTGTCTACATGGTGTCGCCGCTGTTCGCCAGACCGCCATCGCACGCTCAACCTCGGCCGGCTGGACTGATCCTGGGATATGCCAGCCTGTCGGTCGAGGAGATCGATCAGGGGATGCGTGTGTTGGCTGCGGTGATCGCCGAGCGGGGTGCGAAGCCGGGAAGTGACGGTCGCTAGGACAAATCGGTCGAGCGTCGAAGCTCCCGGTACAGCGTCACGCGGCTGATGCCCAGCCGGCGCGCGGCCTCGTCCTTGTCGCCTGCAGTCTCTGCGAGGGTCTTTCGTATGCAGGCATCGCGCTCGCGGTGGAGGTGTGCCCTGCAGCGTGGTCGTTGGTGTCGTTCCGTCCCGGCCGGCAATGGCCTGCGGGCGCTTTGCGGCGGGCTGATCTGGCAGCCCGGCTTCGCCCGAGAGCAGAAAGCGCAGCAGCGCGGCTTCCAGCTGCCGCACATTGCCGAGTTGCGCCCAGCGTGAACCAAGCGCTTCCTTCGAGAACAGGACCATCAATGACAACGCCTAGCTAGGTTAAGCGCAGCCACGGTTGTCACCGTTTGGCGTTCTGCTGAACAGAATGCTTGATGTTATTTTAGAATTACCATAGACTTTCAGGCATCGACACACGAGAGACATGCGCATGAAGCGATATCAGCTGTTCATTAACAATGAATGGATCGATCCGGCCTCCGGTGCCTGGTTCGAATCGACCGAGCCCTACTCTGGCAAACCATGGGCCGAGGTTCCGAGGGGCGGGGTGGCAGATGTCGACCTCGCGGTGCGCGCCGCGCATGACGCGTTTGAAGCACCTGCTTGGCGCGATCTGACAGCAACGCAGCGCGGAGCCTTGCTGCGCAAGCTTGCTGACCTGGTGAGCCATAACATCAATGTTCTGGCAGAAACCGAGCAGCGCGACAACGGCAAGCTCATCGCCGAGGTCAGCGGGCAAGTCCATAACGTTGCGCAGTGGTTTCACTACTACGCGGGCCTGGCAGACAAGGTTCAGGGCGCAGTGGTGCCGATCAACAAGACCGGCGTCTTCAACTACGTCAAGTACGAACCCCTGGGTGTGGTCGCGGCGATCACACCCTGGAACTCTCCGCTCGCCCTGACGGTATGGAAGATCGCCCCGGCGCTTGCAGCGGGCAACACCATGGTGATCAAGCCTTCGGAGTACACGTCGAGCTCGTTGTTGGAGCTGGCTGCCTTGGTGAAGTTGGCGGGCTTCCCGCCGGGCGTCTTCAACGTCATCACCGGCTTTGGCGCTGAAGTCGGGGAGCCGCTCGTGAGCCACCCCCTGGTGGCCAAGGTGGCCTTCACTGGCGGCGACGCCGCCGGCCAGAAGATCAACGAGATTGCCGCCAGGGACTTCAAGAAAGTCACGCTGGAACTCGGAGGCAAGTCCGCCAACATCGTGTTTGACGACGCGGACCTGGACCAGGCCGTGATGGGCGCGGTGGCTGGCATCTTCGGTGCGGCCGGGCAGACCTGCATGGCCGGCTCGCGGCTTCTGGTACAGCGCGGCATTCACGACCGCTTCGTTGCGATGCTCATCGACGTGGCAAGCAATGCCATCGTGGGCGATCCGGCAAAGATGGAAACCCAGGTCGGCCCCATCGCTACAAAAGCCCAGTTCCACAAAATCCTGGACTACATCGAGATCGCCAAGGACGGCGGCGCCAAGTGCGTGCTCGGCGGCCATGCGCTCACCGGCGAAGGCTACGGGCAAGGCCAGTTCGTGGCGCCCACCATCTTCACCGGCGTCACCAATGATATGCGCATTTCCCAGGAAGAAGTCTTCGGGCCCGTGCTCTCGGTGATTCCTTTCGACGACGAGGCTGATGCGCTGCGCGTCGCCAACGACACCCAGTTCGGTCTCGCAGCCGGCGTATGGACGCGGAGCCTGCATCGCGCGTTCCACATGTCGGACCGGTTGAAGGCCGGCACGGTGTGGGTCAACAATTACCGCGCCACCAGTTTCACCACGCCCTTCGGAGGCTACAAGCGCAGCGGCATCGGGCGCGAGGGCGGCGTCGACGCGATCAAGGAATACCTGCAAAGCAAGAGCGTCTGGATCACCACGCAACCGTCGCGCACCAACGCGTTCGTGCTCGGCTGACCCTCAACCCGGCGCCTGCGCGCCACACCGGAGACAACATGAATTCGAAGACGGAAACCGACCTGCTGATCGTCGGCTGCGGCGTCGCGGGCCTCTCGGCCGCGGTCACTGCCCTGGAAGCGGGCCTCAAGGTCGTCAACCTCGAGCGCGCGGAGGAAGAGCACTTCGGCGGCAACTCGCGCTGGACCGAAGCCTACATGCGCATGAAGAACGACTCGGAAGTCTCGGACGACTTCGAAGAGCATTTCGCTCACAACGCTGGCTGGAACATCGATCCCAACGTGCTCAACGCATTGACGGACGACGCGGCGCTTCAGCCGGCATTAGCAAAAGCGCATTCGCTGCCCGATCCGGAAGTGATCTCGACCTTCGCGCAGTCGGTGCCATCGACGCTGGCGTGGCTGAAGGAACTGGGGATGAAGTTCGGCCCCCAGCCAATCTATCTGTTGACCCAGAACACCACGCGCATCGCGGCAATGGGCGGAGGATTGGCGCTGATAGAAACCCTGCGCGCGAAGGCACTCGCGCTGGGTGGCGAGATTCGATATCGGACCACTGCGATCGACCTGGTGCGCGGGGAGGAGGGCGCAGTGAATGGCGTCGTCGCGATCCGTCCCGACGGCGTGCGCGAGGTGCTGCGCGCCAAGAGGGTGCTGCTCGCCAGCGGCGGCTTCCAGGGCAACCCCGAGATGATGACCCGCTACGTAGGACTTCGCAGCAAGCACATCCGCCCTGTGGCCCTCGGCGGCTACTACAACAAGGGCGAAGGCATTCAAATGGCGCTGGATGCCGGCGCGGCGCCCGCCGGCGAGTACGGTTCGTACCATGCGGAGCCGGTGGACCCACGCTCGAAGCTGGCCGAAGCGGTGGTCTTCATCTATCCCTACGGTATCCTGATCGACAAGAACGGACACCGTTTCACCGACGAGGCCCCTGGCACGGTGGATGCCCACTACGACAACATCTCACGCTGCATTGCCGATCAGCCCGACGGCATCAGCTACGTGATCTTCGACGCGAAGGTCGAAGACATCCCGCGCTGGCGAACCAGCATCCGCTCTGATCAGCCGTCCATCAGCGCGCCCACGCTGGAGGCATTGGCCGCCCAGATCGGCGTGCCCGCGGACAGCCTCGAGCGCACCGTGCACGGGTTCAATGCGGCCTGTCCGAAAGACCAGGGCGACTTCGATCCGCTGCACGTCGACCACCGCGGCACCACCGGTCTGGCGGTGCGCAAGAGCCACTGGTCGCGGCCGATCGACAAAGGTCCGTTCCAAGCCTACCCGATCATTTCGACCAACTGCTTCACCTTCGGTGGCCTCAAGGTCAACAGCGACGCGCAGGTGCTCGACCAGGATGGCCGGGTCATCGCGGGGCTGTATGCCGCAGGCGAAACCATGGGCATCTATCACCAGGTCTACACAGGCTCGACCTCGGTGCTGCGTGGCCTGGTCTTCGGCCGCCGCGCGGGCCAGCATGCCGCGGCCGCGCAGCCGGCCTGAGCTGCGCAACGGCGCGCGCACCCACTTGCAAAAACCAACGGAGACAAAACATGGACCGTCGTTCCTTTCTCACCGTCGCGGGCAGCGCAGCGACCGGCTCTTTGATGCTGCCGCGCTTCGCCATCGCACAGGCCAGGCCTTTCAGCTACTACAGCGTCAACGCCTTCTCAGGCAACTTCGCAACCAGCGGCAAGTACAGCGATCTTGGCGTGCGCGCGGCTGTCACAGCCTTCGGCAACGGCCTGGGCCGGCCCATCGATTACCGCAAGATCGACAGCGAAGGGAACCCCGCCATCGCGGTGCGCAAGGTGCAGCAGGCCATCGACCAGGACAAGGCGCGACACTTCGGCAGCGCTGCGCTGTCGAACGAGGCCCTCGCCATCATGAAGGAGATCGACAAGAACAGGGGCGTCTACATCACCTATGTCGGTGCCGACGAAGTCACCGGCAAGGACTGCAATCGCTCCACTTTCCGCTGGGGTCTGCCGACCTACGGCGCGGTCAACACGGTGATGCGGCCCCTGATACAGCAGAACCCAAAGTGGAAGAAGGTCTACACCATCACCGGCCAATACGTGTTCGGCGAGGCGCTGCTGCGCAACGCGAAGGGGGTGATGCAGGAAACGAAGCTGGAACACGTGGGCAACAGCTACCACTCGCTGGCCGAAAAGGAGTTCTCGGGCTACCTCGGCAACGCCATGGGGTCTGGCGCCGACGTGCTGGTGGTATTGAACTTCGGCGCCAACACGCTCGACCTGCTGCGCCAGGCCGCGACCTTCGGCCTCAAGCAGCGCATGGCCGTGGTGGTCGTGTGGTTTTCGGGACTCGACACCTTCCAGGCTCTCGGCGCCGACGTGACCGACGGCATGTACTTCGGGTTGCAGTACTGGCATACGCTGGACACCCCCGCGAACAGGGATTTCGTGCGGGTCTACAAGGGTGAATTCAAGGAGAATCCGCGTTTCTACTCGGCCGCCGACTACCAGGTTGCCACGCTGATGTTCGACGCCGCCAAGCGCGCCGGCACCGACGAGCCCGCCGCGATCGTGAAGGCGCTGGAAGGCCACAGCTACCAGGGCCTCACCGGCGACGAGCAGATCCGCCCCTTCGATCACCAGGTGTCCAAGAACTACCTGCTGGTGCGGGGCAAGAAGAAAGCGGCGATGAAAGACGCGGACGACTACGCCGACATCCTGTCCGCATCGCGCGCGCTGGTTCCCCAGGCCGAGTCCGATTGCAAGCTGGTGTGAGCGGGCCATGAACATCTACCTGTTCCAGGCGCTCAATGGGCTCGGAGTCGGCATGGTCTACTTCCTGCTGTCCGTGGGCCTGAGCATCATTTTCGGGCTGCTCGGCTTCGTGAACTTTGCGCATGGTGCACTGTTCCTGATCGGGGCGTACACCGCGATGTTCGTCACCGCCCAGACCGACAGCTTCCTGCTCGGCCTTGCGGCGTCGTTCGCCGCTGTGGCCGTCATCGGAGTGGTGGCGGAGCGCTCGCTCCTGCGGCGAACCTATCGCATGCCGCACGAGTCGCAGATCCTCATCACGGTCGGCCTGACATTCATCCTGACCGAAGGCGTGGTGATGATCTTCGGGCCCGAGTCGCAGCAGGTGCCCATGCCCGACATGCTCGCCGGCGTGTTCATGCTCGGTGCTTACCCGGTCCCGGTCTACCGCATCTTCATCTTCGGGGTCTGTGCAGTGGTTGGGCTGGGGCTGTGGTTTCTCTTCGAGCGCACGCTGTTCGGTGCTCGAGTTCGCGCGGGCAACGAATCGTCCGAGATGCTCAACCTGCTCGGCATCAGGGTCAGCAGGGTCTATGCCTTGACCTTCGCATTGGGAACAGGGTTGGCCGGACTGGCGGGAGGGCTCGCCGCACCTCTGCGCGGCGCCGATCCCTCGATGGGTGCGGAGGCGATCGTGATCGCTTTCGTCGTCGTTGTCCTTGGCGGCATCGGCAGCTTCAGCGGGCCCTTGGTGGGCGGACTGATCATCGGCGTCACGCAAAGCATGATGAGCGCGATCTGGCCCGAGGGCGCACGCCTGACCATCTTTATTGTCATGGCGGCCATCCTTCTCGTCATGCCCAAAGGGTTGTTCGGCCGTGCTTGAAAAGATCAAACAATCTTCCGGCCTGTTTTGCCTGGCGCTGGCTGCCTTTGCGCTCGTCATGCCCCTGGTGATGGGCTCGACGGCCACGGCCGGCGTGGTGCTGGTGTTCGCGATTGCGGCGGCCGCCTGCAACCTGTTGCTGGGCTACGCTGGCCTGTTGAGCTTCGCGCAGGGCAGCTTCTTCGGCGTGGGCTCCTATGCCATCGGCATGGTGCTGAAGGCGGCACCGGACGCGGGCATGGCCGCGTTGCTCGTGTGCATCGTGGCCGGCATGATCGTGGCCCTGGCCATCGGCGTACTGAGCATTCGCCAGCGCGGCATCTATTTCGTGATGATCACGCTTGCAATGGCGCAGCTCGCATACTTTGCCGCGCTGTCGTTCCCCCAGCTCACCGGTGGCGAGAACGGATTGCTAGACATTCCGCGCCCCGCCACGGGCCTCGAGGACATCGTCGGCGAAGGCGCTGGCCAGTATGCGTTGATCTCTGTGGTTTTCGTGCTTGCAATCTCATTTTTGCGCCTCGTGGTGCGCTCGCCATTCGGCCGCGCACTCGATGCGGTGCGCGAGAACGAGGTGCGCGCGCAGACCGCCGGCTACGACGTTCAGAAGCTCAAGCTGCTGGCTTTCTGCCTCTCCGGGGGCATCACCGCGCTGGCGGGCGCGCTCTATGCTCTGCAGCTGCGCTCGGCCCCGCTTTCCAACATTGACCTGATGACGTCCGAGACTATCCTCATCATGGCGATCCTCGGCGGACGCCGGTCGCTTCTTGGCGCAGCCTTCGGCGCGCTCGCCATGACCTTGATGGCCGAGCAGTTGTCTCAGTGGTGGCCGCGCTGGCAGATGATCGTCGGCTTTGTGCTGATTGCCGTGGTGCTGCTCGCGCCCCGCGGGCTCGGCGGTGTCTGGGTGCATTGGCGGGCTCGACGAAGCGCGCGCGTGGGAGATCACGCATGACCGCGGGCAACCCCTTCCTCAGCGCACGCGGGCTTGGACTCGACTACGGCCGCTTCACGGCGGTCGGAAAGATCGACCTTGAGCTGGGCACGACCGGCCTGCACTCGCTGATCGGCCCGAACGGCGCGGGCAAGACCTCGTTCTTCAACATCGTGAGCGGCCGCCTGCCGGCCAGCCGCGGCAGCTTGATCTTCGAGGGGCGGGACATCACGCGCTCCGGAGCGCATCGGCGAGCCCGGCTCGGCATGGCGCGGAGTTTCCAGGTGACGAGCCTGTTCGTTGAGAGCAGCGTGCTGCAAAACCTGCAGATGGCGGCGATGGGCGTCGAGCCGTCGAGATCCTTCAGATTCTGGAGAAACTGGACGCGCGAGACGCAAAGGCTCGACGTTGCCATGGATGTGCTGCGCGAGCTGGAACTGACGCGCCATGCTGCGACACCGGTCGCCGCACTCGCGCACGGCGTGCAGCGCGTGGTGGAGATCGGAATGTGCCTTGCCGCTCGACCGCGCCTGCTGTTGCTGGACGAGCCGTTGGCCGGACTCGGCCTTGCCGACGTGCCCCGCATTTCCGAACTGCTGCAGCGACTCAAGGCCCGCTATTCGGTGCTGCTGGTCGAGCACAACATGCGCGTGGTCATGGGGATCAGCGATCGCATCACCGTCATGTTCCAGGGCAACGTCATCGCTGAAGGTGCCCCGGCGGCAATCCGCGAGGACGCTCAGGTGCGACGGGTCTATCTGGGGAGCCAGTCATGAGCGAAGCCATCCTTGTGCTGGAGGATGTGCATGCTTCCTACGGCAAGAGCCATGTGCTGCATGGCGTGTCGATGCAGGTGAATGCGGGCGAGATCGTGAGCGTGCTCGGGCGCAACGGCATGGGCAAGACGACGACGATGCGCACGATCGTCGGGCTGCTGCGTGCGCATGCCGGCTCGGTGCGCTTCGAAGGCTTCGACCTCGTCGGCATGGCGGTCGACGACATCGCGCGCCGCGGCATCTCGCTGGTGCCCGCACACCGTGGCATCTTCACCTTGCTGTCGGTGCAGGAGAACCTGCAGATCGCACAGAGAAAGCACGCGGCATGGACGTTGGAGCGCGTCTACGACGAGTTTCCGCGTCTGCGCGAGCGTCGCCGCAATCTCGGGGGTGCGCTCTCCGGCGGCGAGCAGCAGATGCTCGCCATCGCGCGGGCGCTCGTGCAGGGCCCCGGGCTGCTGCTGCTCGACGAACCGACGGAAGGCCTCGCGCCCGTGATCGTGGACGAGCTCACGGAACTCATTCGCGGCGTCGGCGCATCGGGCATCTCGATCGTGCTTGTGGAGCAGAGCTTTGCAGTCTGCCGCGCGCTTGCCCGGCGGCACTACATTCTCGAGGAAGGCGTTGTTGTCTACGAAGGCCGCACCGACGATCTCGATGCCGATGCCACGGTGCTCGAAAGGTTCCTGGGCCTGGACGTCGACGCGCATTGAGAGTGTTCAAGGCGCGCGTGGTGTCCGGGAGGGTCGCGCTAAACTCGGTCGATCTTCTTCTGGGTGGCATTCGATGGCTGATGATTCCGGGGTGAGCGCGGTGGAACGAGCGTTGAGCCTGCTCGACGCCTTCAACGAATTGGACTATGCGTTGACGCTCGCCGATCTTGCGCGCCGCACGGGGCTCTACAAGAGCACGATCCTGCGGTTGGCCGAGTCGCTGCAGCGCATGGGCTATCTCAAGCGCCTGGCCGACGGCTCATTTCAGTTGGGTGCCGCGCCACTGCGGCTCGGCGCGATCTACCAGCGGCAGTGCCGTACCTCGGAACACGTCCCCGAGGTACTGCGCGAAGTGGTCGAGGCCACTTACGAGTGCGCATCGTTCTATATCCGGGACGGTGAGCACGCGGTGTGTCTCCATCGGGTCGACTCGGCCCGCATGATCCGGGATGCCATCCGCGAAGGGGACCGCTTGCCAATCGACAAGGGCGCCGCCCCGCAGGTGCTTCTGGCTTTCGGTGAGAAAAAGACCGGAAAGAAATATGACCGCGTCCGTGCCGAAATGTTTTGTGCCTCGTTCGGCGAGTACGACGCGGAGATCGCGGCCTTGTCGGTGCCTGTGCTGAGCGTGAATCGACAGTTGGTCGGCGCGTTGACAATTTCCGGGCCGCGCTATCGCTTCGAGAACATCGATCAGGGGCCGATGCTTCAGGCGCTTTTCGCCGGGGCGCGGAAGCTGACCGACCTCTTTGGTGGTGACGCCAAGTGGTTCGATGCGGTCTCGTAGCGCCGCAGGGGCCGCGCGTCTACCCGCGGGGTGTCGGACAGTACAAGGAAAATGGCCCCGTCGAATTTCAAATGGGTTGCCCAACGTGAAGGGACTGCTCAGCCCACACGCTCGCCATCGAACCATCGAACCATCGCAGCAGACCGGTCTCCGGACCGCAATGGATGTACTCGAAGAGCTGATCGCCGGCAGGGAGTACATAGACTTCATGCCAGGTGCGCAACTGGTTGTCCTTGCCGTAGCGCTGGTAGCGAGAAATCGCGGCATTGAAGATGGCCGCGTGCGTCGCGTGGTTTTCCGCCCACGCCTCCATGTGCCGCAGCGATAGAAAATGTCCCAGCGCATGGTCCTCGGGCAACGGTTGTCCCCACGCGTCGAACTTGCGCTGCATCCGCAGTGAGGCACAGCCCGTTGGCAACGGTGATTTGCGCAGATATGCCATGCCGTCTTGCAGCGGCTGCTGAAGATTTTTCTTGTAGTCGGCMAGTTGCTCTTCGTCCATGCGCCCCCACGTATTGGCGGATCGGATCACGGCGAGATTGTGAGGTGGTGTGATCCGCCAGCGTTCGCCGTACCCGGCACGCCCGCACTGCGCGACCAGCATGGCGCCTTCCGGTGCATCCAGAGGATCGTGCGCAGCCAGGGGAATTCGGTCGTGCATCGCTCCGTAGTAGCCACAGTAGGGAGTAGGGTAGATCGCAACTGCCTCGCTTGATGTCAACCCTGCCGGGTAGTCCTGCCAGTAGATGCTCTCCTGGCGCTACCGCGGCACACGAAGAATCTCGCGCCACGCGCCCGTCTGGTCGTGCAGGCGCTCTTTCGAGGCCCACCACGATTGCAGTACGTCGTCGGAGCGCCAACGTTCAAACTGGCCCTCGTCAACCAGCGGCGATGACTTGGTTGCGCAATCCCTGCATATCGGTGAAGCGGGCGTGATCGAAGCTCGTCGGACCGGCGGCATGCGACAGTGCATCCGGCGCCCATCGGAAGAACGCACTTCGCTCAAGCTCTGCGTCATCCACTCCCTGCACCGCCAGGAACGCCACGCGCATCTGCATGCAGTCAGGCGGCAGCTGGAATGACCAGCGCTGCACTTGGGGAACGAAGCCCTCACGCTTGCACAGGGGAAACCTGCGCTCTGGCGGACCATAGGCTTCTGCTGGCGCGTTCTGGATAAGCTTTGATGTCATGTCTTTTTCGTCGATGCCGACAAGGAGCGGCTCATTTGCTGCACAGCGGAATTCTGGCGGCGTTTGCAGTATGCAGATCGTGGCGGGACATACGCAATGTAAAGCTGGGCAATGGAGCGTGCATAGGCGCAACCCTGTGTGCGTTTTTGCCGGGGCGGGGCATGGGTGGCTGCCTTGTGTTCCGATACATTGAAGCACCTGAATGCAGAAGACTTCTCGCCATGCCTCAAGACATCAGCACCAAATTGATCCACAACGACTACATCCCGCCTGCCGGCTACCACGCGGTTCCTCCGGGCGTATTCAAGGGGTCTACAGTCTTGTTTCCGAACGCGGCAACGGTGCGCGAACGTTCCAAGGCATTCGGCCACCGTGACGGGTACAGTTACGGCCTCTATGGCACGCCTACAACGTACACCGTGGAACAGCGTCTGTGTACGCTCGAAGGCGGTYGACACTGCCTGCTATGCCCGAGCGGGCAGGCAGCCATTGCCGCGGTCAACCTCGGCCTGCTGTCCAGCGGTGACGAGGTGCTTCTGCCCACCAACGTCTATGGGCCCTCGCTGCGCCATGCGCGAATGACGCTCTCGCAACTGGGCATCACCCATCAGTGCTACGACCCCATGGACGTCGCTGACCTGCAGGCCAAGCTGAGCGTTCGCAGCAGGCTCGTTTGGGTCGAGGCGCCAGGATCGATCACCATGGAATTTCCGGACCTTCGCACCTTGGTGGCAACGGCCAAGAACGCGGGCGCGTTGGTCGCGCTCGACAACACCTGGGGTGCAGGCATCGCTTTCGCCCCCTTCGAGATGGGAGTGGACATCAGTGTCCACGCCCTGACAAAGTACCCTTCAGGCGGCGCCGATGTCTTGATGGGCTCGATCATCACGAACGACGGCAGCTTGCATGACAAGCTCCGCATCGCCTATCTGGATCTGGGAATGGGCGTTGGTGCCAACGATGCAGAACTGGTGCTGCGGGGCTTGGCATCGATCAAGGCCCGCTACGACCTGCACGACGCCACGGCTCGAGCACTCGCCTCATGGTTGGCCAAGCAAGATGGAGTTCACCGGGTCCTGCACCCAGCGTTTGAATCATGCCTCGGGCACGAATACTGGGCGACGCACTGCAGCGCTGCCGCCGGTCTCTTCTCGGTGCTCATCGATGAGTCCCGTACCCCCGCACAAGTCGATGCCTTCTGCGACCGTCTTCATTTGTTCGGGATCGGGCTGTCCTGGGGCGGGCCCATGAGTCTGGTCATGCCCTACGACATGGGAAGCATTCGCAGCGGCAAGCAGGGCTATGCCGGGCATCTGTTGCGCTTTTCGATCGGCCTGGAGAGCGCTGACGATTTACGAGAGGATCTGGCCCAGGCCTTGGCCGGGGCGTTGGCTGCGTAGTCACGCAAGCGCAAACCGTAAGCATCCTCTCCTTGCCTGCATTTAGGCAGCCAGTCCTGCCCAGAAATCGGTAAGCAGGTTCGCGAAGGCATCGGGCTGCTCCGCTGCACTCAAATGTGCTGCGTCAAGAAGGCGCAGTTGCGCGCCTGGGATGTGCCGGGCAATTCCCTCCGACATCACCGGCGGCGTCGCCTCGTCACTGCTACCGGCGACCACCAGTGTGGGACACACGATGCTGCAGTTGCCATCGTCGAGGTCGATATCGGCCACGGCCCCGCACGCGGCAGCGTAGGACTCAGCTGAATTGGCTTCCAGAACGGCTCGTAATGCAGTCACGAGAGCCTGGTCGCGTCGATGGAATTCCGTCGTAAACCAGCGCTGAACGACACCCGCGGCAATCGACCGGACACCGTGAGTCAACACCATGGTGATACGGGCCTGCCACATGGCGCGTGCGGCATCGTCGTAGCTGCTGGCAGAGTTGGCAATCACCAAACTGCGTACCAGTCGCGGGTGTCGGGCGCCCAGCGACTGGGCCGTCATGCCGCCCATCGAAAGACCGACGAAATGCACTGGTCCCACCCCTTGGGTGCAGATCAACTCGGCCGCGTCGTCTGCCGCGTCCTCGATGGGGTACGTACCGGCGCTGGCCGGACTGCGACCATGGCCCCTGTGGTCGTATCGCAGCACGGTGTAGCGGTCTTCCAGCGCGATGGCTACGTCGTTCCACATGGTCAGGTCGCAACCCAGCGCATGGCTCAGCACCACCAGCGGGCCTTGCCCTTGTTGCACAAAATTCAACCGGGACATAGCGTTCGCGCAAATGGGCGATCAGTCCAGTGTGGCGCCAGATATTTCACCCGTTCAGCCTGCACTTTGAAGTCTTGTGCCAAAAAGTTTTTGTACTCCACAGGCGTGGAGCCAACAGGCCTTGCGCTTGGATCACAACCACCGCTGCTCGGAATTCCGCGGCCAAGGACGGCAGGCCAATCCAAGCAAAGACGAGCCGTGCCCCACGCCGCTCGCAGCAGACGATGCAAAGTGATGATGCCTTGCGGCGGACGCGTCAGGCGGTGCGCCGCTGTCGACCGTATCGCCAGACCCACGTGACGCTGGCCGACGTGGCTCGGCTATACAACTCGGGCGTGAGGTTCCGACAGAGCTGTTGCGTAATCAGTTGCTGAGCGCCGCCCGAACCAAGGACATGATCCGGTCGATCGTGTCGACGCCGCTGATCGCGCGGTATTTGGGCGCCGCGGCCGGGTCGGCCTTGGCCCAGTTCGAGTAGTAGTCGACCAGCGGACGCGTCTGCTGGCTGTAGACCTCGAGCCGCTTGCGCACGGT
>NZ_JBFUBW010000031.1:0-89023 GCF_056405555.1 Variovorax sp. P1_G12 | reverse complement strand
CTTGGGGCGATGGGCCCGGTCCCACGCTGCCTGGTCGGCCTGAGTCGCTCGATAGCATCCTGGACCACCGTTGCGCTTGATCTCGCGACTTACGGTGGACGGAGCTCGCTCGAGGATCAGGGCGATCGCGCGAATCGAGAAGCCAGCCGCCATTGCACGTGAGATCTCCTCGCGCTCGGCCAATGTCAGAGCCATCGGGGACCGGCTTCGCTCCGGTGGTCGAATGCCGCCCGTACGGGACAGAATCTTGCTTTTCGAAATTGGCTGGGCCATTGGCCTCAAGTACACGGAAGGCTTTACCCGTCTTTGGCCTACCGTCGGAACGGTGGCGGCCATGGTTGTCAGCCTGGGTCTGCTGGGGGTCGCCATGAAGTCGCTGCCTGTTGGGACTTCGTACGCGATTTGGGTTGGAGTCGGCGCCGTAGGGACTGCAATCCTCGGCATCGTTCTGCTGGGCGAGTCGGCCAACATAGGGCGTTTAGTCAGCCTTGGTCTCATTGTCGCCGGCATCATCGGCCTCAAACTGGCCACGCCAGCCTAGGAGATGCGGCCTCGCTCATTTCAAATGTTGGACGGTCTCCGGCTAACAGTGGACGGTCGCTGGTGCCGCTCAACGAATGAGGAAACGCAGTGATACTGGGCTTGCCTTTTTTTGCTCGACAAAGATGACTTTCTCGTCGGCTGAGTCGTCTACGTACAGCTTCCTGCTGCGGTCGATGCGAGCGCTGCGCAGGTCACCAGCGGTCGGAAGGGCGCGATCGGCAATGGCGTGAAGGTCGACGTGGGAGGCGACGTCTCCGGTGGCGTGCTCAGGGCGCGCAAACTCAAGATTCGGCATGTGCCAGGCACTGGCGGACCTGCGTCCTTCGATCTGATCGGCAATGTCGGCCCATTCAACTCGCGTTCGGACTTCCGCGTGAAGGGACAACCTGTCGATTCAGGTCTCCGCGAAGGGTCTGCTTCAGAGAAAACCGAAAGGTGTGGATTCCAAGCTCGCCCAGCCGCGCCGGCAACAGTCGGCAGGATCGCACGTTCAGCTAATCGCGCTCAACTCGAGCAACAGGAGGGCTTGGCCTGAACCGGCGGACACTTGTTCGTCCCATACGAGCAGAAGACGCAGCAGTCGCCTGCCTTCGGGCGCAGCAGCGTCTTGCAGCCCTCGCACTCATAGAACCACTGACAAGCATCGAGGGGCATCGCTTCCTCCTTCGCGTGACCGCATTGCGGGCACGTGATGGTCGACTGCAGTGCGAGATCGCTCATTTCACCGAACCTGCTTCACCGATGAAGGGAACCCGGCCTCGGCTGTGGCCTTCGTCAAGGCCTCCGGCGTGGTCTTCGCGGGGTCGAAGGCGACGACCGCACGCTTGGTCTTGAAATCGACCTTGGCTGCTTCAACGCCCGGCACGTTCTCAAGCGCCTTGCGGACCGTGATAGGGCAGACAGCGCAGTCCATGTGGGAGACATCCAGCGTTGCGGTGCGAGCGCCGGCAGCCAGCGCCCCGGACGACGTTACCGCTGTGACCAACAAGAGAGCAAACAATTTCATGAGCTCACCTCAATAGAAAACCGGCGCGTAGAGCGGAAAAGCCATCAGTGCAGCGGCAACAAGCGCGACGATCCAGAAAACGACACGCTGCCGTCGACGCACGGCGGAACCGGCGCATGCCTCGCCGGGAGCGCACGCCTCGGGCTCGCGGTAAAGCCTGTGGAAGGCATAGCCAAAGAAGCCAATCGCGGCTGCCATGAAGAATGGCTGATAGGCCTCCAGGGCCACCAGGCGAGAGCCCCATGCACCGCCGACACCGAGCACCACCAGCAGCAACGGACCGGCGCAGCACGCTGATGCTCCGATGGCCGCGGCGGCGCCGGCCAACAGTGAGCCGGGGGTGGTCCATGGGCTTGACACGAAAGCTCCTTTTGCTTGATTGATGTTAGTCTAGGTCCGTACCTGAGTACGGAGTCAAGCCCACTATGGAACAGATGACTATCGGGCAGCTGGCAGCTGCTGCGGGCGTCAACGTCGAAACCGTTCGGTACTATCAGCGCCGGAGTCTGCTGGCTGCACCGGAGCGCCCAAGCGGCAGGATCGGGCGGTACTCGCAGACGGCGCTGACGCGTCTTCGGTTCATCAAACGCTCACAGTCGCTGGGCTTCTCGCTCGACGACGTTCGAGCTCTTCTGTCGCTCGATGAGGGGCAAGCGTGCTCCACCGCACGTCGCATCGGTGAGCACAAGCTGGCAGACGTACGACAGCGCATCCAGGCCTTGCAGGTACTCGCTTCGGCACTCGAGGACTTGGTCAGTCAATGCTCGACGTCCAAGCGCAAAGTCAGCTGCCCGCTGATCGAAGCGCTGATGCGTTCAGAAGAGATCGGTAGCTAAGCCAGGCTCCCGCCCCGGTTGGCGACCGCCGATCTGGACCTTTCCTTCTGCGCAAGCAGGGCGCGCAGTTGGGGAAAGGTCGGCATCGGAGAGAGCAGACGGTCAGCTTCGGTCCCTATACTTAGGGTTCCCTTGGGGAGTAGCCGGCTTTCGTTTCTGGAAGCGCCTGCGTCAACACACTCGGCGTCTCGCATGCCGTGGCGCCGGCAACCGTTCTTCGGTTGGCGAGACCATCGGCATGTCCCCGCGACGCAGGTCGGGCAGCGGAGGCGTGCCCTTGCGCTCTCGCCCGACCGTAGAAGAACGACCCTCACATGAATCTCGCTTCCACCGCGTTGCTGGCCCTCGCCATGTCGACCGATGCCTTTGCCGCCGCCGTCGGCAAGGGCACCGCCCTGCAGAAACCCCGCTGGTCCGAGGCCTTGCGAACCGGCGCCATCTTCGGCGTCATCGAGGCCATCACGCCGCTGGTCGGCTGGGCGCTCGGCTATGCCGCGTCCGGATACGTCAAGGACTGGGACCACTGGATCGCCTTCACCTTGCTGAGCGTGCTGGGCATTCGCATGCTCGTGGCGGCGCTCCAGGCGCCCGACGAGGCCGAGGCCGAGAAGCCGACCCGCCACGGATTCTGGCTCCTGGCCATCACCGGCTTCGCGACCAGCATCGATGCCATGGCCGTGGGTGTCGGCCTGGCCTTCCTGGACGTGAACATCCTCCCGGTGGCCGCCGCCATCGGCTTTGCGACCTTCGCCATGGTCACCGTCGGCGTGATGGTCGGGCGGCTGCTTGGCAACCTCGCTGGCCGTTGGGCGGAAGCCATTGGTGGCGTGCTGCTCATCGGCATTGGGTCTTTCATCCTCTACGAACACCTCACGGCGATCGCATGAAGACGCCTGTGACGTCGCGCGGTTCGTCATCCTGATCGATCTCCCGGACGAAACCAGCGTGGTGCCGATTGCAGGTCTCTAGACAACGACAGACTGCTGATCCAGGCGGATGCCTTCACGCCCGGTGCGCCGAACTCGCCGCCGCCGGCGGTGCCGAACGCGAACAACCTCAACCTGATCTCCAACATCGAGGGGTTCGGACTGAAGGTCGATCGCATCCTGCCGCTGCACGGCCGCGTGGTCCCGGTATCGGAGCTCTACGCCGCCGTCGGCAAGCCCTTGCCGGCCCGCCGACCCGGAGGCCGGCGGACGGCTCGACGCCCTCGCTCGCTATGGCGCCCGCGGCGCCCCGCGTGCCGCCAGGTCGCGTCGGACGATCTCGCGCACCAACGCCGTGAATTGCTTCGACAGCAGGTTGCGCACAACAAGAGCGCCGATGACCGGCGGCACGGCGAACCCTGGCACCAGACGCCCGGAATATGTGAGGCGTACCCCTCCCGACGGCAGGTTCTCCAATGCGTAGCTGCCCTCCATCTCCTTCAGGTTGCCGCCCACAGCGTGCGCCACGATGCGCCGCTGCGGCGACTCGTGCACCTCCAGTGTCACCTGCACGGACTGCTGGAAGATCAGGAAGCCGATCTGGCCGGTCTGCTCAACCAGGAGCTTGTTGCCTTCGCGCTGGATCACGCGTGAACTGTGGATGTCCGGAATGAATTCGGCGAGGTGGTCGTAGTCCGAAATCGTGCCCCACACCGTCCCAGCGTCAGCCTGCAGTTCGGCCGACGCGGCGACGGTGATGAGATCACCCTTGCCGGTCGTCTCGACGAGCACCTCCTGTGCCCCCACAGGCCCATGCAACGTCAGCAGCGCGCCCGCCGCCAGCAACAAGGCGATGCCTCTGCACCATGCAAAGAGACGCGCGTTCGTCATTGCCGGTCGGCGATGACGAACCAATGCTAAGCTTTTGGAATCGTTCACTGAGCCAGGAAAAATCGATGAAGAAAATTACCTTCGCCGTCGTTCTCAGCCTCTCCGCTTTCGCATCGGCGCCTGCCTTCGCCAAGGCGAACTGCAAGGTCTATCCGAAATCCGAATGGATGTCGGAAACCGATGCCAAGGCCAGCATCGAGGCACAGGGTTACACGATCTCCAAGTTCAAGGTCGACGGCAACTGCTATGAGATCTACGGCAGAAACAAGGCCGGCAAGAAGGTCGAGATCTACTATGACGCCAAGACACTCGAGCCGGTGAAGAGCGAGATCGAAAAGTAGTCTATGCCGACTTCGGGCAACGCGGATCCAACGCGAAGCAGTGCCCTGGTCTGGGACGTCGCCGTCCGCCTTCATCATTGGATGCTGGCCGCACTGGTCATCTTCTGCTCGATTCAGGACGACGGCGGTCAAGTACATCGCGCCGCAGGCTACGCAGCGGCCGGCGTGGTAGTCACGCGCCTGCTGTGGGCGGTGCTTGCCAAGGGGCATGGCAGTCTCGCCGCCCTCAAGCCCTCCGCGACCGCGACGCTCGCCTATGTTCGCGCCCGCGCGCCGCGTTGCATCGGCCACGACCCCCTCGGGCTGTGGATGGTGTGGCTGCTTTGGTCGCTCGTATTGCTTCTTGGGCTCACTGGGTGGATGAGCCGCCTCGACACCTTCTGGGGCGACGAGCGCTTGCAAGACATACATGCATGGCTCGCCGATGCGTTGCTGGCCGCTGTGGCCCTGCATCTTCTCGGCGTCGGCGTGATGAGTTGGCGGTGGCGCGAGAACCTGTCGGCGTCAATGATGACCGGACGCAAACGGGGCTTCGAGGGCAGCAGCGATCGGGCAACAAGAAGCCGGTCGGTGGAGCAGGAGTTCGTAAGCCACGCGAAAAATGTGGCAACTGAACGAAGGGCGAACGCCGACGACATCGTTGGCTTCACCGACACGTTGCCGAAGCGCGAGTCGTCATGGCCAGTTCGAAAAAACGAGGGGTATCAATGCGCCGATGACGAAGCAAGCGCGAGGGGCATCCTACGTCAGTAGCCACCAACCGAGAGCGATTCCTGCAGCTACCCACAGGGCCACGATGACTGCGGCTCCGACCCGGCTCTCGGGCCTCGAGCCTGCGGCGCGGATCCACTCGTCCGCCTGAACCCGACACTCGTCCAGCACGGGAAGAGGGATCATTCGGACCGCGACCCAGATCAGCGCGGGCAACAAGATCACGTCGTCGACGTACCCCAAGACCGGGATGAAGTCCGGAATCAGGTCAATCGGACTGAGCGCATAGCCAACGACGAACAGGCCAAGCGCCTTTGCGTACCAAGGCGTGCCTGGGTGCTTACCCGCGAGCCACAGCGTAATACCGTCACGTTTCACGCCTTTTGCCCAGCGTCGCAACTGGTGAACAACTGACATCGAAGCCACTCCTCTTCGGCTGGCCATCAGAGGTCTGATGGCGGTCTCAGTCGTCTCGATCTTCCCAATCCCGGCGGTGGTGGTGGCGATGGCCGTACCTGTAGTCCGGTCCGTAGTAGACCGGCGCCGGCGGCCCGTAGTAGTAGACCGGCGGTGGTGGTCGGTAGTACACGCGGGGCGGCGGTTGGTAGTAGACCGGCGGCGGGGCCGAATAGACAGGCGCGGGTTCGTAGTACACGGGAGGGTTGACTACAGCGACGCCCGGGACGCCGACGCCTATGGACCAGTTCACGTCGGCGCTGGCCGATGCAGTAGCGAAGAGGGCACCGGCTGCCACTGCGCCGAAGGCAGCCCATTTGACAAACGCAGAAGACTTGAGGGTCATGGTGAATCATCCGGGGCGAGCGAAACCGCCCATTCACCACTCAACGCTCGACCTCCGAAGTGCGCGCACCTTTTACGGCGAATACGGTTGCTAAACGTATCGGCTACGGCTCATTGGGGCCGGTGCTCACAGGAGGGCTTGGCGCAGGCGCCAAAGAGCGTCAGCGATTGATCCTTGATGCGATAGCCGCGCTCGGCCGCAATAGCCGCATGCCGGCGCTCGAGAGCATCGTCGTGAAATTCCTCAATGCGTCCACAGTCGAGGCAAAGGAGATGGGCATGACGATGTCCGTCGTCGAGTTCGTAGACGGCTTTTCCGGACTTGAAGTTGCTGCGTTTGATCAACCCGGGATGCTCGAACTGGGACAGCACGCGATAGATCGTGCTCATCCCGATGTCGCGATGCGTCTCGAGCAGCGATCGGTAGATGTCTTCGGCAGAGAGATGCTGGCCGGCATTTGCGAACCCGAGGAGGCCGGTGACGCACAGGGACGCTGTCAGCAGTCCGGCCAGACTGATGAGCACGCGCCCCCACCAGCCCAGCACACGGCCCGTATGGAGCGGGTATTGCCAGATGAGGAAGCGATCGGCGCCCGTTCCACTGTCATAGCCGCTGATGCTCTTGAGTTCGCCGGTCTGGTCGTCGATGAACAACTGCTCGTAGCGCAAGCGCAGCAGGCGTTCCCGCATGCCGTCCTCCTTGAAGGCCACACGGTCGACGCCGAGATGGGGAACATGGCTCGCGTACCAGGGCAGGAACGACCGAGCGGACGGCGGAAGATGGACCCGGGCGCGCTCCACAGCGGCCTGCAGTGCAAGGGCCGGTGCCGGCGCAGGAGAAGCCCGGCGCGGCAACGCCTGCAAGGGGTTCGGCGTGATCGGTGCAAACAGGCGAACGACAGGCCGGAACACTTCGTTGCCCAGGCTGAAGTAGACCCCCGAGACGGCCAACGTCACGGCCACCGGCAGGCTCCACAGCGCAACGGACCGATGCAGGTCGAAGTTCGTCCGAATCCATGATGCTCCGCGCTTGATCTGCCATGCCGGCTTCCAGCGCCGCCAGAAGCTCGGCGACGGCGCGCCTGCAGCCCCGCCACTGCGTGCCGGCCGGATCAGCCGGCGCGGCAAGCTGAGGTACGTGCTTTGCAGGCTCCACGACACTGTGACCACGGCATCGTGACTAGGACAATCTCAAGAACTGAGACTGTGCTTTCACTCAGAGGCTGTCGGCGCTGGCGGCGAGTGTCCATTTTCGCCACAGCAGGTGGTCGAGCGATAAGGCTCCGGCCCCTCGGCACAGGAGAACGAGCAGCATTGCGGCCCACTGGATGTGCGTCGGCCAAGCCTGGGGATAGACGAAGATCTCGATGACCGCGGTCATGCCCAGCAGCACGCCGGCGGCGGGTCGGGTCAACAGGCCCAACATGAGCAGCACCGGTGCGCTCAACTCGATGCTCACCGCAATGTAGGCCGCCGCTTCCGGCGGCAGCAACGGCAAGCGATATTCGTCCGTGAACAATGCCATCGCGGTGGCCCAGTTCGCGAGCTTGGTCATTCCGGAGTTCCAGAACACGGTCGCCACCGCGAGCCGCAACGGGACCGCGAGGACGGTGTAGGGCGTCGCCTCGAGCAGGTGGCGCAGCCGTGCGAGAAGAGGGGTCATCAGGTGTCTCCGGTCCGGCGCGGCACGTCCGCTGCACTGGCGAGCCGGAATGCGACAAGGCGCCCGGCGCCCAAGTGCTGCGCAAGGAGCGCGGGCGCATCGGCGCCTACCCCGGACTCGAGCGCGGTCCCGAGCGGCCTACCGTCGAACAGCGCAACTGCGAAACGCCACGCGCCCTCGTCGAGGCGCTCGACCTCCACCTTGCCCGCCAGGCGCTGCACCAGCAGGCACACGGGCCCGCTGCCCGGATCGATCGCGGCCAGGGCGTCGCCGTCGTGCTGCAGCACCGCGCGCCAGATGCTGTCGACCGGAAACTCCGAGCGCAACGCCGATACCGAACGGTGAGCCACGAAGCACACCCGGTCGTGATCGGCGGGCGCGACTGTTGCCAGTCGCTCCACCGTGAGGGGATCGTCGTCGGGCGCATGCAGCGCGCGGTTCACCGCCCATTCGAGGCGAGCCACGTCGGCCAGGTAGGCGAGTGTCGCTGCGGGCGCGAAGTCCCGCAGGAAGTCGGGGAACTCTGCACCGTAGGCGTTCAGATCGGCGCAGCGCGGGGCCCGGTCGCGCGCAAAGATCTGCGCCGCGCCTTCGAAGAAATCGGCACCGACCAGGCGATGCGCGGCCGGATACGACAGCCGCAGCGCGTTGGCAAGCGTTGCGACGATGGTGTTGCGGTAGACGCCCAGCCGCTGCGCGGGCGCCAGTCCCGCGCCGACGATCAGGTCCGCCGCCTGGCCAGCCTCGTCCTGCATCAGGCCGCGGCACATCGCACACTGGACATCAAACAGCGACGGCATGCTGCGCCTCTTCGATCAACGCTGCTGCATGGGCCGCCTCATCCAGCAGCACGTCCAATGGCGGTATGTTTGTGTCCCACTCGACCAGGGTCGGCACCGGGCCGAAGAGTGCCAACGCCTGCGTATACAAGGTCCAGACCTCCGGTGCGACGCGCGAGCCATGGTCGTCGATGCGCAGGGCCTGCCCGCCTTCGATCTGCTTGAGCGCGTGGCCGGCAAGATGGATCTCGCCGATGGCGTCCGCGGGCAGAGCGGCCAGGTAGGTCGAGGCGTCCCAGCCGTGGTTGCACGCGCTAACGTAGATGTTGTTGACGTCGCACAGGATGCCGCAGCCGGTGCGCCGTGCGACGGTGGCAAGAAAGTCCCACTCGGCGATCGTCGAGTGCTTGAAGCGCAGGTAGGTGGATGGGTTCTCGATCAGGATCTGGCGCTGCAAAAAGGCCTGGGTCTGGTCGACATGGCGGCAAACGAGGTCCAGCGCCTCGTCTGTCATCGGCAGCGGCAACAGGTCGGCCAGGTAGTTGCCCCCGACAACGCTCCACGACAGGTGTTCGGATACGAGACCGGGCTCGATCCGGTGCACGACATCCCGAATGCGTTCGAGGTGTGTGGCGTCCAGCCCCTCTGCGCTCCCCAGGGACAGACCCACACCGTGCAGGGAAACAGGATAGTCGCGCCGGATTGCCGCGAGTGTGCGGATGGAGGAGCCGCCGCCCATGTAGTTCTCGGTATGCGCCTCCAGCCATGCGACTGCGGGCCGTGTATCGAGCACCGCCTCGTGGTGTTGGAAGCGCAGCCCGATCCCCGCGGCGACCGGCACCGCGCTGCGTGCGTCACCCACTGCGGCCACGGCAATCAACTCGCCTTCATGCTTCCGCCCTGGATCTTGCTGCAGTCACCGGCCGGCAGCAGCACGAAGGACTTGGGGTCACGCGCCTGCGTGGACTGACCGGCACAGGAGTGCGCGCCCTCGGCGCAGTCGTTCTTGGCGATGGCGTTGATGCCGTAGCACTTCTCCAGCTTGTTGCTTTGCATGCGCGCCATGTTGTCCTTGACGACTTGCGGCATCTTGCTCATGTCCGTGCCTTGCGCCTGCGCCGACATCCCTGATGCGGCCAACACAAGTCCGAGTGCGGTAGACAGAACGGAACCTGCGAACAATTGACGACTCATGGTTCGACCTTTCGCGTAGCGGTCTCCCATTGAGACCGACAATCAATAGTTCGCCACAGCGCGGTGAAAGGTTACGCACCGCGCAAGAAAAATAGTTGCGTCGGCGTGCCGCGTTGCGAGCTATCGTGCGCTGTGTGAAGAGCAACCTCGATCGAATTCACGCATTGAAAATCGTCGGCCGCGCCGCATCGTCGACCGAGGCGACCGATGTCCAGGGAGAACGCGCGCCCGAGGGGTCCGTCCCGGGGCGCGAGTTCGACTGGGCCATTCTGATGGCGCGTGCCCAAGTGGGTGAACAAGAGGCCTATCGACGCCTGCTCGACGAGATCACGCCGTACCTGCGTTCACTGGCAGCAAAAGCGCACCGCGATCGCAGCGACATCGAGGACACGGTGCAAGATGTCCTGCTCACCGTGCATTCCATTCGCCATACCTACGATCCGAGCCGCCCCTTCGGCCCCTGGCTGGTGGCGATCGCGCACCGGCGCATCGTCGATCGGCTCCGTCGCCAAGGCCGCGCGGCACAGCACGAGACGTCGCTGGCACCAGAACACGAAACCTTGGCGGCCGCCGAAGCGAACTACTTTGGAGAGGGTGTGGACTTTGCGGCAGTGCACGACGCGGTCGAGCGCTTGCCGCCAGGGCAACGCGACGCCATCAAGTTGATGAAATTGCAGGAGATGTCGCTGCGCGAGGCCGCCACGGTCAGCGGAATGTCGGTTGCTGCCTTGAAGGTGGCAACTTACCGCCGCATCAAGAACCTGCGCAAGCTGTTCAATGGGCCTGCCGGATCATGATCAAGACGAACGATCTCATTGACGCAATGGTGGCTGATGCGCGGCCGGTGCGCCGCCTTCGGCCGCCTGTGCTACGGGCGGCGCTGTGGCTGCTGCTTCCGGCGCTGATCTTCGGGTTGTTGGCCGTGGGCCACGGTGTACGCCCCGACTTGGCTGAGCGACTGAAGCAGGTTGATTTCATCGTCGGGACGGCCGCCTCCCTGCTGACCGGTGTGCTGGCGGCCGTCGCCTCGTTCATGCTGAATCTGCCTGACCGGACGCGTGGCTGAGCGCTGCTGCCGGTGCCTGCGCTGATCGTGTGGATGAGCACCCTCGGGTACGGTTGCCTGGTGAATTGGGTCAGCGTCGGCCCCGATGGCGTCCAGCTCGGCGAGACGGCACGATGCTTCGCCACGGTGCTGATGACCAGCCTGCCGCTGTCACTGGCCATGTTCGCCATGCTGCGCCACGGGGCGCTGCTGTCGGTCAGCACGGTCTCGCTGACAGGGGGCCTCGCCGTGGCCGCGATCTGTGCGACGGCGATGTCGATTTTCCACAGCCTGGACGCGACCATGATGATCCTGATCTGGAATCTGGGCACGGCAGCACTCATCGTCGCTCTGGGCCGCTTGCTCGCTCCCCAGCTGGCCGCCGCTGGTCGTTGAGCCGGTGTCAAGAAGTCGCTGGCTCGGGGTCATTTATGACGAGGGTGGCGAGCTTCGCTTGATGCTGGAGGGCGCTGAGAAGAAGCTGCAGCGGGCGGAGATCGGGCCCAACCCGGCTGTTCGATTCACTCGAATGCGGGCGTTCGTCTGCAAGCGCATCTTGGCAACTTCAACCGGCGAGTGGGAAAAGCGCAGCAACTGCAGGAATGACCGCCTCGAGCGGCAGTCGCAGTGATTGCCGAGGTTCTTGATGTCACTGGCGATCCACAACCCGCAACTGCCGCTCCCCACACTTCGCACGGACGGGCGGACTGCTGCCTTCCCCGGGGGCAGCGAACCCCACGAAGTGGGGAGCGTGGGAGCCAGTCAGGCCGGGTCCGGGGTTCGAAGGTGCTCCAGCACCGAGCGCGCCGCGGCGGTCAGGTCCTGCTCGCGCCGCACGCACAGCAGGTGCCGGCGCACCGCCCAGGGGGCATCGAGCCGCAGGCAGCGCAGCCGCAGGATCTGCAGCTGGGGCAGGATCGCCGCGAAGGGCAGCACGCCGATGCCGACGCCTTGCTCGACCATGCGGCACACCATGTCGAAGCTGCCGACCTGCATGCGGACCTTGAGCGGCACCTGCGCCTCGAGCGCGGCGCTCAGCAGCACGCGGTGCAGCGCCGTGCCTTCGCGCACCACGATATGGTCGTGGCGCAGCACCTCGTCCACGCCGATGCGCCGGCGCCGGGCCAGCGGATGGTCGCGCGCCACCACCACGGCCAGTTCGTCGCTGCGGTAGGGCAGGCATTCGAGGCCCTCGGCCGGCGTGTGGCCCTCGATCACTCCGATGTCGGCCAGGCCGCCCAGCACGGCCTTGACCACCTCGGTGCTGGCGCGTTCCTGCAGGTCGATCTTGAGCACCGGGTGCAGCCGCAGGAAGGAGCCGATCTGGGCCGGCAGGAACTGGGCGATGGCCGACGCGTTGGCCGTGATGCTGACCACGCTCGCCACGCCGTTCTGGAAATCGTCGAGTTCGGCACCGAGCCGGTCCATGGCCGACAGCACGGCGCGCGCATGCAGCAGCAGTCCGTGGCCCGCCGAGGTGAGCGTGACGCCGCGCGCGTGGCGCACCAGCAGCGGCAGCCGGGCCCGCGACTCGAGGTCGGAAATCCGCTTGCTGGCGGCCGCCAGCGCGATGTGACAGCGCTTGGCGCCCTCGCTGATGCTGCCGTGGTCGGCCACGGCCACGAACAGGCGCAGCGATTTCGGGTCGGCGGACATGCAGTGTCAGGGCGCTTCGGGTGGCTGCGCGAGGTAGTCGAAGAGTTCACGCGCGGAGGCCGGCAGCTGCTCGCGGCTGCGGGCGACGATCTTGAGCTCGCGCTCGGCCCAGGCATCCGTGAGCGGCACGGTCGTGATGCGCAGCGCGCGCGATAGGCGGCGCGCCGACGAGGCCGGCAGCACGCCGACGCCGACCCCGGCCTCGATCATGAGACAGATGGCCTCGAAGCTGCCGACCTGGATCCGCGGGCTGTAGCCGCGGCCGGCGAGCTCGGCCTTGCGCAGCAGGAAGCGGTGGATCGCGCTGGCGTGGTGCAGGCCCACGTGCTGCTCCTCGAGCGTGTCGACGAAGGCCATCGCGGACGTCTCGGCGAAGCGATGCGCCGTCGGCACCACCAGCACCAGCTGGTTGCGGCCGAAGGGCCGGGCGTCGAAGTCGCCGGTGTGAACGTCGCCGGCCAGGATGCCGATGTCGGCGCCGCCGTCGGCCACCGAACGCACGATCTCTTCGCTCAGGTATTCGCGCAGGTCGACCTGCACCGCCGGATGCTGCGTGAGGAAGCCGGCCAGCTTCTCGGGCAGGTATTCGGTGATCGAGGTGGTGTTGGCGAACACCCGCACATGGCCCTTGATGCCCTTGCCGAAGTCCTGCATGTCGATGCGCAGGTGCTCCATCTGCTGCATCACGCGCTTGGCGTGGTAGAGCAGGGCCTCGCCGGCCGCGGTCATGTTCACGCCCTGCGCGGTGCGGTGCAGCAGCTTGCCGCCGATGGCTTCCTCCATCTGCTTGATGCGGGTGGAGGCGGCCGCGAGCGAGATGCAGGCCTTGTCGGCGCCGCGCGTCAGGCTGCGCGCCTCCGCCACATAGGCGAAGAGCTTGAGGTCGAACAGGTCGAAATGAAGATTCACGCGCGGATTGTCCCGCTAAAACCAACCCGCATCAGGCCGGCAGGCGGCCTGCGGCCCCCTCGGGGGGCAGCGACACACGAAGTGAGGGAGCGTGGGGGCTCGTCAGATCAGGCCGGCGCCGGGCCGCCCCAAGGCGGCCTGCGGCCCCCTCGGGGGGCAGCGACACACGAAGTGAGGGAGCGTGGGGGCTCGTCAGACCGGGTCCCAGCTGAAGACGTCGGCCGAGCGGTCGAGCGGGTAGAAGCTGGCGCGCATCGCCGGCATGGCGTGCTCGGCGATGGTCTGCGGCGTCCAGCCTTCGGAGCGGTGGATCGAGCGCACCGGGCGCGGCTGGCTGATCAGCGAGATCTCGTTGTTGCGCACCGAGAAGATCTGGCCGTTGACCTCGTGCGCCGCATCGCTGGCGAGGTAGACCGCCAGCGGCGCGATCTTCGAAGGCGTCATCTGCTGGATCTTGGCGACGCGCACCCGCTGCTCTTCCGTGTCGGTCGGGATGGCGCCGATCATGCGGCTCCAGGCAAACGGCGCGATGCAGTTGGAGCGCACGTTGAACTTGAGCATGTCGAGCGCGATCGACTTCGACAGCGCCGTGATGCCGAGCTTGGCGGCCGCATAGTTGGCCTGGCCGAAGTTGCCGATCAGCCCCGAGGTCGAGGTCATGTGCACCATCGCGCCCGAGGCCTGTTCCTTGAAGAAGACCGCGGCGGCACGGCTGACGTAGTAGCTGCCGTAGAGGTGAACCTTGATCACCGCGTCCCATTCGTCGACCGACATCTTGTGGAAGAAGCGGTCGCGCAGGATGCCGGCGTTGTTGACCACGGCGTCAATGCGGCCGAAGTTGTCGACCGCGCACTGGACCATGCGCGCCGCACCGGCGGCATCGGCCACGCTGTCGGCGTTGGGCACGGCCCCGCCGCCCAGGGCATGGATTTCGTCGACCACCTGCTGGGCCGGCCCGGCGCTGTGGCCGGCGCCGTCGAGCGCGGCACCGATGTCGTTGACCACCACGCGCGCGCCGTGGGCCGCCATGGCAAGCGCGATGTCGCGGCCGATGCCGCCCCCCGCGCCGGTGACCAGAACCACTTTGCCTTCGACCATGGAATCTCTCCTCGAGCTGCCTGCGGAAATCGCCGACAGAGGATGCCACGGGCGTCGCCGCCCGTGTTCCAGCATTGCGAAGGGGGGCTTCGGGAGACCTACGCGGCGTCGCGATCGCGCAAGACCAGCGTCTGGACGGCGACGCCGATCGGGCCCTGCTCGTCGTAGAGCCGCGACAGCGTGGTGCCGGCACCGCTGCCATGCGCCTGTGTTTCCGCGGCGAGGCCGATCCAATCGCCCACCGGCTGGCGATGCAGGTGCAGGCTCAGGTCGGCATTGGAAAACATGTAGCGTTCGACCGGCAGCAACCAGCTGACCCCGTTGCCGAAGTCGGACGCGGCGGCGGCGCGCATCGCCGGCGAGTTCGGCACGCCGGCCACCAGCGGCACCGCGAGCCGGAACCAGGCCGCGCCCGGGCCCGGCTGCGAGATATCGCCCTGGGCGACGAGCGTGTCCATGGCGGCGCCGTGGAACGAGACGCCGACGGGCAGGCCCGGGATGCGCAGCGGCTCGCTGCAGTCGCCGGGCAGCGGCAGCAGGCGTGGCGGCGACAGCCCCGGCAGGCCGTCGGGCAGCGCCAGCGCCTGGCTGCGCAGCATCAGCGCATGGGCGCGCGCCACCAGCGTCTCGCCGGCCAGCAGATCGATCGTCAGGCGGGTGGTCGAGCGCGCGGGCTGTGCGGTGCAGCGCGTGGTCAGCGGCGCCACCGGCACCGGCTTGACCAGTTCGACGCTCAGGCGCGCGAGCTGCCAGCCGGGTTCGGCCATGGCGCTTTCGGCCACATGCGCCATCAGGGCACTGGGCGCGCCGCCGTGCTGGGCCCGGGGATCCCACGGCCCGCGCGACAGTTCGCTGGGCAGCCAGACATCGCCCTCGCGCGCGAAGACAGCGGCGGGGCGGGCGGAGGCGATCGAGGTAGGGGTCATGGTGACTGCGTTTTTACCGCAGTTGGTGCTTGAGCAGCTTTCCGGTGGCCGTGCGCGGCAGCGCGTCGCGGAATTCGTAGGCGCGCGGGATCTTGTAGCGCGCCAGCTGCGGCTCGAGGTACCTGCGCAGCGCTTCGCCGTCGACCGCCCGACCGGCGCGTGCCACCACGACCGCCGTCACCGTCTCGCCCCATTCCGGATGCGGCCGGCCGATGACGGCCACGTCCTGCAGGTCGGGATGCATCGCGAGCACGTCCTCGACCTCCTTCGAGTACACGTTCTCGCCGCCGGTGACGATCATGTCGCGCAGCCGGTCGACGATGAAGAGGTAGCCGTCCTCGTCGATCCGCGCCAGGTCGCCGGTGCGGTACCAGCCCTGCGGGTCGAAGGCGGCCGCGGAGGCCTCCGGGTTGTCGAGGTAGCCCTTCATCATCGCGGGCGAACGCAGGTGGATCTCGCCGACTTCGCCGGCCGTGCAGCGCTGTCCGTCGGCGCGCCGCACCTCGACTGCGACGCCCGGCACGCCCGCGCGGCCGATCGAGCCCGCCTTGGCGATCGCCTCCTCGGGATAGAGCACCGTGCCCAGCGGACCCGATTCGGTCATGCCGTAGACCTGCACGAAGCGGTCGCTGCCGTAGCTGTCGGCCAGCTTGCGCGCCATGTCGGCGCCCAGCGGTCCGCCGCCGTAGGCCCACATGCGCATCGCGCCGAAGTCGTAGGCCTTGACGTCCGGCACCACCGAGAGCGGGGCCAGGAAGGCGATCGGCGCGCCGAAGGTGAAGCTGATGCGCTCCTGCGCCAGCGCATCGAGGAAGGCCTTGGGCGCGTACTCGCGCAGGAACACCGCGCTGCCGCCCATCAGCAGCGTGCCGAGCAGCCAGTTGTTGAGCGGCGACGAATGCCACGCCGGCATCGCGATCAGGGTGCGCTCGTGGCGCGTGAGCGAAGTGCTGGCCGCGGCGCACAGCGCCGCGAGGAACACGTTGGCGTGCGTGTGCAGGCAGCCCTTGGGCTTGCCCGTGGTGCCGGAGGTGTAGAGGATCTCGGCCAGCGCATCGCCGGGCGGCGGCGCGGCGTCGGCCATCGGCGCGGCCTGCTCGAGCAGCGCGTCGAAGGAGGCCATGCCGGCGCCGGCGCTGTCGGTCGCGAGCCAGACCGGCGTGTGGTCGATCTTCTGCGCGAGCGGGGCCAGGGCGCCGTCCACCACGCACAGCCTGCTGCCCGAGTGGCGCAGCACGTAGTCGATCTCGGGCGCCTGCAGCTTGTGGTTGACCGGCACCACGGCGGCGCCCAGTCGCCAGGCACCGAACAGTGCGAGCACGAAGCCCGGCGTGTTGAAGCACAGCAGCGCCACCTTGTCGCCGGCGCCGATGCCGTGGCCGCGCAGCACGGTGGCGGCGCGGCGGCTGAGCTCGGCGAACTCGCCGTAGCTGAAGGAACGGCCCGCCGCGCGCAGGAATTCCCTGGCCGGCTGCACGCGGGCGTGCTGGTCCAGCACCGAAACGAAATCAGTCATGCCTGTCGCGTCTTCAGTGCCAGGCCGCGCGCAGCAGCGCACCGGGATCGCTGGTGCCGGCGGTGATGCCGGTCACCGGCCCCCAGTCGGGGTCGAAGCGGCTGCCGATGAAGGCGGCCGAGGCCTCGGCGCTGGCGTGCTGCAGCATCAGGCAGGCCTGGGCGGTGAGCACCAGGCGCTGCGTGAAGCGGCGGGCCTGGCGTTCGAGCTCGTTCGGCGGCAGCAGGAGCGCATCGCGCAAGGCCTGCGTCTGGGTCCGCAGGCGGGTGTCCTGCGAGGCGATTTCCTGCAGATGGTCGAGCACCCGATGGGCATCGTCCGGATTGCGCGAGACCGCGCGCAGCACGTCCAGGCTCATCACGTTGCCCGAGCCTTCCCAGATCGAGTTGACCGGCGCCTCGCGGAACAGGCGTCCCATCGGGCCGTCTTCCACATAGCCGTTGCCGCCGAAGACTTCCATGGCCTCGCCGGTCAGCGCCACCGCGCGCTTGCAGTTCCAGAACTTGGCCGCGGGCGTCATGAGGCGGCGCCAGGCGACGTCGAACGGATCGCTGGACCCGAAGTGCGAGGCCAGGTCCATGGCCAGCAGCGTCGCGGCCTCGGACTCGAGCGCCATGTCGCCGAGCAGCTCGGTCATCACGGGCTGGTCGACCAGAGCGCGGCCGAAGGCATGGCGGTTGCGCGTGTAGTGCAGCGCCTGGGCGAAGGCCTGGCGGATGAAGCCGGCGCTCGCGACCGCGCAGTCGAGGCGGGTATAGGTCGCCATCTCGATGATGGTCGGAATGCCGCGGCCTTCCTCGCCGACGAGCACGCCCCAGGCCTCCTTGAACTCGACCTCGCTGCTGGAATTGGAGCGGTTGCCCACCTTGTCCTTCAGGCGCTGGATGTGGATCGGGTTCTTGCTGCCATCGGGCCGCCAGCGCGGCACGAAGAAGCAGGTCGAGCCGCGCTCATCGGTCTTGGCGATCACCAGGTGGCCGTCGCACATCGGCGCCGAGAAGAACCATTTGTGGCCGGTGATCAGGAACTCCTCGCCCCAGGGGCCCTGGCCCGCGGGCACCGCGCGCGAGGTGTTGGTGCGCACGTCGCTGCCGCCCTGCTTTTCGGTCATGCCCATGCCGACCGTCATCGAGTGCTTCTGCGCGAAGGGGATGTCGCGCGCGTCGTGCACCGTGGCGCCGAGCTTGGGTGCCGCCGCCTCGAACAGCGCCGGGTTGAGCCGCATCACCGGGATGCAGGCCTTGGTCATCGTGGTCGGGCAGGTCGAGCCCGACTCGATCTGGCTGTGCATGTAGAGCGAGGCGCCGTAGCCGGTCCAGGCCGAGGGGCGCTGGTCGAAGAAGGGGAGGTTGGCGATGCCGTTGCGCCGCGCGATGGTCATCATCGTGTGCCAGGCGGGATGGAACCTGACGGCGTCGATGCGCTCGCCGGTGCGCGAGTGCGTGTGCAGCTCGGGCTCATGGTGGTTGGCGTCCTCGGCGGCGCGCAGGGTGGCCTCGGCGCCGTACTCGGCGCCCTGGCGCACCAGCTCGTCGTCGCGCCAGCCGGCGCCGCCGCGCGCCACCGCGCGGCGCAGGGCCGGGTCGCTGGTGTAGACGTTGTAGTCCTTGAGTTCGGGAACCTGGTTGTCGGGATGGATGCCGGTCATGGTGTGTCTTTCGGAGGTGAATGGAGGGTGCGGCCTCAGCTGCCCGATGGGCGCTTCATCTGGCAGGTGGTGGCCTGCTCGGCCGCCTTGGCATCGACCACGGCCACCTGCTTCCAGCCCAGCCCGGTGTTCTCCTGGTCGTGCACCACGGCCTTGCCGTCGACCTTTTCCCAGCTCAGCACGTAGATCGGCTGCTGGGCCTGGTGGTCGGACTTGCGCATCTCGACCGGACCGTTGAGACCTTCGAAGCGCATGCCTTCCATCTTCGCGGCCACGGTGACGGGATCGGTCGACTTCGTTTCGCGAATCGCCTGCGCCAGCATCACGATCGCGTTGTGGCCGAGGCTGTTGGTGAAATCCTCGTTGACCTGGCGCTTGAAGCCGCCGAGCAGCGGCTTGCCCGACAGGCCCGGGTCGTTGGGGCTGAAGGCCGAGACCAGCTTGACCCGGCCAACGCCTGCCGCGCCCATGGCGCCCGGCACGCCGAAATTGTTGGCGTTGAGCGTGTAGAAATCGACGCCGAGTCCGGAATCCCGTGCGGCCCGCACGATCAGGGCCAGGTCGGCGCCGAAGTCGGCCGTGATCACCGTGTCGGCGCCGGCGCGCTTGATCTTCGCCATGTAGGGCGAATAGTCCTTGACCTGGCCCAGCGGATGGAAGTCGTCGCCGACGATCTCGATGTCGGGGCGCTTCTTGGCCAGCAGTTCGCGCGCGGCCCTGGAGACCTCCTGGCCGTAGGCATAGTTGGGGTTCAGAAGAAAGACCTTCTTCACGCCGGCCTGAAGCGCGATGTGCGTCGTCATCGCCGCCACCTTCATGTCGGAATTGGCGTCGGTGCGGAAGTGCCAGAAACTGCACTGCGCATTGGTCATCACGGGCGCCTGCGCCGCATAGTTGAGGTACACGATCTCCTTGCCCGGGTTGCGGCTGTTGTGCTTGTCGATCGCGCCGAGCAGCGCGACGCCGACGGCGGAGGAACTGGTTCCCTGCACCACGTAGCGGATGTCCTGGGCCACGATCGAATTGAGCAGGCTCAGGGCCTCCTGGGCGGACAGCTTGTTGTCGAAGGCGACGATCTCGAACCTGGTGGGCCCTGCCCAGCCCTCGTCGTTGGCCATCTTCACCGTGTACTGGAAGCTCTTGAGCACGTTGAGGCCGAGGCCGGCCATGGGCCCGGACATCGCGTCCAGCGAGGCGATCTTCACGGTCGAGGCGGGCTGCGCCGAGGCGGTGGCGGCAGCCAGGACGAGCGCGGCCGAAGCCGCGCGGACGATGGTTTGCATGATCTTGTCTCCCGTTTTTCTGGGTTCCGCGCCGGGCTTCGGCGCTGCTGTCCATCGCTGCAGAATGCAGCCTGTCAGCTCGAAAAATTCTAGGAACAACCGACGCTCCGGGTGTTCGGGTTCCGGCGCAAGGAGACCAGGATCAAACGTTCCCCGACTTCTCCCTCGAGGAGAAAGCCGCGCCAGTCGCGTGCGCTGCAGACTTCGCAAGCCCTGCAGGAAGCCTTTGTTCGGCTTTTGGTCGAACGCGGCTACGCGGGCATCACGATCCGCGAGATCGTGCTGGTGGCCGGCACGGGCCTCGGCAGCTTCTATGAATACTTCGCCAGCAAGGAGGACCTGGCGCGCGTCTGCCTGCACCTGCGCTCCAAGGCGCTGCTGATGGCGATGCAGGACGCCGTCGCGCGGCACACGGGCCGCCCGCTGCGCGAGATCGTCGACGCGCTCATCGACTCGCAGATCGAGGCCCACCGCGAGCGGCCGGCGGAGTGGGGCGCGCACTACCTGCTCGAACGCCACCTGTCGGGCGTCGACGCCTATCGCAAGATGTACGAGCGCTTCGTCGACGCCTGGGCCGATGCGCTCGCCGCCGCGGCGGACCTGCCCGCGGGCTGCCCGATCCGGGAAGCGGCGCGCGTCAGCCAGACCGTGATGTACGGGCTGGTCTCGCACGTCCACATCAGCGCCGTCGGTGCGCCTGATTTGCAGGCGTTGTCGCGGCAGGCGCGCACGGCAGTCAATGCCTACCTCGAGACCTTGCGCTGACCCGTCGCCCTGATCCCTAACTCGCGACAAGGACGCGAACAAGAACGACGAGGAGCCCTGCAGCAACGGAGGAGGCGACCGTCGTCACGACCAGGTCGGACGTCCCTTCGTCCACGTCTTGCCGCGTCGGCGCAGCGCTGGCATTGAGTGGTTGCGGCACCGCTTCAAAGGCGGGGCTGAACGGGCTGTAGAGTGCTCCGCCGAGGCTCGCCGAGCCGGACTCGTCGCGCTCGACATCCTGGCCCGTTGGCTCCTCGATCAAGGCCGCCTTGATCGAGGACGCCTTTTCAGTGTCGGCTGCAAACAGCGATGCACCCGCGAACGCAGACAGCGCTGCCAGACAAATGCCTGCTGCCGTCCTGCGCATTCCTTGCTTCTTTTTCGCCACGACGATGCCCCTTCGGGGTGCCGAACCGTTGCTACTGCTTGCTGCCGGTCGCCTCGTGCGCCTGATGATTGCCGAAGGTCAGAGGCGCCGTGTTGCAGCTGAGCACGGTTTGTCCCGTCCCGGTCAGCTTGATGAGGACCAGCGCGGTGTCCTTGGTGCCAGGCTCTCCGCCATCGGTGAAGGTGAATGTTATTTCTGCAGGCTGACCGTTGAAGGTGCCGGTTCCGGCGCCGTCAAAGGTATCGAAGTTCGCACTCGGGGGTTGCTGGATCGCGTCGGTGTCGGTGCACACCGCCTTCGTCAAAGTGGTGAGATGGAAATTGTCGCCGCCGGAAAAGTTGATTTCCAGATTGTTGGGCTCTGCGAGCGTGGCCGGCGGATCGCCCTTGCAGTGCAACTCGAAGCCATGCGTCACTTTTTGTTGCCCCGGATCACTGCAGACAAAGCTTCCGCCACCCGTCATTCGACCTTCCTGGTGTGCCCATGCAGCGCCCATCATCGTCGCCGCCGCTGCCGCCGCGGCGCAAAGCACAGCCTTTCCGCAAAGTTTGTTCATGATCTTTCCCTGCCCCGCCACGGGCGGTGATACCAGGGCCAAGGCCCCCCACTTGAGGAGGTTGAACAAACAGGCGCGAAGGCCCATCGGGCGCAAAAGTTGTACGCCTCAAAGCGCCCATTCTCAATATCACGAATGGCGTATCGCTGATGCGTTGCGCGGCGCCCAGAGATACCTTCAAGGCGTCAGTGAGATCGGGTGCGTGCTTTGACACCCTCATCACTGGCGTCTCGTTTCCGACGCCMAAAAGAAAACGGCGCTATCGTTTTCGATAGCGCCGTTTCTATACCAGTGAAGGGTTTGCTGGTGGGCCCTGAGTGACTCGAACACTCGACCTACGGATTAAGAGTCCGACATTTCTAGATTTYCTGGACGATATTGACGGCCTTCCGAGGTAGGTGGGCTCTACAGAGGTAAAAATCACGGTCAAAGCCGTCCATTCCATCCACTTCATGCACTCCTAGACTGTCACCAGCCTGTCACCGATTCTAGAATGGTGACAGTCGTTATCACACAGGAAGAGGCCGCATGGCAGATGGAGCAGCAACCCCCGGGCAGGTAATCATCGGGCTGAAGCCGGGCGCGTTCGCGTCCTTGGGGAAGGTCGGCGTCGGGACCGTGGAGGCACGCAAGCTGGGCGGGGGCGACGTGCACCTCTATTGGCGGTTCACGCTGGCCGGGAAGACCACGCGCGTTCCGATCGGCACCTATGACTCAAGCGCGCCGCCCAAGTCCGTCGAGCCCACGACGAAGGGGTATTCGATACGGGCCGCATTTCGAGCGGCGGAGGCCATGGCGAAGGAGCATCGGGACAGCGCCGACGAGGGAGGCTACACAGCGTTACAGGAGCGCCGTCGGGCCGAGCGCGAACTCGCCGCTCGGACGCAAGCAGCCGGCAAGGAGTACACGCTCTACAAGCTGCTGGAGGCCTACTGCGACTACCTGAAGGGCCTGGGCCGCGGATCGCACGTCGATGCGCGCAGCATTTTCAAGTTGCACGTCAAGGGCGCGTGGCCGAAGCTGGCCGACAAGCAAGCCAGCGAGGTCACGTCGGAGGAAATCGCCGACGTGATGCGCAAGCTGATCGAGAGCGGCAAGGACAGGACAGCCAACAAGCTGCGAAGCTACGTGCGAGCCGCGTTTCAGGTGGCAAAAGCGTCGAGGTCGAAGGCGAGCATTCCGGTGGCGTTCAAGAGCTACGGCATTACGACCAACCCGGCTGCCGACACTGCGCCAGACGAAGCGGCGAACAGGGCAGACAAGAACCCCCTGAACGGTGACGAGATGCGCCGGTACTGGAGTGCGATCCAGCACCTGGGCGGCAGCAAGGGCGCGGCGTTGCGCGTGCATTTGCTGACCGGGGGGCAGCGCATTCGGCAACTCGTCGACGTGACGACAGCGAACGTGTCCGCCGACAGTATTCTTCTGTTCGATGGGAAGGGGCGACCCGGCAAGCCTGCCCGGCCGCACCTCGTACCACTCATTCCGGCCGCGGCGAAAGCCATGGCGGCGCTGAAGCCGGCCGGCGTGTACGCTATGTCCACGGACGGCGGTGAAACGCACCTGAGCCCTACAACGCTCGCAAACTGGGCCGTCGAGGCCGCAGGTACTGCGGAGCCGCCGATCGAAGGGTTCAACGCCAAGCGGATCAGGTCCGGCGTCGAGACGCTTCTCGCGAGTGCGCGCGTGTCCCGCGACGACCGGGGACGCCTGCAATCCCACGGTGTAGCGGGCGTGCAGGCACGGCACTACGACGGGCACGAATATCTCGACGAGAAGCGTGTCGCTCTCGAAACGCTGCACCGCCTCCTAGAGGGCAAGGRCATCGGCAACGTGGTCAAGATGCCGGCCGCGAAGAAAGCCGCCTAGAGGAGGGGCGGCATGACCTTCGCCAATTTCATGGCGTTCACGCGCGCCTTCATCGCTGCCCGCGAGCGTCAAGCGGATCGGCGATGGCTGCAGGATGTGATCGCTGGCCGCGCCGACCTCATGTCGCCCGCCATCTTCCCGAGGATGGGGCCGCTCTTCGAGAAGTACGACGCCGATCCGCGGATGAAGGCTTTGCTCGAACGCGCCGCGAACGCCTACGCCGATTTCGCCGTGTCCGCTGCGTGTTGGGCGCTGGCGGGTGGCGCAATTGAGGACGCACAGCGCAGCGCAAGGGGCTTCTGAGTCCGCGTCGAACCTGCGCCGTGGTCTTAACGGGTCAGGGGCGGCCATAGCCCATAATATGTTTGACAGACTATGTTTGTCAGACATACATTAAGGACTTAACACGCCACCATGGATAAAAATGACAGCGACGAACGAATCTGAACTAGTGCAGCGAGCGATGGCCGGCTACTTCCGTGCCGGCGGGGGCCAAGAAACCGTAAGCGGCGGCGTCGTGATGGAACACGCCTCTCATCAGTATGTGGTTCTCACGGGCGCCACTGGCACCGTCTGCGTGTTCCGCGTGCGCAACAACGGCCCGCTGCGTCGCCTGAAGCGCTGGCCGCCCGAGCTGAGCCTCTCCAGCCCTGTCAATGAGGGCGCCGACCTGCTGGTGGAGGCAGTCAAGATTGCGGATCGTCTGCTCGCCACTGCTTCCGGCACTCAAAAAGCCGATCTTGCCAAGCTGCGCAAGCTGGTCGCGACGGCCGGCTACACGCTTGATGCAACGGACGGCTCTGCGGGCGAAGACCTGCTTTCCGTTTGGGGCCTTGCATGACTTCGACTATCAGATTGCGTGCTCTCCAACGCGACTTGCTAAACCGCCATCTCGGCTTCAGCCAATTCAGCGAGCTGGACATCGTTCAATTTGATCGCGAGGTGCTCGAAGTCCTTGCCGATTTTGTAGTTGCCAAGGCCGCCACGATTCCTGAGTTCCAACAACTCGCAAATCAAGCCGTGGCGCGCGCGATCGCGGCCAACATGCTCCCGAGCCGCCCCAAGAAGAGGCCGAAAGAGCGCGTCCTTGACGATGCCAAGAAGCGGGCCGCCGTCCGCCAGTTTCTCAAGGGCCGGGAAGACGGCGGGACCGTCGAAGAGGTGGCCGCCGCTGTTGGTGAACAAGTTCAGGACAACAAGGGAAAGGGCGCAGACGCCAAGACCATTCAGCGCTGGGCGAAGAGGGCGGCGATTGAGGCGCGCGCGCCCTCCGTCGAAACTGCCTCCATAACGCCTGAGCAGGTTGCGTCCGCCATGGGTCTCAATCCTGGCTTGCCCACACCAGATACCCCTTGGGTCTTGCACGTGATTGAACATGGTTCCGCACCGACGCCTTGGCCCGCCCGCGACGACGGAGCCGATCTGTAGCGGGCTGCTTGGCCGGCAACCATCTCGCGGCTACGGACAATAAGTAGCCGACTTTCTGTCATCGACGCGGCCGTTCATCGCCGCGACTATCCACCCCGTCAGCCCTGTCGGAGTGGACTTTCTGGAAATTCCAGACCACTCCATCAACCAGATTGGAGTGGTCATGAGCACCAAAGAAAAGCAAGTTCCCCGTCCCATCCGCATGGCACCCGTGCGCAACAAGACCGGCCTCTCGCATGGCAGCGTCTACGCGCAGATGGAGAAGGGGCTGCTGCCGAGCAGCATCAAGATCAGCGAGAAGAGTGTCGCTTGGCTCGAACACGAGATTGACGAGGTCGTGAAGGCCCGCATCATCGGCAAGAGCGACAGCGAAATCCGCACGTTGGTTAAGAAGCTCGAAGCCGACCGCGCCGCGCTGGCCGCTTAAGGGGGTGCCATGAAGACCCCTAAGCGCAAGCCGCCAGCGAAGAAGATCGTCGTCGTCGTCGTCGGCAGCCTCGGACGCAAGCCGAGCGATACGCACAAGAAAAAGAAAAGCGCCGGGCCTGCGAAGACCACGGCGCCGAAGCCGACCAAGAAGGCCGGCAGTGTGCAGAACAAAACCCGTGCCAATGGTCGCCCGACGGCTGCGGCGAATGATCCTGCGTTTTCCGGCGCGACGACAAGGGCAATGTCTTGTGCGGAGCAGCGCGCCTTTGTGCTCTCGGCATTGGCGACCAACGGGCAATCGAGCTACTTCTTCCGCAATAACGGCTGTTACCAAGTGCCGACGCGTGTTCACGAACTGCGCAAGCTCGGGCACGACATCCGCACCAGCTGGGTCACTATCGTTGACGCCGACAGCTGGTCCCATCCCCGCTGTGCCTTCTACGAACTCGGCGATCAAGGCCAGATCGGCCTCGACTTCGGAGCCGCTGCGAATGACCCGGCCGCGCCGAAGAAAGGCGGCAAGCAATGAGCGTGATCAACGCCCTGGCCGACTCCAAGGCCTTCCGTACGGCTGCCTCAGAGTTCGCCCTGCACGCCGAGGTCGGCCTCGACGGCCTGATGCGCCTGCACTCGATCCACCATGGCCGCGTCGTTCCGCTGGACGACCTCGATCACGCACGCGCCTTCCTGGCGCAGATCGGCGGTGCCAATGCGTGAGTACGCGATCGTGCCGTCCAAGTTCTGGATCACGCCCCTCGCCAAGTCGTTGCGCGGCAATCCGGCCGCACAAGTCGTCGCGCTGTACCTGAAGACTGGTCCGCACGCCAACCTGATCGGCCTGTATCACTGCCCCATTGCTTACGTCGCACAAGACACCGGCATCCCCTTCGAAGGGGCTTCGAAGGCCCTTTCAAGCCTCTCCGAAGCGGGGTACTGCACCTTCGACGAGCAGGCCGATGTCGTGTTCGTTCACGACATGGCGCCGGAGCAGATCGGCTCCGCGTTGGCGCCGGCCGACAAGCGCACCAAGGCCGTGCTGCGCGAGTGGTCGGCCGTTCCGTCTGAAGGCCTGCGCCGCGCGTTCCACCGCCTGTATGCCGAGGCGTTCCATCTGCCGCCGATGCCTGAAATCGCCGATCTCGGCCAAGGGGCTTCAAAGGCTGTTGCAGGCCCCATCGAAGCCCCTTCGAAGGTCCTCCGAAGCCAAGATCATGACCACGAACAAGAAAACGATCACGAGCAGGAATCTTCTTCGTCCGAGCAAAGCCCGGACGGCGCTGACTCGCCCGGCAAGGGCACAAAGGCGAGAAAGCACCACGGCACTGACGACGACCATGAGGCGGTGAAGTGGATGTGGGTGCGCATCAAGGTCATCGATCCGACCATGAAAGAGCCGAACTGGGACGCGTGGGCGAACGACATGCGCCTGATGCGCGAGCAGGACCGCCGAACGCATCGCGACGCCTGCGCGCTTTTCGACTGGGCAAACAAGGACGGCTTCTGGAAGACCAACATCCTGTCGCCGGCCAAGCTGCGCGAAAAGTGGCAGCAGCTTTCGCTCAAGCGTCAGAACCCCGTGGCGATAGCAGCGTCTTCGCGAGCGCCGGCCATGACCGACGAGCAGCTTGCCGCGAGGAACGCCGAAGAGACCGCCAAGGCCAAAGCCCTCTACCGCCAGCGGTACGGCCATGCCGCGAACGACGGCAACGTGATCGACGCCGAGGCGACCGTGATCCCCGACAGCCCCGCCATCGGAGGCGCTGCCGCATGAACTTCGATCGAGACTTTGACGGCTTCGCGGCGACGCTGGACGACCTCTGGTCGCTCAAGGGGCAGGCGCTCACGGCCGGTGCACGGATGATGTTCTTTCGCGCGCTGGAGGACTACCCGCTGCGCGAGGTCGAGGCCGGACTGTTTGCCCACAGCCGCGACTCGAAGCGCGGCCAGTTCCTGCCGATGCCGGCCGACGTGATTGCGCAGATCAACGGCCTTGTTGCCGACGATGGCCGTCCTGGCGCGGAAGAGGCGTGGGCCTCCGCGTTTCGCGCGACCGACGAGAACGCGACGGTCGTGTGGTCGAGCGAAATGGCCGAGGCCTTCGGCATTGCGCGTCCGCTGGCCCTGGCCGGCGATGAAGTTGCGGCGCGCATGGCGTTCAAAGAGTCGTACACGCGCCTCGTCTCCGAAGCCCGCGAGCGCCGTGTGCCCATCGCGTGGTCCGCGACGCTGGGCCACGACACGGCAGCGCGCAATGTCACGCTGTTGCCGCACGTGCAGGCCGGCCGTCTGTCGGCCGATCTTCTGCTCGACGCGCCGACGGGTCTTGACGAGGTGCTGGCGCTGCCTGCCGCCGAAGAGACCCAGTCGAACCGCGACGCCCGAGCCAAAGCGCGCGCCTTGCTGCTGAGCATGCGTGCCGAAGCGACCTCGCGCAAGGGGGCCCCCACGGCGCAGCAGATCGACCGCGAGCGCACCGACGCGCTGAAGGCCGCTGCGGCCTCCAAGGTCCGCAACTACACCGCCACCACTTTCAACGCAACTGGAACCTGAACCATGACCGACAACGAAAGAACCATTCGCACGGTCGCCCTCGCTGGCTACCGCTTCGACAGCACTGACGGCCCCCGCAAGGCCCTGATTCAACCCAACGCCGTCGGCGGTGTTTGCGTGTGCATCGCTGCGCCGGCCGGTGCGCGCGGCAGCGCCTTCACCATCGATTTCGCTGATGTCGATTCGTTCTGCAGCGCACTGCGCGCTGCGGCGCTGGAAGCCGGCGAGAAGCTCGTCGAAACCATGTGCGGCATGGAGGCGAACCACGCCATCGAACGCGCCCGCACCGCTTGATTTGTCACCAGTAACCGAGGAACAAAAAAATGTCCGCATCTCAATCCCGCTCGCACCGCGTTGTGCGTATCACCTACATCGACGCAACGGGCGAGCACGACGGCGGCGAGGCCCGCGTGCACGTGTCGCGCTGCTGCGACAACTGCTCCGCCGACGGCCTCAAAGACCGTGAATGGCAGGAAGACGGCGGCATCGAGAAGTTCGGCCGCTGCATGAATCTGGTCCCCGCCGCTGACGATGCGGGCCAGCCGAATCAGTGGTGCGACGACCACCAAACCTCCGCCGAGTTCGAGGCCGGCGTCCACCGCCCGCATGCGCCCGTGTTCACGGTCGTGGAAGGTGGTGCAGCATGAGCGCGGTCGTCGCCAACACCATCGAGCCCGTCGCGCATGCCCCTGTGGTTATTCAGCTGGATGTCCCCGCTGCAACGGCAGTCGATCTGCCTGACTTCGACGACGAAGCCCCCGTGGCTGTCGGCGCGGTGTTTGCGGGCTTGACGACGAACGCTGCTCGTGCTGCAACGCCTGCCGCGAATGACCCGAGCGTTGAGCGTGAAGCAGATGCCTCGGCCCGTGGCGGCGAAGCCAACGCCAGATTGAGCCGCGTGATGGCTGTCCGGCTGGTGCGTGCGCGCATGCTTTCTGGTCTGTCGCAAGGCGATGTCTCCAAGGCTCTTCATTTCAAAAATCAGTCTCAAGTCGCGCTCTGGGAAAGGGGCCGTCGTTTGATCACACCGACCGCCCTGGTGCGCGTGTCCGAAGTCCTGGGCGTCTCTTCGGACTACTTGCTGGGCATGAGTGATGAACCGGAGCGCGACCAAGCGGCTGCTCTTCGCAGCGCGTGCCTGATCGGTGTCCGTAAGCAGCTTTCTCGCGTGGCCGAGATCACGGTCGATGAGGTCGCGCGCCACGCCCGCCTGGTCGGCCCGCATGTCGGCCATGTTCGCGGGCTTCTCGCGGCGGGGGACGACCTGCTCGAAGCTTTCAGCGGCTTCATGCGCTCGAACTCGGGGGCGTTCGATCGCATGCGCGGCGGAGCAACCGCGCTGCGCCGCGCACAGGAGTTCGAGACCGCGCTGGAGGACGCACGCACGGCGATCCGCGCCCACGACGCCCTCGACGGCGATCTGCGTCGCGCGCTGGCCGATATCGCCCTTGAAGACGAGATGGCGGGCGACGACGACGTTTGAGCGAGGACTTCCGCCGACGGCGGAGGTCGTCCCGAGGCACGCGAAGCCCTTCGCGCAGATCGGGAAAGTCGGTCCCTGTCGAGCGGCCGAGCTGCACAAAGATGCACGGACCGTAACCCAGGAGCACCAACCAATGCAACTTAACGACCCCGACGACGACCTGCTCGACAGCGCACAGGTCAGCGCCGAGATGCTTGGCGGACGCGTGAAGGCCAGCACGATCGATAGCTGGCGCAGGCCGAGCCGCGCACAGCCGCTGCCGTTCGTGAAGGCCGGCCGTCGATGCCTCTATCGCCGCAGCGCTGTCCGCGAATGGCTGGCGCAGAACACCAGCGCGCCCAAGGCCTGACCCGAATGCGCGCAATTGCCATGCTGCTCGTCGTCACCCGCGCTCACTTCAGCGCCAAGGTGCATGCCAGTCCCGCCAAGCCCCTTCAACTGCCGAGCTGGCGCACCACCAGCCACATCCATACCGCGCCCGCCAAAACCCGCCCCATCAAGGACCAAACCATGAAATTCGTTCGCAGCCCGCTCGCGGCCTCCGCCGCCCTGACCGCCGCCGAGGTTGACGCCCTGGACTCTGTCTTCAGCGATTCCCAGGTGCAGCTCACGGCCGGCCGACTGCACCTGAAGCAGGCACATCTTCTCGAAGTTGCGGGCTTCCGTAGCGCGATCGCCCAGGCCATCGCAGCTGTTGATGAACCCGCCGCTATCACGCCCGAGAAGGTCGTCGCGATCCTTGACCGGATGGCTGCGGACATTGATGACGAGGTTGCTGCCGTCCGCGAAGATCGCGCCCAGCACGACGCCTGCCACAAAGCGCGTCTGGAACGTCTCATGCCCTTGCGCCACGTCGTCTCGACGCGCCTGGGTGCACTGACCCGCCAGCGCGAACACTGCCTCGTCCGCATCGACGCCGCGCGCAGGGCTTCCACGATGTCGGGCTCCGCATCTCACCGCTACAACGGCCTCGTGGCGGCCGGCCTGAAGCCCGATGAGATTACCGCCGCGCTCGGCATTCAGTCTCCAGCCGATGACGAAGCCGCCGTGCGCGCCCGGATCGTTGCCATCGACGCCGAAATCGTGCCGCTGCATGCATTCGGTGAAAGCGGCGATGTCGAGCACCTGGCTGGCCTGGGCCTCGACGACCTCATCGCGCAGGCCTACCCCTATCGCGTTGGCGCAGAGGTCACCGCATGACGACCCGCAGCCCGACCGAACCCCGCAAGCGCGGCTCGAAGCCCGGCGTGGCGCGTGGGCAGTACAAGCCCCGCCGCATCCAAGCCAACGAACCGCAGACGCCGGAGTCGCTTGCCGCACTGGATGAGCGTACGCGCGAGTTTTGGGGCGACCTGTATGACCGCAACGCCAAGGTCTTCGCCCGCGAACTTGGCCGGACTGTTTTCGTGCGGTCCTACTTGCCGCCCGCGCCCGATGGCGACGAGCGCGCTGCATGCACCGCGAAGGCCTGCTCCCGCTGCGGGCTCGACCAGCCCCTGAACAACTTCAGCCCCAGCCGTGGTGGGCGCTTCGGCGTCAAAGCCGCGTGCAAGACGTGCTGCGCAAAGGCCGCCCGCGAGACAGCCAGCAACCCGCAAGGCAAGGCCGCCCGCCTGCGTGCGCAAGCGAAGTATCGAGCCCACCTTGCGGCCGAGGAACGCAGCACCAAAGCGCGGGCCGCCTTCGTCGCAACCGCTAGCAAGACCGCCGCGGGCCGGGCGCTTCTTGCCTCCGTCGGACTTAGGAAATCTTAGGAGAACCAATGCTTACTTGCGTTAACCATTCGCGTGATTTGATCGAAATTGGCTATCACGATTCCCCGCGTGCCACGGGCCCGGATCACTCCGGAGCAGCCCTGACAAAGGCTGACTTTTTGCATCGTTTGCCGCACGAGCAAATGGGCTCAGATTTGTTAAGTTTTGATAAGGTACTTCCGTTGTCGATGCGGCAGATTCGCGCTTCCCAGCGCGGGCAGGAGGCGGCATGAGCGGCATTCGCATCGGCAATCTGACCGCCGGGCGGAACCGAGTTGCGAACAACGACTTGCTCCGTCGACAGTCCGACGCGCACAGGATTCTTGGGCCTTCGGATATCGCGCAAGGCAAGGTGTCGGGCGGCCGGCTGCTGTACACGACCCTTGGCGGCGTGCCACGCCAGCTCACGGCCGAGGACATGGCCGTGTTCAAGACCAAAGCCAAGGCCCTCGGCACGCGCTACAAAGGTGGTGCCACCATCGACGACATCGTGAGGGCGAGCCGTCCGGAAGACTTGCAGCGCGCGCGCGATATCAGGTGGAGCACGCCCGCGCGCCTGCGCAACGGGACGATCGACTTCATCGCGAGCGCCAGCCGACAAAGCCCGGTGACGCGTCACTATGTGACTGTCATCTTTGCTGACTACGGCGCCGCGCTGGCCCGTGCTGCAACTCCTCTCCAGGCTGCTGCGTGGCTTGCGAAGGAAGGTCATGTGAAGTGGGACTGCTCGTGTGGGCGGCATACTTTTTGGTATCGGTACATCTGTACGTCGATCGGCGCGAACGCAGCAAGGCAAGAAACGGGGTTTCCTCGTATTCGGAACGTCCATCTCACAGGCCTCGCCTGCAAACATACCCTTCGCACGATGATCGAGTTGCGCGACAGCATCCTCGTGCGCAAGCAGGTCGCCAAGATGATCGAGGCCGATCGTGCACGCCTCGACAGTCCGGGCCGTACGAAGCACCAAACCATCCGCGTGACACAGCAGGACGCCGACCGCATCACCGCCGGGCGCGTGCGCCGCATCGCGGTCAAGCCGGAGCAGCGCCGCGCCACCCTGGGGCCGAAGGCCAGCAGTTCGGACATTCGCGCCGCCCTGGCCGCCTTCAAGGGCAAGACTGACCCGACCAGCCTCGCTATCGAGCGCGCTTTGAAAAATCTTCTCGCCGCCCAGCAGAAGGCGGCACGGCCGTGACCATTCCTCAGAACCTTCAGAGCCTGCGCTGCTCGCCTGCTCACGCTCACGCTCATGGCGATCAGCGTGCGCGACGTGCTTCGAGTCCCTCCATCAACCCCCAAACGCCCACAGGGCACCAAGACCATGGCCTACCTTGAACCCCAGCTGACCAACGAAGTGAAGGCTGTCACCGCCGAGTTGTTCGATCACCTCGCCCTCAATGCCGACGCGCAGCCTTTCGCCGACGGTAGTCCCAGCACGTGGCAGGCGGCCGACGAGGTCGAGGCGGAGTTCGTGCAGGTCGGCTTCGCGAAGTTCCAGATCGTCGATCCCGACGCGACAGACCTGGCCTTGGCGGCTGGCGCCATCGATGAGAACTCGCTGCCTTCGCTGTGCATGCGCGTCCGTTTCGAGAACACCGAAGACCAACCCCAGCGGCGCTCCGGCCAGTACGTCACGATCGACACCGCGGCCGGCGTAAAACTGATCTTCATGCTGTCGCTGACCGGCGAAGACGTTCATGACCCCGCACCTGAAGGGTTCGACCTTGGCGGCGACGCCGTGCGCAACGAGGCGCTCGACTTTCTCCAGCCCGGCGAAGCGCTGCTCGTGCAGGTGCTGGCGGAGGTGTCGCCTTGAGCCGCGCCGAGCTTCAACCTGATGCCGCCGTGCTCGCTGTGGCCGATGACCTGCTCGACCGCCTTGGCGGCGATGCGACGACGCGCTTCAACCCGCTCGGCGACGCTCGCTTTCAGATCGTCGAAGAAGATGCCATCGAGTTGGCCCGCGCCTTGGGTGCCGTCGCACCGCACGAGCCCGGCGAGCCGCTGCCGAGTTACCGGCGCGTTGTGTTCGATTTGGACCGCGTGATGCCCGCTCCGGGCGCCTACCTCGTCGTCGCCGACGCTGAGACGGGCGCTGCCGACATCTGCTGCGTGCTGGCCCTCGCCGGACATGACGTGGACCTCGATGTGCCCGGAGCGCCGCTGCTGCCCGGCCACGCGCTGCTCGCAACCTGGCACGCCGAAGACCTCGAAGGGGCGGCATGAAGACGACTGACCAGCGGGTCAAGCAACTGGCAGCCGATTCGGAGCGCCTCGCCGACATCGAGCGGGGGCGTGTCGCCCTCCGAGGGCGTTTTACGTCCGATCCGACATGGACCGCACCTCGGCCTATTGCTGCGGCCCCTAGCGTCGAGCCGCCGGCACCTCCGCCGGCTCCACCTGATCAATTTCTAGCGGACTTCGTGCGCCGCTTTTTCTGAAAGTACATAACACATGGCATCCGTTTTCAAAAGCGACGTGCAAGGATTTCTGATCGGCGAGGTGATCGAGAACGGCCGTGACCTCATGCGCGCGCAGCAACAAGGCATCGCCATCTGGAAGGCCATCCGCACCGACTTGCGGGCAGTGCGCACAGCCATCAATGCCCAGATTTCCACGGTCGTGCGTACCGGCCGCCCTGGCGCTGCGCCTCGTGCACCCTCGACGAGCCGCGCGGCCGGTGGGAACTGGCGGATCACGCCTTCGGCCGTGGTGCCTGCGGGCCGTAGTGCACCTGTGCTGCGCAGCGCGGTCGCGCGCGGCGCCGTCGTGGTCGCGCAGCCGCGCGGCGCCAGCGGCCGCTTCGTGGCGGGCCAGCGCCCCGCCAGCGGCGGCGCGAGTGGCGGCGGCGTTTTGAGTAGCAGTGCCCTCGGGCGCATGAATGACTCGCTTGGCAAGCTCGCATCGAGCCTGCAAGCGGCCGACAACATCGATCCGACCGTGAACGCGATGAAGGAGGTCAAGGACGTGGTGAGCCCTCTCGGGCGCGGCCTGTTCTCGCTCTTCGGGCGCACGTCCGAGCGCAAGAGGGAAGTCTGGTATCGCCGGTTCCTGAAGGCTCTCACGCCGGGATCGCAGAAGGCGCAGCAGGTTGTTGGCGGCGGCCTCTTCGGCGGGGGCGGCGGTGGCGGCCTGGGCGGCTTGCTTGGCGCTGCTGGCGGCTCAGCTGCTGGCGGCCTGCTGGGCAAGGGCAAGGGGCTGCTGAAGGGCGGCGGCAAGCTGCTGAAGCGCATCCCGGTGCTCGGCGCGCTCATTTCCGGCGGCATGGCGCTGGGCTCGGCCTTCGGCATGGACGACGACCCGAGCAAGTCGCCGGAGGAAAACCGCACGCAGCGCTATCGCGACACGGGTGAGGCTGTCGGCATGGGTGTTGGCGGCGCTGCTGGCGCGGCCGTCGGCTCGCTGCTGGGGCCGATCGGCACCGTCGTCGGCGGCTACCTCGGCGCGATGCTCGGCGAAAAGATCGGCGGCGCCGTCGGCGAGTGGACGAAGAGCTTTGTGGACTCGGATGTCGGCGGCAAGGTCATCCAAGGGTGGGACGTGTTCACGACTGGCCTTGGCGCGGCATGGGACTCCCTCGTGACCGACGCGAAAACGACCTGGGGCGACATCACGACGAAGGCCGGCGCGTGGTGGGACTCGACGAAGGAGGCGGCGGGCACGCTGGCCGACAAGGTGTCATCGCTCGCGGACGGCATGAACAGTTGGTTCAAGGACAAGACCGGCATCGACGTGAAGCAGAACGTGACCGCGGCCGCCGACAAGGTGGGCGAGGTGGCCGGCAATGCCTGGGAGAAGACGAAGGGCGTCGCGATCGCGGGCTGGTCGGCGGCGAAGGGCTACGGCGCGGACGCGCTCGACGCGGCAAAGACCGGCGCGGCCGCCCTGGTGCCCAACACCGCAAAACGCGCCTATTCGGCTGGCGCTGCGGCCGCTGGTCAGGCGAAAGCGGGCTACGACGTGGCGCGCGGCACCGAGAGCACGGCCGGTGCGCCCGTGGGCGCGCTCCAGCAAGGCGCTCGCGCTGCTGGCGGCTCTCTAGGCGACCTGATCGCGAAGGGGGAAGGCGGCTACGGCTCGTTCAATCGGGGCCAGGCCGGCGACTCGCGCGGCGCGAGCATGGACTTCTCGAACATGACGATCGATCAGATCATGGCCGCGCAGTCGCTGCCGAAGGGCGACAAGGACCGTCTGTTTGCCGTGGGCAAGTATCAGGTGATCCCCTCGACGTTGAAGGGCGCGGTGGGCTCAATGGGCCTGAAGGGCGACGAGAAATTCACGCCCGAGCTTCAGGAACGCATCTTCGGCGAGTACCTGGCCGACAAGAAGCGGCCCGAGATCGCCAGCTACATCCGTGGCGGCGGCGACCTCGCGAGCGCGCAGAAGGCTGGCGCGAAGGAGTGGGCATCCATCGCGGACCCCTCGACCGGCAAGAGCTTTTACGCGGGCAGCGGCAACAACAAGGCGCATCTGTCGGCTGAGGCCTTCGGCGGCGCGCTCGGCACTGCACGCGCGCAGTACCAACGCCTTGTGGCGACCGGCATGGACAGCAAGGCCGCCTACCAGGCCGCCGTCGTCGCCAGCCCCACGATTCCGTCACCCGTGCCCGCGAACATCCCGTCGGCGGTGCCGGCGACGATTCCGAAGCCCACGGAAGTGAAGGACGTTGCCACGCCGTTGAACAGTGCCGGCGCGGGCCGTGGCAGCCTCAGCGTCTCTATTCCCGACACCATCGGGCAAAACGTGAGCGACCGGGGGACCGCGCACGTAGTAACCGGTGGCCTCGGCGGCGCCGTGTAGCCGAGCAGCATGCTGCGCAGAGAAACCGGGTCGTTGAGGGGCGCGCACCAAGCTGCAACTGGTCAAGGTCACGGCCCATCACCTGCGCAGCGTCCATGCGGAAAGCCACTGGACTTTGCCACCGGCGCACGCGCCCTCCCCTCTAGAGAGCAGATCGGTGTGTCAACGTACTTTGCCCTGGTGAGTCACTGGAGTTTGCCTTTCGCGGGTTTTGAGTCACTGTACTTTGCCTTTTGCAGGTGCAACGTAAGCACGAACTGGTCGCGGGTTGGCTGGCGCTGCCGACGACCGCTTTCCGACAATCATGATGTCCGCTGGCGGGCTCGAATGGGCCCACACGAGTCATTCGAGACTCATATTGGCGCACCGCAAAGCCGACGTTCAATTACTTCTCGATCGGCCTTGCGCCGGTCGAACGGCGGTGCGCATGACACGCCGGAATCCTTCGACCAGGGCGGGACGACGCATGAAGGCACTTGACCTTGCTTCCAGCGCTCCCACATAAGCGCCTTCTGGCTGGCCGAGTAGTAGGTCCGCGTTCGATACTTCATCTGCAACACTCCTTCTGCCTACGCAGTCTGTCGTGTGTTGCATCGGCCGATTGAATCCGCAATCCGAAGCGGAATTTCGGCGAAAGGCGCCTCGCTAAATGGCGGGGCCTGGGTGATCCACTACAGGCCGGCCGGCTGAGCTGCCGTGTAAGCGACCGTGTAGCCTCGTGCTAGTACCGTGTTAGCGACACGGCGACACGGCGACACGGCGACACGGCGGCACTGCGGTGCATGGCAGTACACCACGCGTGATCGCAAGTGCTTGTCAGAAGACGGGGCGTAGGGGAATTTCAAGGGCCCGCCGCAATGCCCGCGCGACGGGTTCGTGGCGCCACGCCGAACTGTCGCCGATGCCAGCGCGAGAACGCGCTGAGTTCCGAGAACCCGAGGAGCGTCGCCACGTCCGACAGCGGCCGAGAGGCGTCCCGCAGGTAGTGAGCCAGCAGTTCGCGCCGCATTGTGTCGACCAGGATGCTGAAGGAGGTCTTCTCCGCAGCCAGGTGGTTGGCGACGGTCCTGCGGTCGATGCCCAGGTGCTGGGCGACGCTCTCCACCCGGCAATGGCCGCGCGGCATCAGCAGCACGATCAGGCGACGGACTCGGTCCGACATCGACGCGCTCTGGCCCGGATCGCGCTCCAGCAGCCGCTTCGTATAGCGCGCCATCACCGGATCTGCGCCCGGGTTCGGTGCCTCCAGATCGGCCGCGTTGCAGACGATCTCGTTGAACTCCTCGCCGAACGCGACCGAATCGCCGAACACGTGCCGGTGCCAGGCCCTGCTCGGCGGCGCGGGGTGGCGGAAGGTCACCAGGCGCGGACGCCAGCCGTCGCCGAGGAAGATGCCGAGCAGGCGGAAGGTGGTGCCCATTGCAAGTTCGATCGGCTGGCGCACCGACTGCCCGCCCTCGTACACCATCTCCTCACGAATGGCGACGATCGGACCCTCCGGCACGACCGAGACCGACATCGCCTCGTTGTGCAGGTGGATACGCGCGATCAGCGCCTCGAGGGCCTGCCGCAACGTCGGCTGGTCCCGCAACAGCAGGCCCAGCGGCCCGAGGTTGGACAGGCGCCGCGAAGCGGCCATGCGCAGGCCGAAGGCAGGCTCGCCCGCGCGCTCTGCCGCCAGTTCGAGCAACGCGCCCACGGCGGCCGCCGGCACCATCAGGTCGGGGTCGGCCAGGCTTTGCGCGGGCAGCCCGGCCTCGCCCAGAAGCCCCTGCGCATCAAGCCCGCAGGCCGACGCCACCGCCTCGAAGTTCGTCAGCGTCGCGGCGCGTACCAGGATCGTCATGGGCGCAACTGCCTTTCCAGAAATGCTCGGCTTCCTTTCCCGAAATGTCAAACGAAATTCCCGAAACGTCAAGTCACGCCGATCGACGGAGCACACAATTTCACTCACGCCGCGATGAGACTCCGGCGACTGTCCGGTCCGGCAAGGGCCGGCGCTCACCGAACCCGATTGGAGACACACGATGAACGTCATTCCGCTGACCTGCGCCCTGGGCGCCGAGATCCAGGGCGTCAGCCTGGCCGAGGCCTCGCGCAACTCGCCCCTGGCCCAGGAGATCAAGGCGCTGCTGCTCGAGCACAAGGTGCTGTTCCTGCGCAACCAGCAGATCACCGACGCCGAACACGCCGCCTTCGCGCGCCACTTCGGCGAGCTCCAAGACCATCCGCTGGTCAACAGCGCCGAGGGCGAGCCCGGCATCATCCAGATCTGGAAGACGCCCGACAGCCCGCCCGAGCGCTACGAGAACTCCTGGCACAACGATTCCACCTGGGCCGAGTGCCCGCCGATGGGCGCGGTGCTGCGTTGCGTCGAATGCCCGCCGGTGGGCGGCGACACGATGTGGGCCAACATGGAACTGGCCTACGAGCGGCTGCCCGAGCACATCAAGGAGACCATCGCCGACCTGCGTGCGCGCCACAGCATGGAATCGGTGTTCATGGCGGCCAAGCCGATCGACGACCGCCTGGCGATGAAGGCGCGCTTCCCCGACCCCGAGCATCCGGTCGTTCGCACGCATCCGGTGACCGGCAGGAAAAGCCTGTTCGTCGGCGCCTTCACCACGCACCTGACCAACTTCCACAACGCCAGGAACGTCCGCTTCGGCCAGGACTGGCACCCCGGCGCGTCCCAGTTGCTGCAGTACCTGATCAGCCAGGCCTTCATTCCCGAGTACCAGTTGCGCTGGCGCTGGCAGGCCAACGACGTGGCGATCTGGGACAACCGCTGCACACAGCACTACGCGGTGATGGATTACGCGCCGTGCCATCGCAAGATGAACCGCGCCACCATCGTTGGCGACCGGCCGTTCTGAAGGAGACAGCTATGGACCGCGCTCTCGAACTGAATCTCCGGCACGACTGGGCCGACCTCGGCGACGTGCGACTGCACTACGTCAGCGGCGGGCAGGGCCCGGCCATCGTGTTCCTGCACGGCTGGCCGCAGACCTGGTACATGTGGCGCGACGTGCTGCCCGGGCTGATGCAGCGCTACCGCGTCGTCGCGGTGGACCTGCGGGGCCTCGGCGAATCGTCGCGGCCCGCGGTGGGCTACGACACCACGACCGTCGCGAACGACATCTGGCGCCTGATGCACGACGTGCTCGGCGAAAAGCAGTTCCACGTCGCGGCGCACGACTGGGGCGGCCCGGTGGCCTATGCGCTGGCCGCCCAGCACCGCGACGCGGTGACGTCGATGGCGATCTTCGACGCCCCGGTGCCGGGCGACGGCTCGGTGCTCACCGCGCTCGGGCGCTGGCACTTCGGCTTCCACGCCGAGGCCGACCTGCCCGAGGCGCTGGTGGCCGGCCGCGAAGAGATCTACCTGCGCTACATGTACCGCAAGGGCGGCGCGCGGCCCGACGCCATCTCCGAAGAGGCGCAGCGCGAGTACCTGCGCACCTACACCCAGCCCGGCGGGATGCGCTCCGGCTTCAACTACTACCGGGAGTGGGCGCAGGACGCCAAGGACAACCAGGCCTTCATCAAGCAGGGCAAGCTCGCGATGCCGATCCTCGTGTACGGCGGCGGTGCGCCCAACGTCGGCCGCGGCCTGTACGCGATGGACTCGTGGCAGCGCGTCGCTTGCGACGTGCGCGGCGGCGTGGCCGAAGGCTGCGGCCACTGGATCCCCGAGGAACGGCCCGCCTGGGTCGTCGAGCGCCTGCTCGAGTTCTTCGGCGAAGTCGATCGCCGCCGCAACGCTGCCCGTCCCCTCACCACCTCCTCCATACCCACCAAGAGAGACCACATGACCATGTTCTACGAGACCATCGATACCGCCCTGATTGACGTCGAGTCGCTGCCCTGGATGCCCTTCGTGCCCTACAGCGACAATTTCTTCCTGAAGCTCATCAAGGTCGACCCGATCCGCGGCGAGTGGACCGCCCTGCTGAAGGTGCCCCCCAACAGCACGCTGCCGATGCACCACCACTCGGGCACGGTGCAGGTCTGGACGATCGCCGGCCGCTGGAAGTACATCGAGCACGACTGGGTTGCCGGCCCCGGCAGCTTCGTCTTCGAGACCGCCGGCTCGCGTCACACGCCCATCAGCGTGGGCGACGACGAGGTCATCACGCTCAACATCGTCCAGGGCGACTGGAACCTCATGAGCCCCGAGGGTGCGGTGCTCGCCATCGAGAACTGGAAGTCGATGGTCGAGCGCTACTTGAACTTCTGCCGCGCCAACGGCGTCAAGCCGGTCGACGTGAGCAGCTTCAGCGTTTGAGTCCGCCGGCCCGCGGGTCCGCGGGTCCGTGCGCAGCCGCGGGCCCACGGCGGCGGGCTGCGCCATGCGCTTCGGCGCAGCCGACCGACCGCAACATGCTGCTCGGCAAGGTCGCCTTGGTTCGCCGCACCGAATAAGTGCCGCAGTCTGGGGGAACTGCCTCGGTGAGAGGGACAGCTTCATCTGCCGGACCCATACATTTTCGCCGCCGCATAAGCACAGATTGAAGACACCAATGACAGCCACCGCCCTAACCCAAGACACTGCTCCACAAGCCACGCCCACGGCACCCACCGTGAACGCAAACATGATGCAGCAGCCGCTGCTGATCTCGACGCTCCTCAATCATGCGGAGCGTCACCATGGCGACCAGGAAATCGTCTCGCGCCGCGTCGAAGGCGACCTGCATCGCCAGACATACGGCGACCTCGCCCAGCGCGCACGCCGCATGGCCAACGCGCTGGCGGCGAACGGCATCCGCTTCGGCGATCGTGTCGCGACGCTCGCATGGAACGGCTACCGCCACATGGAGCTGTACTACGCGGTGTCGGGTTCCGGCGCCGTGCTGCACACGCTCAACCCCAGGTTGCATCCGGACCAGGTGGTGTGGATTGCCGACCACGCCGAAGACCAGGTGCTGTTCTTCGACCTGACCTTCCTGCCGCTGGTCGAGGCGATCGCCTCGCGCGTGAAAACCATCAAGGCATTCGTTGCCATGACCAGCCGGGAGCACATGCCGGTGTCGTCGACGATCCCGAACCTGTTGTGCTACGAGGACCTGATCGACGCGCATTCCCCGCAATTCACCTGGCCGGTGTTCGACGAAAACACGGCCTCGTCACTGTGCTACACCTCGGGCACCACCGGCAATCCCAAGGGCGCGCTGTACAGCCACCGGTCCACGGTGCTGCACACCTACGCCACCGCACTGCCGGATTCGTTCGACTGCTCTTCGCGCGACACGATCCTGCCGGTCGTGCCGATGTTCCACGTCAACGCCTGGGGCCTGCCCTATGTGGCTTGCATGGTGGGTGCCAAGCTTGTGTTCCCCGGCCCATGGATGGATGGCAAGTCGCTGCACGACCTGTTCGAGTCCGAAGGAGTGACCATGTCCGCAGGCGTGCCGACCGTGTGGCAGGGATTGCTGGCGCATGTCGAAGCCAACGACCTGAAGTTCAGCACCATGAAGCGCACCGTGATCGGCGGATCGACCTGCCCGCCGGCCATGATGGACGCCTTCGAGGACACGTACGGCGTTCAGGTGATCCACGCCTGGGGCATGACCGAGCTGAGCCCGATGGGCGCGTTGGGCAAGCTCAAGGGCAAGCATGCGGGCCTGGACGCGGTGCAACGCCGGGCGCTGCAAGCGAAGCAGGGACGGTCGCCGTACGGCATCGACATGAAGATCGTGGACGAGCATGGCGGCGAACTCCCGCGCGACGGCCTGACTTCGGGCGAGCTGATGGTGCGCGGTCCCTGGGTCATTGCCGCCTACTTCAAGAGCGAGGGCGGCGATCCGCTCACGTATTTCGGAGATGAGGGCTGGTTCCCGACCGGCGACGTCGCGACGATCGATGCCGACGGGTTCATGCAGATCACCGACCGCAGCAAGGATGTCATCAAGTCCGGCGGCGAGTGGATCGGCTCGATCGACCTCGAAAACATCGCGATGGCCCACCCGGCGGTGGCGATGGCCGCGTGCATCGGTGTCGCGCACCCGAGGTGGGACGAGCGCCCGCTGCTGGTGGTGGCAAAGAAGCCGGGCGCCGAGGTGACGCGCGAGGAACTTCTCGCCTTCTACAACGGAAGGATCGCCAAGTGGTGGACGCCGGACGACGTGGCATTCGTCGACAGCATTCCGCTGGGCGCCACGGGGAAGATGCTGAAGAACCAACTGCGCGAGACGTTCCGCGACTACCGGCTGCCGAACTAGGCGCCACCGGCTCAAAGCCGAACGGCTCAGTTCATTTTTTCGGCGTCACTGCCATACATAGAAGGAGACATTCATGATCATCAAATCCCTGCGGACCGGCTTGGCCGCATGCCTGTGCGCCGTGGCCACCCTCGCGGCCGCCCAAACCTGGCCCGATAGGCCGATCCGCATCGTGGTGCCTGCACCGCCGGGCGGCAGCATTGATGTGATCGCGCGCATCATGGCCGATGCGATGCAGCCCGGTCTCGGCCAGCCGATCATCGTCGACAACAAGCCCGGCGGCATGGGGATGCTCGGCGTCAACGAGTTGCTGGGAGCGCCGCGCGACGGATACACCGTGATGATGCACCTGAACGGCGCCGTGTCCGAGATTCCGCACCTGACCAAGTCGCGGTTCGACCCGTTCAAGGACATCAAGCCGATCGCGGAACTCGCGCGCAGCGGGCTTTTGTTCGTTGGCGGGCCGCAGGTGCCGGCCAACACGCTCAAGGAGGTGATCGCCCACGTGAAGGCCAACCCCGGCAAGGTCAGCATCGCGTCGTACAGCACCGGCACGGTGTCGCACACGCTGGGCGTTGAGCTCAACGCGCTGGCCGGACTCGACATGCAGCACGTGGGCTACAAGGGCGCCGCCCCGGCGCTGCAGGACGTCATGGCCGGACATGTGCCGCTGATGTTCGACGGCCCCGGAACATCGGTGCCGATGGTCAAGGCCGGCAAAGTCAAGGCCTTCGCGGTCACCTCGTCGCAGCGCATGCCCGCGCTGCCCGACGTGCCGACCTTCGCCGAGCAGGGCTTCCCCGCCATGACGCAAGATGTCTGGGTCGGCCTGTGGGTCGCGAACGGCGTGCCGGCCGCTGTGCAGGACCGACTGCGCGAGGCAGCGCTCAAGGCCCTGCAGCAGCCCGCGGTGCGCGGACGCCTGAGCGGCTTGGGCATGGAGCCCGGTCAGCCCGCGACTCCTGACGAGTTGGCGAAGTCGCTGCGCGTCGCTCACGAGCGCCAAGGCGCGCTCCTGAAATCGATCAATTTCAAACCGGATTGAACCCGCATTGGAAACACGCATGAGGCGGCTTGATCGCGGCGCACTGGGGGTGGAAGGCCGCGGTTGGCGTGGTCGGATTTCGCCTGCGGCGGCGTCAGACGCCGCCCTTCGAGGCCTCATCGCCACGACCACCGAGGCCCAGAAGAACAGCCTGTTCCAGATGATCCCGATGATCCCGATGGGCCGCCTCGGTACGCCGCAGGAATACGCCTCGCTCGCCGTGTACCTGGCGTCGGATGAGCACTATCTCGCCGGCCAGGTGATCAGCCCGAACGGCGGCATGGTGATGTGATGGCCCCGTGGATTCCCCTGATCGTGCTGAGCGAACTGCCCGAGGGCAAGGGCCGGCGGGTCTGCAAGGCCGGGCTCGACCTGGCGTTGTTCAGGTCGGCGCAGACGCTTCGGCCTCTGACGTAGTGGAGCGTGCGGTGAGGGTCCGCTCGCTACAGGAGGCGCACATTGGCCCTGAACTTGGCGGTGCATGCGATCAGGCAACCCCATTGCAGTCGGTGGTGGGTGACTGCTCATGGCCGGGACCGGCTGTTGGCCGCATTCTGGCCTTTCCATGGCCGGCGTGGCGTGCGCCGTGCGGCCGCGGGCGTGCCGGCACCGCCGCTGATCGTTCTCCGCTGCCTCGCCCCCTCGCCTGGCGTCGTACTTCCGGCAGCAGCCAGTGGAACCCGCTGCAGGCGAGCCGGTCCACCCCACCAGGCTAGCGCGGCGGCGCGGGTGGCCCCGCAAGTTCAGTGGCGCGTTCTCGCAGGTCCAGTGTCATTCCGCAGCAGTGGCCCTTATTGCCAAGGCAACGTCCAGTGACGCAAAAGGCAAAGTCCGGTGACGTTCCGCAGTCCAGCGACAGCCCGAACGGATCAAGAGCTACTTCCAGCATGAGCCGGTTCGATATGCCGCTTGATTCAAGTTGGTTCATGCCGGCTCAATATTGTTCTGTCATCGGCGCCAAGTGGATCGAGCGCGAGGACCGTCTGCCGGAAGACCCGCCCGAGGACTTCGACCCCGAGTTCCCCGCCGCACCCTACGACGACGAAGCCGACGCCCACAAGTGCGAGCGCGACCGCGAGGCGAGCTGACCGCCGCGCGGCATACTCGACGTTTTCAGGGCTAGGAAGGGCCAAGATGATTGACGCCAAGAACGAGAAGCTGCAGCCGATCGACGGCCGACTGCCGATCAAGGTCGCGGACTGGTTCGCACGCCGGGCGAAAGCGCCGGGCCACACCGCCTACAGCCGCATTCACCCCGAGGCGCCCTGGTCGCCAATTCTTGACGCAGCCGAAGCGACTGAAGACCTCGTTCCGGGAGTGTTGCGGATGTTCGAACTCAAGCTGCTGCCTCACGTGACGCTTAAGGTTCCCGGCGAGAATCTGGTCTACATCAATCCGGAAGTCCACGCAAGGCTCACAGGAAGCGGCCCGGCGTAGGCACCACCAGCGCCCCCAAGACAAGCCCGCCGCGCGCGGGCTTTTTCACGCCTGCCTACAGGCGCGGACGCGAAGCGTCATAGGCCGCCTCAGATCGGCATCTCGATTAGCATTGCTCCATGAGCCTCCAGATCGAACCGCTTCCTGACGAGCGCATTCGCGCTGAAATTGGCAAGCTCATGGCACAGACCGTGCGGCTTGCAGATGAGCAAGCGAAATCCAACATTGGCGAGACCGCGTGGCTCCCGCTCGTCGCCATCATGGCGGCGGCAGGGGTTGGCGCTGCGCTGGCAATTCTCCTGTCCCGCCTCTGCGGCGGCTGAGCTTCTTGCCGCACCGCCGCAGAATGCGATGTGCACCAGGGAAATCGATGCCATCCGCACCGATGCCGCCTATCGCCGCAGGCGCAATCATCACGGGAGTGCTCTTCGCGCTTGCTAACCTACGCTAACGTTCGCGCGGATATCGCAGGCGGCAACGCGCTGCGATATCCGCTGCTCGATGGGGAGGCGTCTTTCGTGGCGCGCGACGCGCTACCGCTTCGGGCGCGGCTTCGGCGCCCCAGTATTGGGGGCGGCAGTTGATCGGACACAGGCCGAGCCAGCAGCCACGCGTCCAGTTCGCACCGCAGCCATGCCACTCTCTTTTCGGCGAGCTGGCGCGGCTGGGGGTGTTGTGGCCGATCCGAAGCGGCGCCGAACCTTGACCTCGTGAACGTGAGCAAATCCCCGCGCCTCCGAGTTGCCGCGCAATGCGAGCAAGCGCAGTCGACTGGCTCGGTTGATCAGTTCTTCATCTTCGAGATTTCCTGGCTCCGTCATGCTCATTCCTCCTGCTCGGTCATGGTGGGGCTCCTGGGGCGTCAGGCTATCCGGCGCGCGATTCGCAGTACCAAGTCTGGTGCACGAACTTCCCATGCTCATGCTCGATCCCCGAGAAGCTGATGGTGTCGGAGGCGCAAGCTACCAAGGTCGGCGCCCACAAGATGCCAAACGCTGGCTGCCTCTGGCCGGGGACTGACACGTAGAGGCCGAGCCGGGTCCGCCCCATCTTGTGGTCGAGCACCAGCATGCCGCGCGCCCATTCCTGATCGGCGAACTCCCGATCGCTCAACTTTTTGCCGCCCCGGTAGCGCCGCTTCATCCCGACCCTCATACTGGATAAGCATACAGTCTTTTGCTATGCTGGAGGAATGGAACGCGACGACTGGATTGCAGTCTGTGCCCACCAGCTGCATCGCCAATGGCGGACTGTGGACCCCGATCAACTCGATGAGCTGGCGGCCGATCTGTGGCGCGACGAGCGATTGCGATCGCTGGCGCCGGCGCAGGCCGCCGAGGTCTGGCTGCGACCACTGGCGATGTCGACGCGGCCGCCTGGGTCGGGGTAAGCTCCGTCGCCCGTTGTCAGCCAGTTGCAGCAATTCCCGTACAAGCGCTGCACGTCCGCTTTGAGACGCATAGCCGTCTTTTTGCCCGAAAGGGCAGATGTGTTCGAGGTCGCGTCAGTACTGTCATCCCAAGTACCTGCGAGCGTTGCGTGTAAGCTGCACCCCAAACCCAAACTCCCGGAACATGAAGCGCATCCACACCCTCGCGGCCACTGCCGCATTCAGTCTCCTCGCGCTCATGTCCTCGGAGGCGTCTGCGGTCGCCTGCGCGGCTGGTGTCTATCGTGCGGGTTGCGTCGGCCCTAATGGGGCGGTGGCGGCCAAGAAGGCGCCTGTTGTCGTGCGCCCCGCTCCGGTGACATGCGCTCGCGGTGTCTATCGTGCAGGTTGCGTCGGGCCGCATGGCGCGGCCGTCGTTCGCCGCTGAACGCAGCCCCGCACGGCGCACGAGATGCGCCGCTCACTGCGGTCTTCCGTGAACTGGAACAATTGCTGACATGGCCTGCGTGGGCGAACCGATGACCGGCCGGTCGGACTCCACGGGCCGAATCTTGTGCCAACGCTTCTCCCTGTACTCGCACCGTGGCCATGTTCGCGGGCATTCTTCCACAACCTCAACGCAGGATTTTAATGAACCCCTCGACCTCCCGGCGCATGGCATTGGCCGCGCTTCTCAGTGCTGCCGCGCTCGTCGCCGCCTGCGCTTCAAAGTCTGATCCGGTCTCCCAGGCCGCCAAGCGCGATGTGGCGGCGGGCGTGCCTGCGCCCGGGCTTGAAGAGACCAAGGCCATAGCCGAAGAAGGCTTCATCTACGGCCTGCCGCTGGTCATGAACTACGCCGTGATGAACGAGTTTGCGGTGGACACCAAGTCCAGCCAGTTCAAGGCGCCGTTCAACAAGATCAACAACCAGCACCACGTTGCCACCTACCAGGATACGGCGATCGTCACGCCCAACAGCGACACGCCCTATTCCTTTGTCTGGATGGATCTGCGCGCAGAGCCGATGGTGATTTCGGTCCCCGCCGTGGAGAAGCAGCGCTACTACGCCGTGCAGCTCATCGACGGCAATACCTACAACTACGGCTACATCGGCAGCCGCGCCACCGGTAGCGAGCCAGGCAACTACATGGTGGTTGGCCCTGACTGGAAGGGCGACATGCCCGCTGGCATCAAGAAGGTCTTCACGTCGACGACCCCGTTTTCGCTTTCTCTTTTCCGCACCCAACTCTTCAACCCCAAGGACATCTCGAACGTCGAGAAGGTGCAGGCGGGCTACAAGGCGCAGCCGCTTTCCGCGTTTCTGAAGCGACCAGCTCCGCCGGCCGCCCCTGCTGTCAATTTCCTGCCGGCCACCACTGCAGGCATCAAGCAGAACTACTTCGAGTATCTCGACGCCGCGCTTCAGTTTGTGCCAGTAACTCCGGAAGACAGAGAGCTACGAGCCCGGCTCGCCAGCATCGGCGTTGGGCCAGGCAAGACCTTCGAGTTCAAGGATCTATCGCTCGAACACAAGGCTGCCGTTCTGCTGGCGATGAAGGACGGCGACGCGAAGGTCGACAAGTTCGTGGCCACCGGAGTGAAGAACGTCAATGGCTGGAACATCGGCTCTTTCTTCGGCGATCGCAACTACTACAAGGGCGACTGGTTGAAGCGCGCTGCCGGTGCCAAATCCGGCGTCTACGGCAACGACGATGTCGAAGCCATGTATCCCATCACTCGCGTTACGGCAACCGGCGAGACCATCGACACCAGCAAAAGCAAGTACACCATCACCTTCCCGGCCGGGCAGCTTCCGCCTGTCAACGCCTTCTGGTCGGTGACGATGTACGACGGCAAGAGCCAGCTGCTGATCAAGAATCCGATCAACCGCTATCTCATCAACTCGCCAATGGTGCCGGCGATGAAGAAGAACGCCGACGGCTCGCTCACGCTCTACATTCAGAAGGATTCGCCGGGCAAGGCCCGCGAGGCCAACTGGTTGCCGGCGCCTGACGACACCGTCTATCTCGTGATGCGTCTCTACTGGCCGAAGGCCACGCCGCCATCGATCCTTCCTGCCGGAACCGGCAGCTGGCAGCCGCCGGCGCTGGTGGCATCGAAGTAGCGACTCATGTGGCTGCTTGCAACCCGCAAGCAGTTGTTCGCTTGCGCAGGTTGAACAGCAGCAGAGGGCCCCAAGCGGGTGTTCATCCTGCGCGAGAGCCCATCGCTGCAGGTAGCAGAGGGTGAATGTCGAAGCGCAGAGCGGCCGTCAGAGCACGACGAGCCCCAGGGACAAGGGGGCTGTTTGCCACATGCTGCCAGCAAGGCTGATGTGCCTGTTTTTGAGGCATCGCGTCGGCGGCCCCATCTGGAGTCGATCCCCGATGTTTCGCATGCTGTTGTCCACAGGTCTGTCCACGGGGCTGGTGGAGAACCCTAGTCAATCGCCGCGCTGGGCCTTTCGCCACTCCCACGGCGCCACCGGGTCGGCGTCGCGCCAGAGCCCGGCGCGCTTTGCCTTGGCCTCCATTTCGGCGAACTCGTATTGCCCGCGCTCCTGGGCGGTCTGCTCGCGCGAGTAGCCGCGGTACCACCAGGCCATGCCTACGGTGACCATGGCGAGGCCGGCATCGAGCGTCTTGGGCCCGCGCGGCGCCGAGACGGGCCTCACCATCACCTTGCACACGCTGCGACCGTAGCGATCGGTCTTGATGCAGTCGAGGTCGACGTCCTTCATGTAGACCAGGTCGGACATTGTCTGCTTGGCGCGCTCGCCGAACGGCTGACGTTTTTCGGGGGTGTCGATGCCGTTCAGTCGAACCTTGAGTTCTTCGTAGCTGCCGGGCTGGCCGCAGCGGGCCTTGAGGGTGTCGCCGTCGGAAACACCGACCACCAGGCAGGTGCGCGGCGCGGCGGAAACGGTGAGGGGGAGGGCGAGCAGGAGGAGGGCGAGGGATCGAATCATCAATGCAATTGTCCCTGCGCGGCTGGCATAGGCTGGGTGCCTGAGTCGTCCTCTAGTCGAGAACGGATAGCGGCCTCGAGAGTTGCGCGCACGACGGCTTCGACGGCCTGCCAGTACTTCAGGTATGCCTCTTCGTCGGGCGCTTGCTTCGGCACCAGGCCCTGTTTGACAGCCTCCCTCATGGCGGCGGCGAGCATGTCGTCAGTCATATTCATCGGTCAAATCAAATCGCTGATAACTAAGCCTCTATTGTCAGGGCGCAGCCGGCAGGCGAGGAGGAGGGGGCTTGGCGAGCCAAGCTCTCCAGGTGCTTCGACAGCTTGGTGAGCTACAGCTAGCGCTCGGCGTCGTAGGTTGCGCTGACGGTGCCCGGAAGGCGAAGCAGCACAGCGCGTGAGCGGCTGGCTGCAGCCTACGCTTGGGCTCGCGCCGATTGAGTGCGCCAACCGAGTTCGATCAACTCCAGCAGGTCGTCGGTGATGCCCCACCCGCCGTGATGCAGCCACGGAAGCCTCCTGCCGTAGTAGTGCGCGCCGATGGCATCTAGCACGACTTCGATCGCCGCAATCGCCTCCGCGACTTGACGACGACTGCCGAGGGTGACGCCAGCCGTGTCGCGGTCCAGTGCCGTTGGCAGATCGAAGTGCGCCAGGACCTTGTTGCGTGCCGGTGTGATGAATTTCGCCGCTTCGACGGCAGCGTCCACGCTGACTCGGAGCCTTCGCTTGAGCTTTGGGTCCACGAGCATCGGCAAGCGCTGGATGGTCAAATTGGGGAGATGATTGCCATCGCGATCCTGGGTTTCGACTGGCCCAGCGACGCGCGCAATCTGCATCAGGATCTCGGACCACAGCGTGTTGAAGATCATCGAGAAAAACACCGGCGCCGTCTGGTTCAACAGTTCGATGCGTTCCCTGCTCGTGCCGAACAGCGACTCGTACTCGCTAAAGTAGTAGGCGAGGGCTGCGTGGTGGCCTTGGAGCAGGTCGTACTCGCTGCGCAGGGCCTCACTCATCGGCGGTGGTGCGACGGGGCCGACGAATCGCCGGTCAGTCATGTCGTCTGCGGCAACGGCTTGCCGCGCACCACGCGATGGAAGGCCGCGTAAGCCGCCGCCAGCATCTCGGGGTTCGCCGGGTCCTCGCAGATGGCGGAAAAGCCCGTCATCGTGAGCAACAGCAAGGTGCACGAAGCAATCAACATGCTTGCGACGTGCTCGGGTTTAAAGCGCTCGTCGATACCCTTTGGTCCCATGCGGACCGCGATCTGATTGGCACCGCCGTGGGTGAAGTCGCACAGGCCCGACCAGGGCGGATTCATGATCGCCTTAAGCGGCTCTCCGTCTTCCGTAGGCAGGCTGTCGAGCATGGCCTGCCGGGACGGGGGCTTCTTGCCGTTCAGGAAGTCGACAACCTGCTGGTCGGTGGCGGCCACGTGCAGCCAAAGCCCTCGCTCATACGTTTCCGCCTGCGGCCTGAACAGGGCGAAGGCTGAGCCGTCAAGCTGATGTGCGGTCAGGACGTGAATCGCGGCCTGATGCCCCACGCTGACGTGATACAGCGAGGCCGCTGCCCTCGTGCGCTGCGTCCAGTCATCGAATCGGATGGCGTTGATCGCGTCGGCGCAGTAGTGCATCCACTCGCCCGACCGTGCGATCGCCTCATCGAGTCCGGGCGCGGGATAGTCGTCGATCGGTGCAGTCATGCGAATCGCAATCCGGCGATGCCGTCGGCAGGCGGTTCAATCTGAAATACCGGGGCGGCGGTGACGACAGACATGTGCGCCATCCATGCATCCGCCAGCCGGTCGAGAAATGACTCAGCGACCGTCGCCTTGCCCTTGATAGACCACGGAGCCCAGAAAAGCGAGCGCCCGAACGGCTGACCGGCGATCACCGGCAGGTTCACACTCGCATAGATCACCGTGTTAATTGACGAGTAGTGCCCGCTGTTCAGGATCGGCATCAACAGGTGCGCCATCATGTCCGGGGCCAGGGCCGGATTGCCGTCGTTGACGATGATCAGCAGCCCCTTCGATTCCAGCGTGCCCGTGTCCTTGCGTGTCTGCTTGATCTGCTTGTTGGCCTTCACGATCAGGTTCTGCTTCACCCGCTTTCGGAAGGGGTCGACGATCTCGCGCACGAGCATGGGCGGCACATCGGGATCGGCCAGGTCCATCATCCCCGTCCTGCTGGGCAGTTTGCCGCGCCGCATCCAGTCGTTGGCGCATGAGCTCGCATGCGCGTTGAGGTCTTCGGTCCAATCCTCTTCTAGGCACTTCAGCTCGGCGATCACGCCGTCGGCGGCGAACACGAAGTCAGCGTTGGTCGGCGGCTGATGCACGCCGCGCAGTACGTCATCCATGACGGTCCCGCCCATCTTGGTCACGCACGCTGCAAATTCGCTGCGCACGTCGATGCGTGCTCCGGGGCGTTGGGGAGGGGGCTGGCTCATTCACCGATCGTAGCCGGGCGGTGTGGTGATTTCCGTAGTACCGCGATCAGGCATTGCGGCGGGGACCGCGAGCGGCCCGGGATTGAGGCCGGCGGGGCCTCTATGCAATGGCGCGGATGCTGATGGCCTCGGCAACGAAGCGCAGGTGGCGGCCGGCGATGCGTTGGCGTCCTGACAGTCCCGTGATCAGGTCGGCGTTGCATCAGCCTGTTGGGGGGGAGGCGACGCCCATCAACTTTTATTCTGGCTCCTTTTGTGATGGAGCCCTCCCTGAGTTGCTGAAGCGGTTCTTGCGCGACGTGTGAATCGGCGTGCCAAGGCCATCCATCACTCGGATCGGCGTTGACATTGGGGCGGCCGTGGTCGCCCAGGGGGCTAGGCAGATGGAAGTCGATCGGGACGGCCACCAAGTCAGGGACCTTGAATTTGGGCGGCGGAAACATTGTTTCCATCTGACCTGAAGATGCGTGAACCCGAACACCTTTGCACCATCGCGGAGGAAAGTACTGGCTCAGAAACGCCGGCCCGGTCTTCGAGATCACCTGCGCCACCGGGCCTGTCGGGGCTGTCGCCATGAGGTCCATGTCCCAGATGCCGTCGGCAGGCGGCGCGAAGTAGGTGTACCGCGTCACGATGCGCGCCGCGATCATCGCGACCGCCTTCAACCGGCAGAGTCAGGGCGTCGATACCTCCGGCATTCGTAGGTTGACCAGCGTGCTTAGTCGAGTGTCTGCATGGGGTGGGCATGCGCATGGCGAGCTATTAGTACTATCGGTTACATTTCGAGAGTCAGTTGATGGTCAGGTCGACAGCATCGACGAGGCAAAAACGATCGGAATAACAAGATGAGACATTGGGCAAGAGGAGTTGGGCTCGCGTTGCTGATAGGCACCCTTGCAGGGTGTGGTGGCGGAGGCGGAGGCGGAGGCGGGGGCGGGTCAGGTGCTGGTTTGAACTTGCCTGGTGCGAACAGCGCACTCGGTCAAGCTACTTCAGAACAAGTCGCGGGCACTGGCGCTGGCACTGGCACCGGCACTGGCGCTGGCGCTGGCACTGGCACTGGCACCGGCACCGGCACTGGCGCTGGGACCGGTACAGAACTCGGTACTGGCACAGGCACAGGCACAGGCACAGGCACAGGCACAGGAACTGGAACTGGCGGCAATCCTGATCCCGTCATCAGCGTGACTTTCGATCCTCCTCGGATCGATTTGGCGATGATGGAGAAGCAGACTGATATCCCAGCCGTGTTCAAGATCACTGCCAAAACAACAGGTGCTCCAGCAACGGGAGTTTGGCCGTACCTTTTCAGCGATGAAGACGGTCTGAACCACACGCAAGTGCCAATCTGGCAGGTTAGTGCCGGGGTGTTTACGTTCGTTTCGCCCATCAACGGCCTAGCTTTGAACACCAAACTGTCCCAAGGAGTGCACAAGGGCTCCCTGAAGTTGAGGCTATGCAAAGACAGGGATTGCGTTGGGGAATATGCGATCACTGCCGCCAACGGCTTGCCCTACGTCTTGAATGTCTTGCCACCCATGGTGTTCACGGTCGAAGCTAACGGCGCGCCCGTCCCTGTTACTACGTGCTGCGGGAACGATCCGTTCAAAGAGTCAAACGTGCAGGTGCGGCGTGGGGATACCGTGACTGTGCACTCTACGATGCCAGTTTCTCAATGGGAGGTATTGACGGGCGGCTCGACAGCCGTCAACGAATCTAAGACCACCACTTCATGGACTGGAACTATGAAGTATGGAGGATCCTCAGGATCTCCAGTGGAAGTTGTCTATATGTCCGTCAACGGTTGGACCCCCTACAACGATCCAATTCTGCAACATGGCGGAAGAAGGTTGCATCTAGAAATTCTTCCGTGAAGGTCGAGACGCGGCATGTCGTATGCGGTCGCGCTCGAAGCCCTTGTGTTATTGGTGTCGCCTCTCGGCATCGGGATGTCTCGCGCTGGCACCTCGGGTGGCGGCAACTGCAGCGCCACGAACTCGCCAGTCGATTGCCGCGTCGATACCTGCTGCCGCTTGACCGCTGTCACCGCGTCGTCCTGCTCCGTCACCCAGCGCCGCAAGAGATTGGCGCTCACCCCATGTGCCATAGCCACCGTAGCCGTTCGCAACGCCGGAGGGTGTGATGCTGCCGATCTGGGCGACGACCTTATAGCCCGCCGTCCCGAACGGGCTGCCGGCCTTCTCGTAGCAACTGCCCCAGCTGTGGCCGAACCAGGGCAGTTGATGGTGTGCGCAATCTTGCCACTCGGACCGTAGGTCTGGGTGGGACGTGGCGCAGCCGGCGAGCGGCAGCAGTCAGCATTTCAGATCGAAGAACTGTTTGCGGGCTTTGTAGAGATCAACTTCGACGCGGGCTTTGGCCTCGCCTGCCGCTCGTGCCGCATCGGCTTCTAGCGAGGGCAGGCGGTTGTCGAGATCGGCGCATTGGGCCTGCTCGCGGGTGGGCAACTTCACGCGACGGCGCAAAACGTCCATGTCGGCGTGCGAGCGACCATGGAGCGGGCGCAGGGTGTTGTCGAAGGTCGCATTGAACTCTTCACGTTGCACGTCACGACCTTTGCGTGACTGGCCGGTCATTTTGTCCATGCCTTGCGTGGGCGTCGCGTCGATCACCTTGGCCCCGACGCATGGGGCGTCCGAGTAGCTGACCTTGCCGTTCGTCTCGCAGCGGTAGACCGTGGGCTGCGCGGCCACGGGCAACACCAGCATGGCGACGGCGGCAGCGATGGGCAGGCGCAGCATGCTCGCGGTCACCAGAGCTTCCACCACGGCCGCCGGGCCAACCGCAGTTGCTGCGGCCGAGTATCGAGGCTGTCGAAGATGCTGGCGGCGGCGCCGAAGCGGCTACGCGGTCCGTCGTCGGCCGCACCCGTGCTGCTCAACGCGCAAGCCTGATTCCCCGCCTGGGCGATGTGGTGGGCCTGCTCGGGGGCATCGTCGAGGGGGAGGGTGCCGGAATTGGTCATGGGGGATGATTCTGGCGCGGCGGACGACGGGTGGCGAAAATGCGATACAGGGCTTATTTTCTAGCGTCGCAAGACCCGCAGATCAATTCGCCTCTCAGCCTGCTGGCGTCGCAGTCAAATACTGGATAAAAAACCAGTAGTTCGCTACGATAGCGCCATGGACGACGCGCAGAAGGACCAGTGGATTGCGGCCTGCGCCCACCGGCTGCAGCGCCAGTGGCGCACGGTCGACCCAGAGCAGCTTGAAGACGTGGCCGCCGACCTTTGGCGCGACCCGCGCCTGCGCGCGATGACGCCGGCGGACGCCGCGGTCGATTGGCTCCGGCCCGTGGCGACCGGCCCACATCACGGCACGAGTTCGCGGCCAGGGCAAGGCTGAGCGGCGAGACGCGGCCCGATGTCTGTAAACTTTGGAAACGAGACGCTGCGCGAGTGCCGCGCGCGCCTCGGCGCAAACAATGACACGGTTCAACCCGGATGTGTTTCGATGGGCGAGAGAAACCGCCGGTCTTGAGCCGGAGGACGCTGCACGCGCCATCGGCATTGCCGCCGCATCGCTGAAGGCCATCGAGGGCGGCGAGAAGGAGCCCTCGCGCACGATGCTGTCGAACATGGCGCGGGTCTACCGTCGCTCGTTGCTCACCCTGTACCTGCCGGCGCCGCCGACGAAGGGGGACCGAGGCGAAGATTTCCGCACTGTCGTCGCAGAACGAAGCGTTGAGGCCGAGGCCGACGTGGATGCGCTCGTGCGCGACCTCCGCGCGCGGCAGAGCCTGGTGCGGGCTGTCCTTGAAGATGATGAGGACGCGCGGCCGCTGGACTTCATCGGCTCGGCAAAGATGGAGGCCGGTGTCCCAGCTCTTCGCGAGGCGATCGAGAAGTTACTGGGCGTCACCCGCGCGGAGTACCGGGCGCAGAAGGACGCCGACGGCGCCTTCAACCTGCTGCGTGATCGTGCCGAGCGGGCAGGGGTGTTCGTGCTGCTCGTCGGCAACCTCGGAAGCCACCACTCGACCATCCCTGTTGGGGCATTCCGTGGCTTTGCCATTGCCGACCCCCTCGCGCCCTTCGTCGTCATCAACGACGGGGACGCGAAGGCGGCATGGTCGTTCACCCTGCTGCACGAACTGGCACACCTGTTCCTCGGCGCCACGGGCGTCAGCGGCAGCGGGGTGCCTGAGATGAAGATCGAGAAATTCTGCAATGACGTGGCCGGCGAGTTTCTGCTGCCGGTCGCGGACTTGGAGATGCTCAATCTCGCGGGGCTCGACGTGAACGCGCAGATCGCCACCATTTCGCAGCATGCCGATCGCTGGCGCGTGAGCCGGCAGATGGTCGCCTACGGCCTGCACAAGGCCGGGCGCCTGTCGCTCGATGACTGGAAGGCGCTGTCGGTTGAAATTCACACGCGCTGGATCGCGGAAAGGCGGCGCGAGAAGGAAATCGCCAAGATGAAGAAGAGCAGCGGCCCAAGCTACTACGTCGTCCGGCGTCACCGCCTAGGCACCGCCATGCTCAATTTCGCGCACCACGCCATGGATGCGGGAACGCTGTCGCCGGTCAAGGCCGCCAAGGTGCTCGGGGTCCGGCCCCGTAGCGTCTATCCGTTGTTGGCTGTCGCCTGATCGGTCGCTCGATGCTCTATCTGCTTGACGCGAGCGTGTTGATCACTGCCCACAACTCCTACTACCCGGTGGATAGCGTGCCCGAGTACTGGGAGTGGCTCACCTACCAGGGTGAACAAGGCCGCGTGAAGATGCCGTTCGAAATCTTCGACGAGGTCAAGGACGGCCCGGACGACGCCGACAAGGATTTGCTCTTTGCATGGTTGCAAGAGGACGCCAACAAGAAGGCGCTGCTGTTGAGCGACGCGGTGGACCCGGGCCTTGTGCAGAAGGTCATCACTGAGGGCTACGCCCCCGACCTCACGGACGATGAGGTCGAGCAGATCGGCCGCGATCCGTTCCTGACTGCCTACGCGCTGTCCGACAAGGGGAAGCGGTGCGTCGTGACGGTCGAAATCTCCAAGCCGAAGAAGCAGCGCCAGAACCGTAAGCTCCCCGACGTGTGCAGCTCCTTCGGGCAGGACTGGTGCGACCCGTTCGAGTTCAATCGGGCGCTGGGCTTCAGCACCCGGTGGAAGCAAAAGTTGGGGAAGTAGGGCGCGCGCCGATCAGCGTAGCGGCAATGCGGTTGATTCTGTCACCAGACTGTCACCGATCGGCCAATGAAAAAAGCCTGCTATCGAATCGATAGCAGGCTTTTCAACGCTTACGCGGTGTTGGTGGTGGGCCCTGAGTGACTCGAACACTCGACCTACGGATTAAGAGTCCGCTGCTCTACCAACTGAGCTAAGAGCCCCTGATCGACATTTCTGTCATTCAGGCAATCCCACGATTATAGCCACAACTTTTGGCGCGGCCGTCAGATCCGCTCAAAAATGCAGGCGATGCCCTGGCCGCCGCCGATGCACATGGTCACCAGCGCGTAGCGGCCCTGGATGCGCTCCAGCTCGTACAGGGCCTTGACGGTGATCAGCGCCCCAGTGGCGCCGACCGGGTGGCCGAGCGAGATGCCGGAGCCGTTGGGGTTCACCTTGGCCGGGTCCAGGCCCAGGTCCTGGCTCACCGCGCAGGCCTGCGCCGCAAAGGCCTCGTTGGCTTCGACCACGTCCATGTCGGAGGCCTTCAGCCCCGCCTTCTCGAGCGCCTTGCGCGAGGCCGGCACCGGGCCGATGCCCATGTAGGCCGGGTCCACGCCCGCGAAGGCATAGGCCACGATGCGCGCCATCGGCTTCAGGCCGCGCCGCGCCGCTTCTTCCTTCTCCATCAGCACCACGGCCGCGGCCGCGTCGTTGACGCCGGAGGCGTTGCCCGCGGTCACGGTGCCGTTTTCCTTGAGGAAGGCGGGCTTGAGCTTGCTCATGTCCTCGATCTTGGCGTCGTGTCGCACGTGCTCGTCGGTGTCGAAGTAGGTGGTGCCCTTGCGGCTCTCCAGCGGCACCGGAACGATCTGCGTCTTGAAGTAGCCGCCCTCGATCGCCTTCTGGGCGCGCTGGTGGCTGGTCAGCGCGGTCTGGTCCTGGGTCTCGCGGCTGATTCCCCATTTCTTGGCGATGTTCTCCGCCGTGATGCCCATGTGGATGGTCTGGAAGGGGTCGTGCAGCGCGCCCAGCATCATGTCGACCATCTTGCTGTCGCCCATGCGCGCGCCCCAGCGGGCGGTGAGCGAGGCGAAGGGGGCGCGGCTCATGTTTTCGGCGCCGCCGCCGACGGCCACCTTGGCGTCCCCGAGCTGGATGCTCTGGGCCGCGCTCACGATGGCCTGCAGGCCCGAGCCGCACAGGCGGTTGACGGTCAGCGCGGGTGTCTCCTGGGCGCAGCCGCCCTCGATCGCGGCCACGCGGGCCATGTACATGTCGCGCGGCTCGGTGTTGATGACGTGGCCGAAGACCACGTGCTCGACGTCCTTGCCGTCGACCTTGGCGCGCGCCAGCGCTTCCTTGGTGACCAGGGCGGCGAGCTTGGTGGGCGGGACGTCCTTGAGGCTTCCGCCGAAAGTTCCGATCGCGGTGCGAACGCCGCTGACGACAACCACTTCTTTCATCACAGTTCTCCTTTGCAAACGAAGCACCGATGATGCCAGCCCGGGCGCCGTGCGGGTGACATCGGCGCTACCATGCCTTCCCCAACCAGGAACCTGCCATGGACGAAGTCGATTCCCCGGGTCAAGTGGTCGTCACGGGCGCCGCCGGCGCGCTGGGCCGTGCCGTGGTGCAGCTGTTCCTCGACAGGGGGGGCCGCGTGGCGCTGATCGACCATCGGCTGGAGCACCTCGTCAGCAGCTTTCCCGGGCTCGACAACTCGCAGCACCTGCTGCTCCAGGCCGACGTGACCTCGGTGGAGGCGATGGCCGGGGCGGGGCAGCGGGTGCTCGGCACCTTCGGCGGGCAGGTCGATGCCCTGGTGCACATCGCCGGCGGCTTCGAGATGGGCGAGCCGGTGCATGCGCTCGGCCGCGCGGCCTGGGACCGAATGATGAACCTGAACGCCTGGTCGTTCGTGGCGGTGACGCAGGCGCTGGTGCCGGCGATGATCGAGCGCAAGTCCGGCCGCGTGGTCGCCGTGACCGCCAAGACGGCGGCGCGCGGCGCCGCGGCCATGGCGGCGTACATTGCGTCGAAGAGCGCGCTGCAGCGGCTGGTCGAAGCCTCGGCCGCGGAACTGGCGCCGCACGGCATCACCGTCAACAGCATCGCGCCCAGCGTGCTCGACACCCCCGCCAACCGCCAGGCCATGCCCGATGTCAACCCGAACCAGTGGGTGTCGACCTCGGTGGCGGCCCGCACCGTCGCCTTCCTGGCCTCGCCGGCGGCCGCGGCGCTGCACGGCCAGCACCTGACGCTCGACGCCTGAGTCCGGCGCCCAGCCAGGGCCCGGGCTGAGCTGAGTTGAGCTGAGCTGAGCTTGCACCAAGGGGCAAATCGCGTGTCACCTTAGGACAAGTGCGCTTTGCCGCCGGCGTGCGCATGCTCTCGACACGCTCTGGCGCGGCAGCATGGCTGCCCCGTGCCCGCGCGACGATGCAATAACCCGGAGGCCGCCATGGCAGCGAAGAAGCCCGCTCAGCAATCGACGGCCGCATGACTGCCGTCCTGCCGTCCTGGAACGAGGGCCCGGCCAAGGCCTCGATCACCGACTTCGTGGCCCGGGTGACGCTGGAGGGCGGGCCGGACTTCGTCCGCCCGGCCGAGCGCATTGCGACCTTCGACAACGACGGCACGCTGTGGTGCGAGCAGCCGATGCAGTCGCAGGTCTTCTTTGCGCAGGATCGGCTGGTCGCGCTCGCGGCCCAGGATCCTGCATTGAAGGAACGCCAGCCCTTCAAGGCCTTCCTCGAGCACGACCTCCAGACGATCGCGAGGCTGGGCAAGCAGGGCGCCTTCGACGTCGCTTTCTTCACGCATGCCGGCGTGACCGAGGACGATTTCCAGGCCATTGCGAAGGCGTGGCTCGCCTCGGCCAGACACCCGAAGCTCGGCCGCCGTTTCACGGAGTGCGCCTACCAGCCCCAGATCGAACTGCTCGACTACCTGCGCGCCCACGGGTTCAAGACCTTCATCGTCACCGGCGGCGGCATCGACCTGGTGCGCGCCTTCTCCGAGGAGGTCTACGGCATTCCCGTGGAGCAGGTCATCGGCAGCAGCACGAAGACGCGCTTCGAGATGCGCGACGGGCGTGGCGAGCTGTGGAAGCTGGCGGAACTCGGCACTTTCGATGACCGCGAAACCAAGCCGCAGAACATCGGCCTGCACATCGGCCGGCGTCCGATCCTTGCCTTCGGCAATTCCGACGGCGACCTCGCGATGCTGCGCTACGTCAAGTCGGGCGCCGGCCCGCGGCTGGCGCTGCTGCTGCACCACGACGACGGCGAGCGCGAGTTCGCCTACGACCGCGAGTTCCGGCTCAGTCCGCTGGTCGACGCGCTCGACCATGCCGGCGACTACGGCATCGATCTGGTCAGCATGCGGCGCGACTGGAACACGGTGTTCGTCCCGCGGACGGCCACACCATGACCCGGGCACGGGCGCATCCGCGCATGGGCCGTCGCGCGGGCCCGCCCTTCCGGCAAGGCCGGGCCGAATGCTTCCCGCTGCAGGAGATGACCATGGCGCAGGCAGTCCCGGGTCCCGACACCAAGACCAAGCTCAGCGACGACTACGTGCGCATGGTGGCGCGCGACGCCTTCTTCTGGGCCTGGCCGATCGTCAACGTGCACAACCGCCGCGTCGCCTTCGGCGGCTTGCCGCATCCGATGCTGCTGGGCGGCGTGCTGCCGGTCGGGCCGGCCAACAGCCTGACCATGCTGACCGACTACATCGATCCGGCCGAGCGCGCGGTGGCCTGTCCGAACCAGGACGTGGTGTATGGCAACGGCATCGTCGCGCTGGACCAGTCGCCGGTGGTGCTCCAGGTGCCCGATTTCGGCGACCGCTTCTGGGTCATCCAGGTGGTGGATTCGCGCACCGACAGCGTTGCCGAACTCGGCAGCATGTACGGCACGCAGGCCGGCTTCTACCTGCTGGTCGGGCCGAACTGGGTCGGCGCGGTGCCGCCGGGCATCCGCCGGGTGTTCGTCTCGCAGACCGGCACCGGCGTGGTGATTCCGCGGGTGTTCCGCGAAGACACCGAAGAGGATCTGTTGGCGGCGCAGTCGGTCATCAGCCGGATCGGGCTGTACCCCGTGGCGCAGTTCGACGGCAGGATCAAGCGCACCGACTGGTCTCGGGTGCCGGCCGTGCCGAACGCGGCCGACCGCGGTGGCGGCGAAACCCGATGGGTGCCGCCCGAGACTTTCCTCGAGAGCCTGCCCGCCGCGCTGGCCGATGCGAAGCCGCTGCCGGGCGAATCGGCGCGCTATGCGCAGGTGCTGGCGGTGGTGGACGCGGTCGCCGGCGATGCGCACCTCAAGGAGGTCTTCGAGCAGGCGGTGGCGGCGGCCGACCGGGAACTGGTCGAGCCGCTGTTCGAGTTCCGCAACTACGGGCGGCAGTTGCCGCACCACTGGTCGACGATCGCCAACGGCGCCTGCTTCGGCACCGACTACTTCACGCGCACGGCGGTCGCGAAGTCGAACATCTTCGTCAACAGGCCCAACGAGACGCAGTATTTCTACCAGGACCTGGACCAGGACGGCGCGCGCCTGTGCGGCGCCGGGTGCTATGCCCTGACCTTCGCGCCGGGAGAGCTGCCGCCGGTGAAGGGCTTCTGGTCGCTGACGCTGTACAACGCGCATCACTTCTTCGAGCCCAATGCGCTCGGGCGCTATTCGGTGGGCACCAAGAGCAGGTCGCTGCGTTTTGCCGAGGACGGCTCGCTGACGATCTACGTGCAGCCGCAGTCCCCCGGCGTCGAGCACGAAAGCAACTGGCTGCCCGCGCCGAGCGGCGGCGCGAGCGAGTTCTCGCTCTATCTCCGCGCCTACTGGCCCGAGCCTGCCGCCGTGGACGGCCGCTGGACGCCGCCGGCGGTCGTCCGTTTTGAATGAATCACGAGGAGTTTTCATGAGTCGAATCACAGGCAGCGCCGCGATCTTCCTGGTCGCCGCGCTGGCGGCGCAGGCGATGCCGGCGGGCGCGCAGCCCACCGCGGTCGCCACGGCGGCCGCCTCTGCCATCGGTGGCGAACTGCCCTGGCCGCGCACCGTCCAGTCCGGCAACGCGAGCCTGAGGGTGTACGAGCCGCAGCTCGACAGCTGGGACGGCGTGAAGCTGGCCGGGCGCGCGGCGGTGCAGGTCGAGATCGGCAGCAACCCGCCGCAGACGCGCTACGGCATCGTCACCTTCGAGGCCCGCACGCTGACCGACAAGGGGCGCCGCCTGGTCACCCTCGACGGCGTGCGTTTCGCCAAGGTCGATTTTCCGTCCTCGACCGCGGCGCAGGCGCAGGCCTGGAGCGATGCCATCGCGCGCGACCTCGGCGGCCGCTCGCGCACCATCGCGCTGGATCGGCTCGAGGCCGCGATGGCGATCGTCCAGACCCGGCAGCCCGAGGAGCGCAAGCCGCTGGCCAACGAGCCGCCGCGCATCGTGTTCTCCAGCGCACCGTCGATCCTGGTCACGATCGACGGCGAGCCGCGCTATGGCCGGCTGCAAGGGACGCCTTTCGAGCGCGTGCTCAACACCCGGCCGCTGCTGCTGCGCGACGGCTCGGGCACCTACTACCTGAAGGTGTTCGACGGCTGGATGACGGCCGTTGCGCTGAACGGGCCGTGGAAGGTGCTCCACGCGCCGTCGAAGGAGCTGGGCCGGGCTTTCAAGACCGCCATGGATGCGCACCAGATCGACCCGCTCACGGGGCAGAGCACCCCCGACCGCCCGGCGCCGCGGCTCGAGAGCCATGCGCCGATGGTCTTCGTGGCCACCGCGCCGACCGAACTCATCGTGACCGACGGCACGGCACGGCCGGTGCCGCTCAGCGGGGCGCCGCTGCTCTATGTGGAGAACACCACCGGCAACATCTTCATGGACATGCAGGACAACATGACCTACGTCCTGATTGCCGGCCGCTGGTTCCGTTCGGCCTCCACCGCCGGTCCGTGGCAGTTCGTTCCGGCCAATGCCCTGCCGCCCGCGTTCGCGCGGATCCCCGACGACAGTCCGAAGGAGAACGTCAAGGCTTCGGTCGCCGGCACTTCGCAGGCGCGCGAGGCCGCGATCGCGGCGACCGTGCCGCAGACGGCCGCGGTCAAGGTGGCGGGCACCTCGCTGACGCCGCCGCGTTTCGACGGCGAGCCGGTGTTCAAGCCGATCGCGGGCACCTCGCTGTCCTACGTCGAGAACACGCCGACCGCGATCATCCGGGTCAGCGACGGCGCCTACTACGCGGTCGAGAACGGCGTCTGGTTCAGCGCTGCGTCGGTGCGCGGGCCGTGGAAGGTCGCCCGATCGGTGCCGGCGGCGATCTATTCGATTCCGCCGAGTTCGCCGCTGCACTACGTGACCTACGTGCGCATCTACGACACGACGCCCGACACGGTCTACGCCGGTTACTCGCCGGGCTACATGGGCGCGATCGTCGACCCGGTCTCGGGCGTGGTGGTGTACGGCACGGGTTATGTCTACAACCCGTGGATCGGCTCGGTCTGGTATGGGCCGCCGGTCACCTACGGCTATGGCGCGGCGGTGGCGTACACGCCGTGGACCGGCTGGGCGGTGGCCTTCGGCCTCGGCTGGGCCTGGGGCGCGGCGACCGTGGCCACCGGCTGGGGCTGGGGCCCGTATCCGTACTGGGGGCCCTGGGCCGCGCCGGTGTGGGGCGGGGCCGCCTTCGGCCCGCGCGGCGGCGCGGTGGCCTGGGGACCCGGCGGCTGGGCCGGCTACAGCGGCAACGTCTACAGCCAATGGGGCAACCGCGCGACGGTGTCGCGCGCCGCCGGCGGCTACAACGCCTGGACCGGCAACGCCTGGGCCGGGCAGGTGGGTTCCTCGTACAACTCGCGCACCGGCATCGCCTCGGCGGGCCAGCGCGGCGCGATCGGCAACGCCTACACCGGCAACTACGCGGCGGGCGGGCGCGGTGCGGCGGTCGGGCCGGGCGGCAGCGCCGCGGTCGGCGCGCGCGGCACCGTGGGCAATGCCTACACGGGCAACGAGGTGTCGGGCGGCCGGGGCGCGGTCTACAACCACAACAGCGGCCAGGTGACCACCTACGGCCGGGCCACCGGGGAGGGCGGCGGCACGGTCGGCCATGTCGGCAACGACGTCTATGCCGGCAAGGACGGCAATGTCTACCGCAACACCGGCGACGGCTGGCAGAAAGCCACGCCGGGCGGCTGGGAGGGCCGGGCGGCAGGCGGCGAGCAGGGTTTCTCGCAACTCGACAGCGAGCGCAGCGCGCGCGACTTCGGCGCCCAGCGCACGGGTGAGCTGCACCAGTCGTCGATGAACATGAACCGTTCGTTCAGCGGCGATTCCCACGCCGGGGGATTCGGCGGCGGCGGCGAGTTTCGCGGCGGTGGCGGCGGCTTCCGTGGCGGTGGTGGTGGCTTCCGCCGCCGATAGGCCCGAGAATCCATGGAGCCCAGACCATGAACGCCCGCGTCACGCACACGCTGCGGCGCTTGCTGTCCGCCGCCTTGCTGCTTGCCGCAGCCGCGGTCGCGCAGGCGCAGGGACTGCCGTCGTGGAACGACGGCGCGGCCAGGCAGTCGATCCTGAAGTTCGTGGCCGACGTCACGACCCCGGGCGCGCCGACCTTCGTGCCGCCGGCCGAGCGCATCGCGGTCTTCGACAACGACGGCACGCTGTGGATCGAACAGCCGGTCTACGTGCAGTTCGCCTTCGCGCTCGATCGCGTGAGGGCGCTGGCGCCGAAGCACCCGGAGTGGAAGACCACGCCGCCCTTCGATGCGATCCTGAAAGGCGACCTGAAGGCCTTCGCGGCTTCGGGCGAGAAAGGCCTGATGCAGGTGATGGCCGCGACCCATGCCGGCATGACGACCGAGCAGTTCGCGGACACCGTGGCGCAATGGCTCGCGCAGGCCCGCCATCCGCGCTTCAAGCGGCCCTATGAGGAGCTGGTCTACCAGCCGATGCTGGAACTGCTCGCCTACCTGCGCGAGAACGGCTTCAAGACCTTCATCGTCTCGGGCGGCGGCGTCGAGTTCATGCGCGTCTTCACCGAGAAGGTCTACGGCATCCCGCCCGAGCAGGTGGTGGGCTCGACCGGGCAGCTGGCCTTCAAGAAGGGCAGCGACGGCCGGCCGGTGCTGCTCAAGCTCGCGAAGATCGACCTGGTCGACGACCATGCGGGCAAACCGGTGGGCATCCAGCGCTTCATCGGCCGGCGCCCGATCCTCGCCTTCGGCAATTCCGACGGCGACCAGCAGATGCTCGAGTGGACCGCCGCCGGCGCCGGGCTGCGCTTCATGGGGCTGGTGCATCACACCGACGCCGGGCGCGAGTACGCCTACGACCGCGCCTCGCACATCGGACAGCTCGACAAGGCGCTCGACGAGGCGAAGGCCAGGGGCTGGACCGTGGTCGACATGAAACAGGACTGGAACAAGGTGTTCCCGTTCGACAAGTAGACAAAATCAAGGAGGGGCATCCCATGCTCGGAACCAACTCGCTGCTCGGCCTGGGCGGCATCTTCACGGTGCTGTTCGTCATGCTGGGGCCGCTCAAGATCATCGGGCCGTTCGCCAAGCTCACCCATGGGTTCGACGAGAAGGCGTTGCGTGAAATCGCTTTGCGCACCTTCGCCATCGCCTTGGCGGCGGTGGTCCTGGGCGCCCTGATCGGGCAAGTGCTCCTGCGGAACTGGGACATTCCGGTGCCGGCGCTGCTGCTGGCAGGCGGCCTGATCTTCTTCGTCGTCGGCATGCGCATGGTGCTGGCGCAATACCAGCCCGGCCATGCGTCGCCGGAGGAGTTGCCGTCATCGCCCGCCGCAGCGGCGATGCGGATCACCTTTCCGACCGTGGTCACGCCCTACGGGATCGCGGCGCTCATCGTGCTGCTGGCCAACAGCCACACCATCGAGCGCACGCTGACCATCTTCGCGTTGCTCGGCGGCGTGATGCTGCTGAACCTGCTCGCCATGCTTTATGCGCGGCGCATGCTGGGCGGGGTCGCCGCCATGGTGCTGGAGATTCTCGGCGCGGTGCTGGGGGTGCTTCAGGTGGCCCTGGCGGTGAGCATCATCTTCGTCGCGCTGCGCGAACTGGGAGCATTGAATGCCGGATGACAAATCATGGGTCGACCCGGGGTCGGCGTCGGACCGCGCTTCGGTCGAACTGTCGTCCCGTCGAACCGGGATGTCCTTCCAGCGCACGCGCATGAGCGCGGAGCGCACGCTGATGTCGGTCATACGGACCTCGCTGTCACTGATCGGCTTCGGCTTCACGCTCTTCCAGGTGTTCCAGAAGCTGCACGACGCCGAGGTGCTCAAGAGCAGCCTGGCGCCGCGCCGCTTCGGCGAGGCGCTGGTCGTGATCGGGATCGCCATGCTGATCTCGGGCATCGCCTACCACTGCGTTTTCATGCTGGGGCTGCGCGCAGAGCGCAAGACGCTGAAGAGCCAGGGGCTCATCCATGCCGAGAGCCAGTTTCCGCTCTCCCTGACACTGGTCGTGGCGCTGCTGCTGCTGGTCCTCGGCTTCCTGGCCATCTTCAGCATGGTCTTCGATACCGGGCCCTTTTGACCGAGACCTCATGATCGATTCCCGCGCACGCACCATGCTCGCCCTCGCGGCGCCCGCTGTCATCGTCGGCATGGCGGCCGCCCTCATCCTGCTGGTCGTGGTGCTCGCAGCCAACCTGCTTCAGCGCTTCCTCTGGCAGACGCTGCCGCCGATGGTCGGCGCTTCGGGCACCGCGTGGTGGTGGGTCCTCGGCGTGCTGACGCTCACCGGGCTGGCGGTCGGCCTGGTGGTGCGCTTTCTGCCCGGACACGCCGGCCCGGACCCCGCGACCGTCTCGCTGTTCGGCCCACCCACGGCGGTCGGTGTGCTGCCGAGCCTCGCGCTGGCGCTGATCCTGGCGCTGGCCGGCGGCGTGAGCCTGGGGCCGGAAAACCCGATCATCGCGATCATCGTCGGCCTGACGGTGGCGGTCGGCGCGCGGCTGATGCCGAAGGTGCCGGCCAAGGGCTGGGTGATGCTCGCGGCGGCCGGCACCATCGGCGCGATGTTCGGCACGCCGGTCGCCGCGGCGCTGCTCTTCTCCGAGATGGTCGGCCGCGGCGGCAACGACAAGGAAAAGCCGATCTGGGACGAGCTTTTCGCGCCGCTGGTGGCCGCGGGCGCCGGAGCGCTCACGATGTCGCAGTTCGAGGAGATGAATTTCTCGCTGCCGGTGGAGCCCTATCTTCATCCGACGATCCCCGACATCGGGCTGGGCATGCTCGTGGCCGTGGCGGCGGTCGCCATCGGGATGGCGGGCGTCTGGCTGTTTCCGCGGCTGCACAAGCTCTTTCGCGCCATGGGACACCCGGTGCTGGTCCTCACGCTGGGCGGCTTCCTGCTCGGCCTCCTGGCCATCGTCGGCGGCCCGATCACCATGTTCAAGGGCCTGGCCGAGATGAAGACGCTGGCGAGCACGGCGGGCAGCTACAGCGCGTCCGGGCTGGCCATGATCGTCATCATCAAGCTCGCGGCCGTGCTGATCGCAGCCACCTGCGGCTTCAGGGGCGGGCGCATCTTTCCGCTGGTCTTTGTCGGCGTCGCCTTCGGCCTGCTCGTGCACGAGCTGTTCCCGGTCGTTCCCATGGCCCTGGCGATCGCCTGCTCGGTGCTCGGCTTCACGCTGGTGGTCACGCGCGATGGCTGGCTCAGCCTCTTCATGGGCGCGGTGATGATCCCCGGCATCGAGTTGCTGCCGCTGCTGTGCGTGGTTATCCTGCCGGCGTGGCTGGTTCTCGCCGGACGCGCCGAGATGCTGATCAGGGCACCTGCCCCATCGACCGCCGAAAGCTGAGGGAGTCTCCATGCGCCGAACGATGAGTGGGTACAGGGCTTTTCTCGCTGCGCTGCTGGTCGTGGCACTGCTGGCCGCTTGTTCCGGGAAGGAAACGGAGAAGCCGAAGCCGCCGCCCACCGAGGTCGAGGTGCAGGTCGTCAAGACGCAGACCGTGCCGGTGATCTTCGAGTTCGTGGGGCAGACCGAGAGTTCCCAGCAGGTCGAGATCCGGGCCCGCGTCAACGGCTTCCTCGAGCGGCGGGTCTACACCGAAGGCGCCTTCGTCAAGACCGGCGAAGTGATGTTCCTGATGGATGCCAAGCCCTTCGAGGCCAGCCTGAAGGCGGCCCGGGCCGAACTGGCGCAACAGCAGGCCCGTCTGAGCACGGCACGCGCCAACCTGGCGCGCGTGAAGCCTCTGGTGGCGGACGAAGCGCTGGCGGTCAAGGACCTCGACGATGCCACCGGACAGGAGCAGGGCGCCGCCGCGGCGGTCGAAGCCGCTGCGGCCAAGGTCACCGATGTGCAGTTGAACCTCAGCTACGTGACCATCACCTCGCCAGTCGATGGCCTCTCGTCCTTCGCCAAGGTCCAGGACGGCGCCTACATCAGCGCGCAGAACAGCTTGCTCACCTACGTGGCAAAGCTCGATCCGATGCGCGTCAACTTCAGCCTGTCCGAGAACGAGTCGCTGCGCGTCCAGGACGAGATCGCGAAAGGCAAGCTCTTGAAGGCGCCGGCCGACGACTACGGCGTTGAACTGCTGCTGGCCGACGGATCGACCTTCCCGGCCCAGGGGCGCATCACCTTCGCCGATGCCGCCTTCAGCCAGGAGACCGGCACCTTCCTGCTGCGGGCCGAGCTGCCCAATCCCAAGGGCCAGTTGCGCCCCGGCCAGTTCGTGCGTGTCAAGGTGTCCGGCTTCACCCGGCCGAACTCGATCGTGGTGCCGCAGCGGGCGGTGCAGCAGGGCCCGCGCAGCCAGTTCGTCTGGACGGTCGACGCCGAGGGCAAGGCGATCCAGCGACCGGTGGAAGCCGGCGACTGGCTCGGCGATCAATGGCTCGTGACCAGCGGCCTCAAGAACGGCGAGCGGGTGGTGGTCGACGGCTTCATGCGGCTGGCGCCCGGGGTCATGGTGAACGCGAAGGAAGTGCCCGCGCCACCGCTGCCGGAGCACAAGCCGCTGGCGATGGCCGCCTCGGCAGCCTTGCCTTCGGTGTCGGCCAAGCCGCCATCCCCGGGCGCCGCTTCCGCGCCGCCCGCCGCCTCCGCACCCGCGCCCGCATCCGCGCCCGCATCCGACAAGGATGCCGTTTACTTCGAGCGCGGCCGCGCCGTTCTCGACGCCACCGGCCGCGCGCGGCTGCTGGGCGTCGCCGCGACGCTCAAGTCCCGCCCCGCCTTGCGCGCCGAGGTGCAGGGCTATGTCGATGCCAGCGGCGATGCGGCGCTCAACAAGGCGCTGGCCCGGGAGCGCGCACAAACCGTGCGCGACGCGCTGATTGCCGCCGGCGTGCCGCCCGGGCGCATCGTCCTGCACGTGCCCTCGAACCTGGTGGGTTCCGAGTCGCCTGCGCTGGCACGCCGGGTCGACGTCGTGCTGGCGCAGACGCGATGAAGTTCGCCCACTTCTTCATCGACCGGCCGATCTTCGCGTCGGTCATCTCGATCATCATCGTGCTGGCCGGCGCGGTGGCGATGCTGAACCTGCCGATCGCGCAGTTCCCCGACATCACGCCGCCGCAGATCTCGGTCAGCGCCACCTATCCGGGCGCCAGCTCGGAGGTGGTGTCGCAGAACGTGGCGGCGCCGATCGAGCAGCAGGTCAACGGCGCCGACCGCATGATGTACATGAACTCGACCTCGAGCTCGACCGGCAACATGACGTTGTCGGTGTTCTTCGAGATCGGCACCGACCCGTCGCTGGCGCAGGTCGACGTGCAGAACCGGGTCAACCTGGCGTTGCCGACGCTGCCCTCGGCCGTCAGCAGCCAGGGCGTCTCGGTGGCCAAGAAGTCGCAGGCCTTCATGATGATCGTGGCGATCTATTCGCCCGACAACAGCCACGACCCGACCTACATCGCGAACTACGCCAACATCAACGTGCTGGACGCGATCAAGCGCGTGCCGGGCGCCAACCAGAGCTCGATCTTCGGCTCGCCCGACTACGCGATGCGCCTGTGGCTCAAGCCCGACCGCATGGCCGGCCTGGGCCTGACGGCGACCGACGTCCAGCAGGCGGTGGCGGCGCAGAACCAGCAGTACGCGGCCGGCCGGCTCGGCGCTTCGCCGACCGCGGCGCCGGTGCAGCAGACCATCCCGGTCACCACCTCGGGCCGGATGACCGAGCCCTCGCAGTTCGACAACATCATCCTGCGGGCCCAGCACGGCACCGGGGCCATCGTCCGGGTCAAGGACATCGGCCGCGCCGAGCTGGGCGCCAAGGACTACTCGATCCGCTCCAAGTACAACGGCAAGACCGCCACGCTGATCGCGATCTACCAGCAGCCCGGCGCCAATGCGCTGCAGGTCGCGACCGACGTGAAGAAGCTGCTCGGCGAAATGAAGCCCACCTTCCCCGAGGGGCTGGACTACGACATCGCGCTGGACACCACCGACTTCGTGCGCGAGTCGATCAACGAGGTGGTCCACACCTTCATCGAGGCGGTGGTCCTGGTCGTGCTGGTGGTCTTCCTGTTCCTGCAGAGCTTCCGGGCCACGCTGGTGCCGATCCTGGCGGTGCCGGTGTCGATCCTCGGCGCCTTCATCGGCATGACCGCGATGGGCTTCTCGATCAACATGCTGACCCTGTTCGGCATGGTGCTGGCGATCGGCATCGTGGTCGACGATGCGATCGTGGTGGTCGAGAACGTCGAGCGCAACATGGCCGAGTTCGGCCTCGGCCCGAAGGAGGCGGCGAAGAAGGCGATGGACGAGGTCAGCGGCCCGGTGGTCGCCATCGTGCTGGTGCTGTGCGCGGTGTTCATCCCGGTGGCCTTCCTCTCGGGGATCACGGGGCAGCTCTACAAGCAGTTCGCCATCACGATCGCGGTGTCGGTGGTGTTCTCGGGCCTGGTGGCGCTGACGCTGTCGCCGGCGCTGGCGTCCATTCTCCTGAAGCCGCCGAAGCCCGGCGAGCACGAGAAGAAGGGTTTCTTCGGCTGGTTCAACCGGCGCTTCGAGCACCTGACCGAGCGCTACACCTCGACCACCCGGCTGGCGATCCGGCGGGTCGGCTTTTCGCTGCTGCTGATCGTCGGCATGGTGGTCATCATGCTCGGGCTCTTCAAGAAGGTGCCATCGACCTTCCTGCCGGTCGAGGACCAGGGCTACATCTTCACCGCGGCGATCATGCCCGATGCGGCCAGCCTGGACCGCACCGAGGCGGTCACCGACCGCGCCCAGCAGTGGTTCAGCAAGCAGCCGTCCGTGCAGTCGGTGGCCTCGGTGCCCGGCTTCAGCCTGATCGACTCGCAGCTCAAGTCCAACGCGGGCGTGCTCTTCGTGTCGCTCAAGGGCTTCGCCGAACGGCAGGCGCCGGGCGACCGCGCCGATGCGCTGATCCGGGATGCCAGCGCCGAATTCGCGACCTTCAAGGAAGGCGTGCTGGTGCCGGTCAACCCGCCGTCGATTCCGGGACTCGGAACCACCGGCGGCTTCGAGTTCTGGGTCCAGAGCGAAGGCGACGCCAGCCTGCAGCGGGTCGAGGAGGTGACGCGCGAGTTCATCGCCAAGGCGCGCCAGCGGCCCGAGTTGCGCGGGGTCAACAGCACCATCAACACGCGCTCGCGGCAGTTGCTGGTCGATGTCGACCGCGACCGGGCCGAGAGCCTCGGCGTGCCGGTGCAGGAGGTGTACTCCACGCTGCAGACGCTGTTCGGCTCGCTCTACGTGAGCCAGTTCCCGAAGAACAGCCGGCTGTTCCAGGTGATCCTGCAGGCCGAGCCGGACTACCGCGCCAAGCCGGACGACCTGCAGAACATGTTCGTGCGCAACCGCGACGGCAAGATGGTGCCGCTGAAGGCCGTGGCGACGACCCGCTACGTGACCGGCGCCGACATCGTCACGCGCTTCAACAATTTCACCGCCGCCAAGATCACCGGCGATGCCGCGCACGGCTACAGCTCGGGCCAGGCGCTCGACGCCATGGAGGCGGTGGCCAGGGAGGTGCTGCCGCAGGGCTTCTCGTACGCCTGGTCGGGGCAGTCCTACGAGGAACGCAAGGCCGGCTCCACGGCCGGCATGGTGTTCGCCTTCGCGCTGGTGATGGTGTTCCTGATCCTGGCCGCGCAGTACGAGAAATGGACGCTGCCCATCGGCGTGCTGCTGGCGGTGCCGTTCGCGCTGTTCGGTGCCATCGCCGCGATCTGGATGCGCGGCATCCAGAACGACGTCTACTTCCAGATCGGCCTCACGGTGCTGATCGCGCTGGCGGCCAAGAACGCGATCCTGATCTTCGAGTTCGCGGTCGAGCTGCGCGAGAAGGAAGGCATGTCGGCCTACGAAGCGGCCGTCGGCGCGGCCAAGCTCAGGCTGCGCCCGATCATCATGACCTCGCTGGCCTTCATCCTCGGCTGCATCCCGCTGGCGATCGCGAGCGGCGCATCGGCCGCCAGCCGGCAGTCGCTGGGTACCGGCGTGATCGGCGGCATGCTCGGCGCGACGATGATCGCGATCTTCTTCATCCCGATGTTCTTCTGGGGCTTCGAGACGCTGAGCGAGCGGTCGGCGGCCAGGAAGGCGCCGGCCGGGCCGGCCGCGCCCGATGCGGGAGGTGCCGTCGATGCCCCGCATTGACCGGACCCGCATCGGCCGTGCCGGCATGGTCGCCGGACTCGCGGCCCTGCTCGCCGGCTGCATGCTCGGCCCGGACTACAAGCGGCCGGAGATGAGCATCCCGGCGCAATACCGCGGAGCGGCGCCGCCGACCCCCGCCGAACTTGCGCTGCCCGACAGCGCCTGGTGGCGCCAGTTCGGCGATGCCGAACTCGATGCGCTGATTGCAGAGGGCCTGCGAAACAACCTGGACCTGGTGGTGGCCGCTTCGCGCGTCGAGCAGTTCTACGGCGCGCTCGGCGTCACGCGCTCGCCGTTGTTCCCGCAGATCGGCGCCGATGCGAGCGGCAGCCGAACCCGGGCGAGCGAGAAGACCATCAGCCCGGCACCCACCGTCAATCCTTACAACGCGGCCCAGGCCACGCTGCTGGCGAGTTGGGAGATCGATCTGTTCGGTCGCACGCGCCGGCTCACCGAAGCTGCGACCGCCGAGCTGGAGGCGAGCGAGTCCTTCCGCCGCGGCACCGTGCTGTCGGTGGTGGCCGCGGTCACGACGGGCTATGTGCGGCTGCGCGAGCAGGACCGCGAACTCGAAGTCGCGCGCAGCACGCTGGGCCTGCGCAAGGATTCGCTCGACCTGTTCTTGCGGCGCTTCAAGGGCGGCGTGGTGTCGGCGGTCGAAGTGAGCCAGGCCCGTTCGGAGTACGCCACCGCGTTGCGCGCGGTGCCGGTGCTGCTGCAGGCCATCTCCGAGCAGGAGAACGCGCTGTCGATCCTGATCGGGCGCGACCCGGGGCCGATCGCGCGCGGGCGCAGCATCGACGTGCTGGTGGCGCCGCCGGTGCCCGCGGGCCTGCCCTCCGAACTGCTCGACAGGCGCCCGGACATCCTGCAGGCCGAGCAGACGCTGGTGGCCGCCAACGCGCGCATCGGCGCGGCCAAGGCGGCCTACTTCCCGACCATTTCGCTGACCGGCGCGTTCGGGCAGGCGAGCCGGTCGCTGTCCGACCTGTGGAGCGGCCCGGCGCGGGTCTGGAGCTACGGTGCCGACATCAGCCTGCCGCTGTTCACGGCAGGCGCCATCGCGGGCCAGGTGGAACGCGCCGAGGCCGAGCAGCGCGCGGCGGTCGCCCAATACCGCAAGACCGTGCAAGCGGCCTTCAGCGAGACCGCGAACGCGCTCGCGGGCATCTCCAACTCGCGCGAGGGACTCGACGCGCAGCAGATCCAGGTCGGGGCGCTGGTCAACTACGCGCGGCTCTCGCGCAAGCGCTTCGAAGGCGGCTACACCAGCTACCTCGAAGTGATCGATGCCGAGCGCAGCCTGTTCAACGCGCAGGTGGATTTGGCGAAATCCCAGGGCGACGTGCTGCTGCAGGTGGCGGCGCTGTACAAGTCGCTCGGCGGCGGCTGGGTGGGCCTGGCGAACGAGGATGCGCCGCAGCCTGCGGTTCGTCTGGACGAGCGGCCGCCCCTTGTGCCTTGACGGCATCGTCGAGGACGCGCCTGCGCCCTCGACCCTTGTCATCGAAATCTGACAGCGACCGCCCGGGTCGCTGACTTGTGCGTCTTTCCACGGCTCCCTAGCATCGACCGCACCCCGGGGGGAGCGGCTGCCGTGGCGACCCTGCCCGGTCCACAAGAGCAATGAGGAGACCTGCATGAGTTCATGGAAACAGATCGCGGCCTGCGCGGCCGGTGCGATCGTGATGGCCGCGTGCGGCGGTGGTGGTGGGGGCGGCATCCCCTTCGTTCCGTCGTCCAGCGCGCCCCCGCCGACCAACCCATCGCCCTCCGCCGGGGTGCCGCCATCGACGCCGGTGCCGTCGAAGATCTCGCTGCAGGTGCTGTCCAGCAAGCCCGAATACGTGTCGGGCGGGGATGCCCGCATCGCCGTGTTCGCGCCGCAGGCGGAGCATGAGCAGGTCGAGCTGTGGCTCAACGGCGCGAAGATCGCCCCCACCCTCGCATCGAGCGCGGACCGTCTCGAAGGCCTGGTGGCCGGACTCGTGCTCGGCGCGAACACGCTCGAACTGCGCCACAGGACCCGCGGCAAGGTGGACACGCTCACGCTGACCAATCATCCGATCACCGGCCCGATGTTCGCAGGGCCGAAGCAGGAGCCCTTCGTCTGCACGGTGCTCACTGACCTCGGCAAGGAGCCGCTGGTCGACACCACCGATCCCAAGTACTACGCGGTCAAGGACAGCGGCGGCGCCACCATCGGCTACAGCCGCAACTGCTCGATCGCGTCCTATGTGCGCTACTACTACCTGCCCATCGGCGGCACCAGCCACAACAACTACAAGCCGATGCCGGCCGACGGCTCGCGCCCGGCCGACATTGCGAAGACCAAACTGACCGACGGGCGCGAGGTCGACTTCATCGTGCGCTGGGAGCGCGGCACCATCAACCGCTTCATCTACCAGTACGTGATGCTCGCGCCCTTCGGCGAAGACCCGACGCGGCCCGACCTGAGCCTGTGGAACAAGCGGCTGGTCTATCACTTCCAGGGCGGCGTCGGCTTCGGCCACTACCAGGGCGGACCGGACGCGCGAGCCGGCCTGGTCGAGGCGATCGGCAAGGGCTATGCCATGGCCTATTCGACCGGCAACCGCACCGGCGAGCACTACGACATGATCCTCGGCGGCGAGACCGCGCTGATGACCAAGGAAGGCTTCATCAAGCGCTACGGCGTGCCGCTCTACACGGTCGGCCTCGGCGCCTCGGGCGGCGGCATCCAGCAGTACCTGTATCCGCAGAACCATCCGGGACTGATCGATGCGGCGATCGCCCAGCAGCCCTACCCCGACATGGTCGGACAGATCCCGCACGTCGGCGACTGCGAGCTGCTCGAGTACTACATGGACGTCACCAATCGCGCCAACGACAAGTGGACCAGTTCCATCAAGAACCGCACCTGGCTGGTGGGATTGAATGCGGAGGAGGGCGTCCGCAATCCCTTCATCGATCTCCAGCCCGCCCTGCCGAACGTCAGGATGGCCACCGGTTCGACCGAATGCCGCAAAGCCTGGATGGGCCTGACGGCCGGCGCCATGAACCCGAAGTTCGATGCCGACGACATCATGGTCAAGGGCGCCGCGCGCATGGACATGGCGGCCTTCGGCCCCATTCCGTTCAGCCACTTCGACGACGTGCGCAACGTCTACGGCATCGGCGCCGACGGCTACCCGCGCTCCACCTGGGACAACGTCGGCGTGCAGTACGGCCTGCAGTCGATGAAGGACGGGAAGATCTCCGCGACCGAGTTCCTCGACCTCAACCTGAAGGTGGGCGGCTGGAAGCGGATGAGCGAGATGGTGGCCGAGGGCTTCCCGTACAACGGCACCGGCGATGCCGAGGTGCAGAAGGCCATCACCGTGCCTGGCTACTTCGACCCCTGGGGCGCCCGCAACATGAACGCATGGAACGCGGCCGCGCCGGACGTGCCGGCAGCGCGCACCCACGGCGACCTCGAAGCCATCAAGGCGCTGCAGCGCTCGGGCCTGGTCTTCACCGGACAGACCGACATCCCGACCATCGACTGGCACCCCTACCTCGAGCAGAAGCTCAACATGCACAACGTGCACCAGTCGTTCGCGATCCGCAAGCGCATCCGCGCGAAGATGGGCAGCTCCGACCACCAGGCGATCTGGTTCACCGAGACGCGCGGCGCGAGCACCGAGTTCGACCAGACGCCGATGTCCCTCGAGGTCATCGACGAGTGGATGACGAAGATCCGCGCCAATCCGACCCGCAGCGTGGCCGACAACCGGCCCGAGCGCGCGATGGACAGCTGCTTCGACGCGAGCGGCGTGCTGATGGCCAAGGGCGCCGAGGTCTGGGACGGGGTGCTCGACACCAAGGCCAAGGGCGTCTGCACCCAGGCCTTCCCGATGTACGGGACTTCGCGCATCGTGGCCGGCGGGCCGATCGAGGGCGGCATCTTCAAGTGCGCGCTGAAGTCGGTGGACACGGCGCTCGCCGATGGCACCTATGGCGCCTGGAAGCCCGCGTCGGCGGAGATCCAGAAGCTCAATGCCATCTTCCCCGAAGGGGTCTGCGACTACGCGAAGCCGGGGCAGGGCGCGCCCTGAGCCGCGCCGGAGGCGCCGGGGGGCTTCAGTCCGCCCGGCGCAGCGCCTCGATTCGCCCGGCAATACCGGTTTCCCGTGTCGGGCAGGTCCAGGTTTTTCATTCTTGGCTGGCCGTTGTCGTCAGGTAACGGCAACGTGCAGCCCGCCGCGTTGCGAGGCGGCAACGCCGGTCTTCCGGAGTGGGAGTCGATGCGGGGCAAGAGGGCCGATGGGCTCCGGCACCCGCATGAATGCTGGAATGTTGGTGGAGAGGATGAGGATCGAACTCACGACCTCCGCATTGCGAACGCGGCGCTCTCCCAGCTGAGCTACCCCCCCAACGCAATTCGAATTCTAACCAGAACCGGCCAGTTCTTGCACGCCGGCATGTCAAGATGCGCGCCTCGTCACCCACGGAGCAAGAGCAGATGGTTTCGTCCGATCCGTCCTGGCTGGACCGCATGTACAACAACCGCGCGCTGGTGCCGGACCATCCCGCGTACTTAGAGCGCTGGGCGGCGGAGTCCGCCGCGACCCGCGCCGCGCAGCCCTGCCATGTCGACCTGCGTTACGGCGACGGGCCCGGCGAGATGCTCGACGTCTTCCCGGCGCCAGTGCCCGACGCGCCCGTGCTGGTGTTCATCCACGGCGGCTACTGGCGCTCGCTCGACAAGAGCCAGCACTCCTTCATCGCGCGCGCCTTCAACGACCGCGGCGTCTGCGTGGTGCTGCCGAACTACGCGCTGTGCCCCGGCACGCCCGAGCAGCCGGTGGGCATCGACGACATTGCGCTGCAGATGGTGCGCGCGCTCGAATGGGTCTGGCGCCACGTCGCGGCCCACGGCGGCGACCCCTCGCGCATCACGGTTTCCGGCCATTCGGCGGGCGGCCACCTGGCGGCGATGCTGCTGGGTTGCGACTGGAAGGCCGTGGCGCCGGATCTACCCGCGGCGCTGGTGCGCAACGCGCTGTCGGTCTCGGGCGTGCACGACCTGCGGCCCTTGCAGCACGCGCCCTTCATCGCCGACGCGTTGCGCCTGACGGACGACGCGGCCCGGCGCCTGAGCCCGGCGCTGTGGCCGGCGCCGGCGCGCGGCCGGCTCTGGGCGATCGCCGGCGGCGACGAGAGCGAGGAATTCAAGCGCCAGAACACGCTGATCCGCGATGCCTGGGGCTCGCGCACCGTGCCGGTGTGCGAACTGATGCCGGGACGCAACCATTTCAGCATCGTCGATGCGCTGGCCGATCCGGCGCATCGGCTGCACCAGCTGGCGGCGCAGCTGCTCGAGGCCTGAGGCCGCGGCTTTACCTTTACATCAGCAGGTGCTCGCCGGCGTTGTCGCCGCCCAGCATGACGTAGTTGACCTTGCGGATGTCCATCAGCTTGCGGCCGCCCGCGTAGCTGATCGAGCTCTGGATGTCCTGCTCCATCTCGACCAGCGTGTCGGCCAGCTTGCCCTTGATCGGCTCGAGGATGCGCTTGCCCTCGACGTGCTTGTACTCGCCCTTGTTGAAGTCGCTGGCCGAGCCGTAGTATTCCTTGAAGAGGGCGCCGTCGACCTCCACCGTCTGGCCCGGCGATTCCTCGTGGCCCGCGAACAGCGAGCCGATCATCACCATCGAGGCGCCGAAGCGGATGCTCTTGGCGATGTCGCCGTGGTCGCGGATGCCGCCGTCGGCAATGATCGGCTTGGTCGCCACGCGCGCGCACCACTTGAGCGCCGACAGCTGCCAGCCGCCGGTGCCGAAACCGGTCTTGAGCTTGGTGATGCAGACCTTGCCCGGGCCGATGCCGACCTTGGTGGCGTCGGCGCCCCAGTTTTCCAGGTCGATCACGGCCTCGGGCGTGCCGACGTTGCCGGCGATCACGAAGCTCTTCGGCAGCTTCTTCTTGAGGTAGCCGATCATGTTCTTCACGCTGTCGGCATGGCCGTGCGCGATGTCGATCGTGATGTATTCGGGCTCCAGGCCGGCGGCGACCATCTGGTCGACGGTCTCGTAGTCGGGCTTCTTGACGCCGAGCGAGATCGACGCGAACACGCCCTGGGCGTGCATGTCCTTGACGAACTTCAGGTTGTCGAGGTCGAAGCGATGCATCACGTAGAAGTAGCCGTTCTTCGCCAGCCAGGTGCAGATGGTCTCGTCGACCACGGTCTTCATGTTGGCCGGCACCGTCGGGATGCGGAAGCTGCGGCCGCCCAGCGTGACGCTGGCGTCGCACTCGGAGCGGCTTTCCACCACGCATTTGCGCGGCAGCAAGAGGATGTTGTCGTAGTCGAAGATCTGCATAACCAAGCTCCTGGAAGGGTGAATTGAGCGCTTGGTCCGGCCGGTATTCGGGCGTTCTCGCGAAACGGAAAACGCGCACAAAAAACCGGGCGCAAGAAACTTGGGCCCGGTGACTGATTTTACACGCCCGTGCCGAAAAGGAGGCAACGGCCCTTCATATACCCCCCATACGCTGTGCTTTCTACAATCGACGGATGTTCACCGACCTCGCGCCCGCCGCAGATTCGCCGCTGCTCCAAAATCTCAACCCCGAGCAGCTCGCCGCCGTGACGCTTCCGGCCGGCAATGCGCTGATCCTGGCTGGCGCCGGTTCCGGCAAGACCCGGGTGCTGACCACCCGCATCGCCTGGCTGCTGCAGACCGGCCAGGTGTCGCCGGGCGGCATCCTGGCCGTCACCTTCACCAACAAAGCCGCCAAGGAAATGATGACGCGGCTGGGCGCGATGCTGCCGGTCAATGTGCGCGGCATGTGGATCGGCACCTTCCACGGCCTGTGCAACCGCTTCCTGCGTGCCCACTGGAAGCTCGCCAACCTGCCGTCCACCTTCCAGATCCTCGACACGCAGGACCAGCTCTCGGCCATTAAGCGCCTGATGAAGCAGTTCAACGTCGACGACGAGCGCTTCCCGGCCAAGCAGACGCAATGGTTCATCGCCGGTGCCAAGGAAGACGGCCTGCGCCCGCGCGACGTCGAGGTCCGCAGCGACGACGACCGCAAGAAGGTCGAGCTCTACCAGTTGTACGAAGAACAATGCCAGCGTGAGGGCGTGGTCGATTTCGGCGAGCTGATGCTGCGCAGCTACGAACTGCTGCGCGACAACGACCCGGTTCGCGCGCACTACCAGCGGCGCTTCCGCCACATCCTGATCGACGAGTTCCAGGACACCAACCGGCTGCAGTACGCCTGGATCAAGATGCTCGCGGGCACGACCACCGAAGGCAGCTTCGTGCCGGGCGACAACAGCGTGATCGCGGTCGGCGACGACGACCAGAGCATCTATGCCTTCCGCGGCGCGCGGGTGGGCAACATGGCCGACTTCGTGCGCGAGTTCGACGTCTCGCACCAGATCAAGCTCGAGCAGAACTACCGCAGCTTCAGCAACATCCTCGATTCGGCCAACGCGCTGATCAGCCACAACACCAAGCGGCTCGGCAAGAGCCTGCGCACCGACCAGGGTCCCGGCGAGCCGGTGCGCGTCTACGAGTCGACCAGCGACTTCGCCGAGGCGCAGTGGATGGTCGAGGAGATGCGCCAGCTGGTGCGCGACGGCATCGACCGCAAGGAGATGGCCGTGCTCTACCGCAGCAACGCGCAGAGCCGGGTGATCGAGACCGCGTTGTTCAACGCCTCGGTGCCGTACCGCGTGTATGGCGGCCTGCGCTTCTTCGAGCGGGCCGAAATCAAGCATGCCCTGGCCTACCTGCGGCTGCTCGAGAACAAGGACGACGACACCAGCTTCCTGCGGATCGTCAATTTTCCGCCGCGCGGCATCGGCGCGCGCAGCATCGAGCAGTTGCAGGACGCGGCCCGTGCGGCCGGCCGCTCGATGCACGACGCCGTGAACGCGGTCGGCGGCAAGGCCGGCGCCAACCTGTCGGCCTTCGTCGCGAAGATCGACGTGCTGCGCGAGCAGACCGAGGGGCAGTCGCTGCGCCAGATCATCGAACTGGTGCTTGACCACAGCGGCCTGATCGAGCACTTCAAGGCCGACCGCGAAGGCGCCGACCGGATCGAGAATCTGGAAGAACTGGTGAACGCGGCCGAGAGCTTCGTGACCCAGGAGGGCTTCGGCCGCGATGCGGTGGCGCTGCCGGTCGACGAACTGCGCCAGTCGCCGGCCAGCCAGGGGCTGGATCCGAACCGGGCGCTGCTCGACGAACCGCTGGCGCCCGACGCCGAGACCGGCGAAACCCTGAGCCCGCTGGCCGCCTTCCTGACCCATGCGGCGCTGGAATCGGGCGACAACCAGGCCCAGGCCGGCCAGGATGCGGTGCAGCTGATGACGGTGCATGCCGCCAAGGGCCTCGAGTTCGACTGCGTCTTCATCACCGGCATGGAGGAAGGCCTGTTCCCGCACGAGAACTCGATGAGCGACAACGAGAGCCTCGAGGAGGAACGGCGGCTGATGTACGTGGCCATCACGCGGGCGCGCCAGCGGCTCTACATGAGCCATTCGCAGACCCGGATGCTGCACGGCCAGACCCGCTACAACCTCAAGAGCCGCTTCTTCGACGAGCTGCCCGAAGGCGCCCTGAAGTGGCTGACGCCGAAGAACCAGGGCTTCGCGCCGTCGGCTTTCGGCTATGGCGGCGGGTACGCGACGACGCGCGGCGGGTCGGGCGGTTTCAGCAGCAAGGACAGCTTCGCCAGTCCGCCGGTGCCGCCCCAGAAGGCCGCGCCGTCGCACGGCCTGCGCTCGGGCATGCAGGTGTTCCACAACAAGTTCGGCGAAGGCACCGTGACCGCGCTGGAAGGCAGCGGCGACGATGCGCGGGCGCAAGTCAATTTCCCGCGCCATGGCGTCAAGTGGTTGGCCTTGTCGGTCGCCAAACTCACGCCTGTCTGATCCAGTTGGGTCGGCCGGCGCAGCCAGGCCCGTTGGTGAAACACCGCGGAACCGGCTTCGCCGGGCCGCTGGTGTTGCCCCCGGTAGGGGGTGGGCGGGCTACACGCAGTGAGCCCAACCTGGGGGCGAGCCTATTCCGTGAAGGAGTCCCTGAACGTGAACCAGGTGCTGGTGAAGAACATCGCGGCCATCACCAGCGCGCCGCCGATCATCAGGGCGCCGCCGATCGCCGCGGCGCCTTCGCCGGCGCCCATCGCGCCGACCGCGACCAGCAGGCTGGCGAGCAGGCTCAGCACGATGCCGGCGCCGATGAAGACGCCGACCCAGGCCAGGCCGAACACGGTGAGGGCGCCGAAATTCTTGAAGCAGGCCACGAAGCTGAAGAACAGGCTCTTGGCCGGCGGCACGCGGTGCCAGTGCACCAGTGCGGGCGCATGCCAGAAGGCCAGCGACAGCGGCAGGTACAGGCCCATGGCGATCCACAGCGCGACCTGGAATTCGGTCGATTCCGCCAGTTCGCGCGTGAGCGGGCCGCCGAGCAGGTAGACGCGGGCGAACTGGCCGCCGTCGGCCAGCGCAGAGATCGCCATGACCAGCAGGAACAGCGCAGCGTAGAGCGCGCCCAGCACCGCCATCGGCCGCACATCGGCGCGGATCGCGTGGAGCGCTGCCAGGAACACGGTGCCGGCCGGCGGTTTTTCGGGCCCGGAGGCCTGCTGCGTCGCCGCCATGAGGCCCAGCGTCATGGTGGGCAGCAGCATCAGGGCGATGGCGGCGCCGATCAACGGCACCTGCGAGGCGATCGACACCATCGCCATGAAGAAGAAGAACAGCGAGATGAAGGCCAGCGGCTGCTTCGCGAAGGCCTTGAGCCCGCTACGGACCCACAGCACACCGGTACGCGCGGGCACGAGATTGAGTTTCATCGGATCCGGTCAGGCGGCCAGCGCATCGGCGCCGGACGCAAATTCGAAGGAGGCGTGCGCGCGTTCCCGCAGCACACGCTCGAAGTGCGTCGGGTCGTGGGCCTTGAGCATGCTCGCCTCGCGCGGGAGGTGGAAGTCCCACAGGCGCGAGATCCAGAAGCGCAGCGCCGCGGCCCGCAGCATGGCGGGCAGCAGCGCACGCTCGGCGCCGGTCAGGGGGCGCACGGTGCCGTAGGCGGCCAGCAGGGCGTCGGCCCGCGCGGCATCGTGGCGGCCGCTGGCGAGGTCGATGGCCCAGTCGTTGAGGCACACGGCGATGTCGAACAGCCAGCTGTCGGCGCCGGCGAAATAGAAATCGAAGACACCCGTGAGGCGCGGCGCGTCGGCGCTGGCGTGGGTGTCGAACATCGCGTTGTCGCGGAACAGGTCGGCATGCACCGGCCCGCGCGGCAGCGCAGCATAGGCCGAGGATTCGGCCACGTGATTCTGGTAGGCCAGTTCGCTGCGCAGCAGTCCAGCCTGAGCGGCCTCCAGGTAGGGCAGCACCACCGGCGCGGTGTCGTTCCACCAGGGCAGGCCGCGCAGGTTGGGCTGGATGCGCGGGTAGTCGCGGCCCGCCAGATGCATGCGGGCCAGCAGCCGCCCGAGTTCGGCGCAATGGGCCGCCGTCGGTGCCAGTTCGCTCTTGCCGTTCAGGCGCTGGACCACCGCCGCCGGCTTGCCGGCCACCGTGTGCAGCAACTCGCAGGGCGCGTTGGCCGGGATCGACAGCGGATGGCCCTTGTGCGCCGCGACGTCCGGGTCGGCCAGCGGCTCGGGCACCGGGATGCCGTGGGCCGCCAGGTGCTTCATCAGGCAGAGGTAGTAGGGGAGCTGTTCGGCGCCCAGGCGCTCGAACAGGGTGAGGACGAACTCGCCGGCCTCGGTGCTGGCGAAGTAGTTCGTGTTCTCGATGCCGCCCTCGATGCCCTTGAGGGCGGTCAGGGGGCCGAGACCCAGGCGCTGGACGAGCGCGTCGGCTTCGTCGAATCCGACTTCCGTGAAAACCGCCACTGCGCGCTCAGAACTTGAAGACGTTCCACCAGACGCGCGAGCCGCCTTCGCCCGCGCTGGAGTCGGACTGGCCCTGGTTGCGCACGCGTTCTTCGGCGTTGGGCATGACCTGGTAGGCCGGGGCGTTGTTCTTGGGCTTGACCGTGATGTCCTGGGTCTGGCCGCCGACGCGCAGTTCGTCGATGGTGGCGCCGCTGTCCTCGGTGTGGATGCGCTCGATCCTCTGGTTCTGGCGGCCGGCCGCCTTGTCCGGGTCCTGCTGTCCCTGGGCGGGCGCCGGGGCCGACGGCTGCGGGTTTTGCGCAAAAACGACAGCGACGGGCGCGGCACAGGCCAGCACGAGCGTGGCGAGGCGAACGAGGAGCATGGAGGAGGACATGCGTGGGATTGTAGGTCCGCGCCCGGCCCGGAGATAGAAGTAAGTGCCGATCTTTTCAGCCTTCCGGGGGAGCCCGCGAGGCACGGCAAAATGGCCCGATGACCGACAAGAAAACGCTGCTGCTCGTCGACGGATCGAGCTACCTCTATCGCGCCTTCCACGCGATGCCCGATCTGCGCGCCGTTCCGGGCGACAACAGCAGCCCGGCCACCGGGGCCATCCGCGGGATGATCAACATGATGCAGGCGCTGCGGCGTGAGGTGCGGGCCGACTACGCGGCCTGCGTCTTCGACGCGCCCGGCAAGACCTTCCGCGACGACTGGTACCCAGACTACAAGGCCAACCGCTCGCCGATGCCGGACGACCTGCGCAGCCAGGTCGAGCCGATCCACCAGGTGGTCCGGATGCTCGGCTGGCCGGTGCTGTGCGTGTCCGGGGTCGAGGCCGACGATGTGATCGGGACGCTGGCGCGGACCGCCGCCGACCAGGGCATCGAGGTGATCGTGTCCAGCGGCGACAAGGACATGAGCCAGCTGGTGGACGAACACATCACGATCATCGACACGATGAACGGCAAGAAGCGCGACGTGGCGGGCGTGACAGCCGAATTCGGCGTGCCGCCGAAGCTGATGATCGACTACCAGACGCTGGTGGGCGATACCGTCGACAACGTGCCCGGCGTCCAGAAGGTCGGCCCGAAGACCGCGGCCAAATGGCTGCTCGAATACGGCTCGCTCGAGGCCCTGATCGCGCGCGCCGACGAGGTCAAGGGCCAGGCCGGCGAGAACCTCCGCCGCGCGCTCGACTGGCTGCCCCAGGGCCGGCGCCTCGTCACCATCCGCACCGACTGCGATCTCGGCGAACACGTGAGCGGCCTGCCGGCGCTGGAGGGGATTGCCATCGGCGTGCAGCAGACCGATGCGCTCAAGGACTTCTACGAGCAGTTCGGCTTCAAGAGCCTGGTCAAGTCGCTCGAGTCGCATGCGGTGCCGCCCGAGTTGATCGAGGAGAACAAGAAGCGCAAGGGGCCCGAAGGCGGCATCGACCTGTTCAGCGATCCCGCCCAGGAAGCCGCCGAGAAGGTGAGCAACCTGGCCTACGACACGGTCATGACCTGGGAGGCTTTCGACGCCTGGCTGGCGAAGATCGAGGACGCCGAGCTGGTCGCGATCGACACCGAGACCACCTCGCTCGACGAGATGCGCGCCGAGATCGTCGGCCTGAGCTTCAGCGTCAAGCCCGGCGAGGCGGCCTACATTCCGGTGGCCCACAACTACCCCGACGCGCCGGCGCAGCTGCCGCGCGACGAAGTCCTCGCGAAGCTCCGGCCCTGGCTGGAGAACGGCGCGAAGAAGAAGCTGGGCCAGCACGTCAAGTACGACCGCCATGTGTTCGCCAACCACGGCATCGAGGTGCAGGGCTACGCACACGACACCATGCTGCAGAGCTACGTGCTCGAAGTGCACAAGCCGCATGGCCTGGCGAGCCTTGCCGAGCGGCACCTGGGCCGCAGCGGCATCGACTACGAGGACCTCTGTGGCAAGGGCGCGCACCAGATTTCCTTCAGCCAGGTGGCGATCGACAAGGCGGCCGAGTATTCCTGCGAGGACTCCGACCAGACGCTCGACGTGCACCGCGTGCTCTGGCCCCGGCTCGAGGCCGACGAGAAGCTGCGCTTCATCTACGAACTGGAGATCGCCTCCAGCGAGACGCTCTACCGGATCGAGCGCAATGGCGTGCTGATCGACGCGCCGACGCTGGCGTCGCAGAGCAACGAACTCGGCAAGCGCATCATGGCGCTCGAGCAGGAGGCCTACGAGCTCGCGGGCCAGCCCTTCAACCTCGGCTCGCCGAAGCAGATCGGCGAAGTGTTCTTCACCAAGCTCGGCCTGCCGGTCCTCAAGAAGACGCCGAGCGGCGCGCCGAGCACCGACGAGGAGGTGCTCGAGAAGCTGGCCGAGGACTTCCCGCTGCCCGCCAAGATCCTCGAGCATCGCGGCCTTTCCAAGCTCAAGGGCACCTATACCGACAAGCTGGGCCTGCTGGCGAACCCGCGCAGCGGCCGCGTGCACACGCACTACGCGCAGGCCGTGGCGGTGACCGGGCGGCTGTCGAGCAACGACCCGAACCTGCAGAACATCCCGATCCGGACGCCCGAAGGCCGGCGCGTGCGCGAAGCCTTCGTGGCGCCCGCCGGCCGCGTGATCGCGAGCTCGGACTACTCGCAGATCGAGCTGCGCATCATGGCCCACATCAGCGGCGATGAATCGCTGCTGCGCGCCTTCACCGAGGGCATCGACGTGCACCGCGCGACCGCGGGCGAAGTCTTCGGCGTGCCGGTCGATCAGGTGTCGAGCGAGCAGCGCCGCTATGCGAAGGTCATCAACTTCGGATTGATCTACGGCATGAGCAGCTTCGGGCTGGCACGCAACCTGGGCATCGAGACCAAGGCCGCGGCCTCCTACATCGAGCGCTATTTCGCGCGCTATCCGGGCGTGAAGGTCTACATGGACGAGACCAAGGCGCTGGCCAAGGAGAAGGGCTATGTGGAGACCGTGTTCGGCCGCCGGCTCTACCTGCCCGAGATCAACTCGCCCAACGGTCCGCGCCGCGGCGGCGCCGAGCGGGCCGCGATCAACGCGCCGATGCAGGGCACCGCGGCCGACCTGATCAAGCTCAGCATGGTCAAGGTGCAGCAGGTGCTCGACGCCGAGCAGCGCGGCACGAAGATGATCATGCAGGTGCACGACGAACTGGTGTTCGAGGTGCCCGAAGCGGAAGTCGAATGGGTCCGCACCGAGATCCCGCGCCTCATGGCGGGCGTGGCGGACCTCAGGGTGCCGCTGCTCGCGGAAATCGGCTTTGGTCCCAATTGGGACAAAGCGCATTAGATTTGGCTCGCCCCCAGGTTGGGCTCACTTCGTGTAGCCCGCCCACCCCCTACCGGGGGCAACACCAGCGGCCCGGCAAAGCCGGTTCCGCGGTGTTTCTGGAGATGTTTTTTTTGGGAGACCTGAGAATCAAATGAAGACTGCAACCGCTTTGATGCGCGGGGGCTTCGCCCTCGTTGCGCTCGTCGCCGCCTGTACCGTTGCGTCGGCCGCCCCCGACGAACGCATCGCCACGCTCGCTGCCAAGGAAAAGCCCGCGCTGCTCGAGACGCTGAACCAGCTGGTCTCGATCGAATCGGGCAGCCGCGACCTCGAGGGCCTCGACAAGATCGCCAACCTGATCGCCGACAAGTTCCGCGCGCTCGGCGGCCAGGTCGAGCTGATCGATCCCTCGGCCGAGGCCTACCGCATGGAAGACACGCCCGAGAAGATCGGCAAGGTCGTGCGCGCGACTTTCAAGGGCACGGGCACGAAGAAGATCATGCTCATCGCCCACATGGACACGGTCTACCAGATCGGCATGCTGAACAAGCAGCCCTTCCGCGTCGAGGGCGACAAGGCCTATGGCCTGGGCATCGCCGACGACAAGCAGGGCATCGCGGTGATCGCCCATACGCTGGCGCTGCTGAAGGCGATGGACTTCAAGGAGTACGGCACGCTCACGGTGCTGATCAACGGCGACGAGGAGATCAGTTCGCCCGGCGGCCGTCAGCTGATCACGAAGCTGGGCGGCGAGCACGACGTCGTGCTGTCGTACGAAGGCGCCCCGGTCCAGGGCGACAAGCTCTCGCTGGCCACCGCGGGCATCGCCTCGGTCACGCTGCATGTCACGGGCAAGGCCTCGCATGCGGGCTCGGCGCCGGAGCAGGGCGTGAATGCGCTGTACGAGCTGTCGCACCAGATCCTGCAGATGCGCGACCTGTCCGATCCGGCGACGGGGCTCAAGATGAACTGGACCATCTCGCGCGCGGGCAGCAACCGCAACGTGATCCCGGCCAGCGCCACGGCCGGTGCCGACGTGCGGGTGCTGAAGGTCAGCGACTACGACCGCATCGAGCAGCAGATCCAGGAGCGCGTCAAGAAGCAGCTGGTGCCGCAGGCCAAGGTCGAGATGAAGTTCGAGCGCCGCCGCCCGCCGCTCGAGGCCACCGACGCCTCGCGCGCGCTGGCGCTGCATGCGCAGCAGATCTACAAGGAGCTGGGCCGCGAGCTCGGCGCGGACGACAAGGTCGCCGGCGGCGGCACCGATGCCGCCTTCGCGGCACTGAAGACCAAGGCGGCGGTGGTCGAGCGCTTCGGCCTGCAGGGCTTCGGCGCCCATTCGGCCGATGCCGAGTACGTGCTGGTCGATTCGATCGAGCCGCGGCTGTACCTCTCGGCGCAGTTGATCATGGACATCTCGCGCGGCAAGGTCGGACGTCCGGCGCCCTGAGGTGAAAAGCCCCCACGCGCCGCACTTCGTGTCGTCGCTGCCGCCCGAGGGGGCGCAGGCCTGATTCCATGCGCCTGCGCCACATCGAGGTCTTCAACGCGATCATGCTCACGGGCAGCGTGAGCGCGGCGGCGCGGCTGATCAACATCACGCAGCCGGCGGTCAGCCGGACCCTGCAGCATGCCGAGATCCAGCTCGGCTTCCCGCTGTTCCAGCGCGCCAAGGGCAGGCTCGCGCCGACCACCGAGGCGCTGACGCTGTATCCGCACATCGAGCGGCTGTTTGCGCAACTCGACGAGGTGCAGCGTCTCGCCGCCAATCTGCGCACCGCCAGCGAGGCGGGCGAACTGCGCATCCTGAGCGTGCTCGCGCTCAGCTACGAGGTGCTGCCGCGCGCGCTCAAGCGATTTCGCGAGCAGCATCCGGCGATCGCGGTGACGGTCGAGTCGCTGCATTCGCCGCAGATCATGTCGGCGCTGCTGCTGCAGGAAGCCGACGTGGGGTTCGCGTTCAGCCCGGCGGTGCACCCCTCGCTGACGCAGGAGGAACTGGCCGACAGCCGCATGGTCTGCATCGCGCCCAAGGGCATGCTGCCGCAGCCGCTGCTGCGCAACGGCTCGGTGGCGCTGCACGACCTCGTGAAGCTGCCGGTGGTCGGCCTCGACAGCCGCGACCCTGTCGGCACCAGCCTGAGCCAGGCCTGCCGGCAGGCTGGCGTCGGCTTCCAGGCGGTGGTGACGGTGCAGACCTATCACGCGGCGCTGGCGATGGCGCATCACGGGCTGGGCGTGGCGCTGGTCGACGGCTGCACCGCGAGCTCGGCCGATCGGGACAAGGTCGACGTGCTGACGCTGGAGCCCCATATCCCGGTGCCGATCCGCGCGCTGCGCTTCGCCGGGCGGCCGGATTCGGTCGCGGTGCGGAGCATCACGCGGTGCATGCGGGAGGCGATCGAGGGGATGAACTAGGCGCGTTGGGTCTGCCTTGTCCCTTGGAAGAGCGCCCGTCACGCGGTACGGGCCGAGCGACCCCACTGCGCCGGCCCTTCGGGCTGCCTTGCGGTGCTCGCTTCAGGCGGGGTCCGCGCAAACTCGCTGCGCTCAAACACGCGCGGCCCTTATCCGCCTGAAGCTGCGCTCCTCAGCGGCGCAGAGGGGATCGCCCGTCCCGCACCGCATGCCGGGCTTCGGGGTGTTCAACGGCCAGCTGCGCCTCCAGCGTCGCAATGCAACCCCAGCGTGTCCACGGCGGTGGGCGGTATGCCCTGGGCCGGCCGTTGAGGCACCGCCGAGCAGCGCAGCGGTGCGCGGATCAGGGCTCGCGACTGTTTGAGTGGAGCGCAGCGGAGCGAGTTTGAGCGAGACCCCGCGTACCGCGAGCAGCGCAGGGCAGCCG